>CAZAQY010000026.1:0-52438 GCA_964486845.1 uncultured Pirellulaceae bacterium
AACCACTGTACAAGATGCGCGCACGGTGCGCGCATGATACGGAGTAAGACTCTAAAGTGCAGTGTCTCAAACCCATTGACACATTCCGGGCGAGGGCTTGGTGGACCAAGAGAACCAGACGCTGGAAGCGGATCGTCTCGAAGACCCAGACCGTCTTCTGGATGCCCTGGAAAAAGAGTTCTCCTCCCCGGCGGAATTGCAGACGTGAGTACCGAAAAGCAACCCCCAATCGAGCTTGCGGAGTGGCAGACCCGCGAGGTCCCAGACTTGCAGCTCACCGGCGAGGATCGTGCGCTTCTGCGAGCGCTATGTTCCAGCAACGCTCGTCGCCTCCAGATCGACGAATTGCGGCAAGGCCTTCGCTTCACCACGACATCGTGGGTGGGGGTTGTCCGGCTGACCGGATTCGAGATCCGTGTGGTGCCGAAATTGGTCGGAAAGGAACTTCGGCTCTTGGAAATGCTTGAGTTAACCGATGGCATAGAGGCGCTTCGCCGCCTCCCCGGCGTCCACGAGTTGCTCTCGGAGAAGTCGCATCTTTTCGACCTGATCGCAGCGATGTTTGTTCAGGAGGTGGAGAGAGTGCTCCGCGCTGGGCTCTTAGCGGACTACGTTGAGGAGGAGGACGAACTGCCGGTTCTTCGGGGACGGTTGCTGGCCGGACGCCAAGTGCTGGAACGATTCGGGCGAGTAGACCGGCTGTTATGCCGTTTCGATGAACGCAAACAGGACGTGGTCGAAAACCAGTTGCTGGCTGCGGCGCTGAACGCATGTGCTCGATACGCTTCCTACCAACCCATCCGCCGGAAGGCCCGAGAACTGAGTTGCGTCCTTCGAGAGGTCTGCGATCCCGCGGGGCTCGACTTGGATACAACCCGGCAGAGTGTTCTCTACGATCGGCTCAACGAGCACTACAAGCCCGCTCACGACCTCGGTTGGCTGGTCCTAGGCCGTCTTGGGGTGGACAATCTCTTTGTGAATGGGGGCACTCGGGTGTTCGCGTTCATGCTGGACATGAACATGTTGTTCGAGCGGTTTGTAGCGAGAATCCTGGAACAGGTGCTGAGCGGCACTTCGTACGAGCTTCAGTATCAGCGTCCCGATCACTCGGTGATCGTGCACGCCGACTCGAACAAGCCGTGTGCCCGCGTAGTTCCAGATTTCCTCGTCCGGCACAAGACAGCGAGAACAAGGTTCGCTCTGGACGCGAAGTACAAGCTGTACGACGATCTTCGTGTCGCGGCGCACGACATCTATCAGGCGTTCGTTTACGCTCACGCCTTTACGCCCCACGGAGATGCCGTACCACGAGCGGCTCTGGTCTATCCGTGCGAACGCAATGTATCCTCCCGGCGGGAGCTACATGTCCGGAGTGCCGGGCCAGCCGCGAAGGCGAAGCTGTACGTGATAGGTCTGTCCGTTCCGGGGACACTGGACGAAATCAAGACCGGGAGCATTGGCCAAGCGATCCAACCCCTTGTGAGTTTGCTTGTCTAACGACATGCCATCTAACGATCCACAGCGTTGCAGCTACGACGGTGTGTCCGGGAGATCACCCTAGCGACCACGATCGAAAGCCGATCGGCCGCGGTTCCCACAGCGAACAGCAATGCCGATGGCGTTTCGGCGGTGCGACGGTTTCATGTCCGCCTTCAGGGCGTTCGTTCAGCAACGCCGAATCTCAGATAGTTGCCTTTGCCTGGGATTACGTTCCGCACGCCGCCGGTCGGGTACCGCTTCTGAATCAAGTCAAAGCGTCGTTGATTCAGATTTGCCCAGCTTCGCATTTCCTCCGGATTCTCCGCCGCGTGGCCGAGGATTGTCAAAGCCCATTGTTCGACGCTGACTCGTCGAGTCTGAGCCTGCCTTCGCAGTTGGCCTACCAAGTCATCGTTGAGCGTAATTGTCATGGACATCGCGTGTGCATCCACGTTTTGTTTCTTGGTTCCAGCCTCGATTCCACATTGCCCAATTGTATGCGAACGGGTTGAGCGTGGACAATCCCACAGTTCGTTCTCGGTTGAACTTCCCCGATCGCCGACAGGTCGTCCGCATCCAGTGCCAGGTCATGTGGCGTGGATGGCCTGGCGGTTGCCGGGAAGCCATCAGAGATTGCCGAGGCACGCATCGTATCCTGCTGGCAGGCGCCACTATGAGCACGATGGTTCTCGATCGTTTCCTGGATCCCGTGACGGATTGCTTGACGCCAGCCGTGGCGGAACGGATCGTCGGCGTGCAAGTCGATTCTCA
Organism: uncultured Pirellulaceae bacterium; assembly: GCA_964486845.1. Lineage (GTDB taxonomy): Bacteria > Planctomycetota > Planctomycetia > Pirellulales > Pirellulaceae > Anammoximicrobium. The sequence goes on from CAZAQY010000026.1 coordinate 2,251, forward strand.
GACCCAAACGCGGCTGGACGAATTGGCCGAAAAGGCGAACCTCGGCCAACTGACGGAGCAAGAGCGGGAGGAGTACGCGGAATACGTCGAGGGAATGGATCTGGTCGGCATTCTGAAAGCCAAAGCACGTAAGCATCGTTCGAGAAACAACTGTCCAGTGTTTCTTGCCGATCATCACACGGAGTGTGATGGCGACTCTGCCGAGGCGACAGCTATTTCTCGAACGATGCTAGGGTTCTGCAGCGCCGGGTGGGATGATGGACGCGGCGCTCCGTGAGTTCGTGCGACGCCGCGCCGGGGGCCGTGCCGTTGGTGGCGATCAACTCGAAGCCCAGTTTCACCAGGCGAGCCGCCAGTTCGACGATTCGGTCCTTGTGCCGGGCGGCGACGCTGCCCGAGTAATCGAACTCGCAAGCCTGACCGATGACGATCGGACCGGAACCAATCAGCAGGATCTTGTGGATGTCGTCGCGGCGAGGCACTTGTCTGTCCTGTGGGGCAAATGGTGCGGCGTGGCGGCGCCAGGGCGACCGGCACGCGGTGCCCCAAGTTTTGCAGAGTTAACACCACAACGGCCTGAGCTTCAAGGGGCGGGTGTTTGCGGCAGGGGATTTGGGCGTTACAATAAAGTGCGCGACCTGTTCCCCCCGTGACGCACCCGACGGCGCGCACGGCCCTCGACGTTCTGCACGGTCCAAGACGTCGCGTCCGATTTGGCAAGGAGTGAACGATGACACCGATCTCGCGCAGAGACTTTCTGGCTGCCTCCGCGATCGCGTTTTCCGGGGCACGATCGTTTGCCGCGGCTCAGCCCCCGAGCGATCGCGGCGTTTCCTGGCTGGCGGAAGTCCAGCGTCCGCCCGCGAAACTTCCGGCGGACGCACCGCAACTTGAACCGCTGCTGGTCGACGACACCCACCGCCCCATCGCGTCGCTGGACGCCTGGCGGCAGCGGCGCGAACAACTGCGTGCGTGGTGGCTGGAATTCCTGGGCGCGTACCATCCGCAGCGGAGGGGGGTCCCGAAGCTGGAGATGGTCGAAGAAGAGCGCGTCCAGGGCGTCCTCCGCCAGCGCGTCCGCTACGAGGTCGAGCCCGGCTGGCCGGTCGAAGCGTACGTGCTCAAGCCCGCGACTCTCCCGCGATCCTGCCCCGGGGCCGTGGTGCTGCACTCCACCACGAAGAACACGGTTCGTCAGCCGGCCGGGGTGGAGGGCGAGCCGGAGAAGGCCTTTGGCCTCAAGCTGGCTCAGCGCGGCTTCGTCGCCATTTGCCCGCGTTGTTTTCTCTGGTCGGAAGACCTGGCCATCCCGTACCAGCAGCACGTCGAACGCTTTCGGGCGGCCCGCCCCGGTTCGCGGGGCATGGCCAAGATGCTGTACGACGCCGTGGTCGCCGTGGACATCCTGTGCAGCCTGCCGGAAGTCGACCCCCAACGGTTGGCGGCCGTCGGTCACTCGCTGGGCGCCAAGGAGGTGGTGTACCTGGCGGCTCTGGACGAACGCATCGGCGTGACGGTCAGCAGCGAAGGCGGCATCGGGACCAAATTCTCCAACTGGGAAGCCCCCTGGTACTTGGGCGACGAGATCCGCCGCGAGTCGTTCACGCACGAGCACCACGAACTGCTGGGACTGATCGCGCCGCGAGCCTTTCTGCTGCTGGGCGGGAACTCGGCGGACGGCGACCGCAGCTGGCCGTTCATTTCCGCCGCGCTGCCGGTGTACCAATTGTACGGCGGCACGCCGCGTGTCGGCTTGTTCAATCACGGCAAAGGCCACAGCGTCCCGCCCGAGGCGGAACAGCGGATCTATGAGTGGATCGAGGCGTACCCGTGTTCGACGAACCAGGCCCAGGCGTCGGCGACGGACTGGCGGAAGGGGCGCGTCCGATAGCCCAGTTCCGCGACAGCACGAGCGCTGCTGTAGTAGTGGAACAGGCTGGACATGCGCACGGCTGCGGAATTCACGTCCGGCTCGCGGCCCGTGATGCGCCCCCACAGGTCGCCGCCGTACCCGCCCAGGAATCGCATCAGCGGGCCGGCGCGGAACCACGGTTTGCGGCCGCCGCTGACCTCGGCGAACAAGCACCAGATTTGCTGGTAAGTCAGGTTCTCGCCGGCCAGAATGAATTGGCGTCCTGCCGGGGCTTTTTCACACGCCGCCAGCAACCCGTCCACCACGTCGCGGACGTCGCACGAGGTCAAGCCTCCGGTCGGCGCCAGGGGAGTGAATCGCGCCGCCACCTCCAACAGCATGCGTCCCGAAGACGGTTTCCAATCCCACGGCCCCAGCATGAAGCCGGGGTTGACGATGACGGCATCCAAGCCGCGTTCGATGTAGCCGCGGACCACGGCTTCCGCCTCCCGCTTGGTGACGATGTAGGTGCAAGGAATCTTGCTTTCGCGCGGCGAATCTTCGTCGGCCGACGCGTCGCGGCTGCCGGCGCCCAAAGCGTCGATGCTGGACACGTGCAACATCCGAGCGCCGGCCTCCAGCGCGGCAGCAGCCACGTGCTCCGTACCCTGGACGTTGACGGCGCGCTGCAATTCCAACCCCGTCCAACCGAAGTGTACGATGGCGGCCGAGTGTACGACCACGGAAACCCCCTGGCATGCCTGGCGGACGGCTGCGGCATCGCGCACGTCGCCCCAGACGCGTTCGACGTCCAAGCCCTGCAGCGGTCGTGGATCCGATTCGCGGCGGACGAGGACGCGCACCGCCTGGCCGCGTTCCAACAACCGCCGCACCACATTGTTGCCCACCAAACCCGTGGCGCCGGTGACGAGAAATGTCATGACAACCTCCTGTGCATCACCTGAGCGTGCGGTGACGCGTCAGCGCACTCCCAGGCCCCCCGCCCGTAGTTTCCTCAGGATATCCCAATACGCCCCGCGAGCGCCGGCGGCGATGGCATCGATCAACGCCTGGTTGGCGTTGTAGTTGTGATCGCCGGCGGCGGACTCTTCCGCACCGCCTGTTTCCTCTTCCGGCGGAAAGAATCTCGGGTCGTCGCCGATCAAGTCGCGGACCAGCCGCGCCGGCCGTTTGCCCAGCACCGGGGAAATGTAAAACGTTGGCCGCAGCAGGTCAATGGAACCTTGATAATGCCGGTGAACTCCCGGATTGCTTGCCAGGGGCCCTTCCTCCGACACCCGCGCCTCCATCTGCGTGCCGGGATAGATCCGGATGCCCAAAGCCGCGCCGGCGCAGTCCGGCTCCATGCGCAGGATGCTGGTGACCGTCTCGGCCACGGTTTCGGGCGTTTCACCGGGACCGCCCAGCAGTAGATCCAGCATGACCGCGATCCCGTGCGTTCGGCACCTCGTCACCGCTTGGATCAAATCCTCCCGGCAATGCAGTTGGCGATACGTAGCCAGCATCTGCGGGTGCGTCGAATCGCTGGTAAAGTTGATCCCCACGCAGCCGGCCCGGCGCATGCGGTCGGCCAACTCGTCGCGAAACGGGACCACGGCCAGGTAGGCGTACCAGCGGACACGATCGCCCAGGCGCCGCGCGATCAAGGCGTCGCAGACCGCCAACGCATGCTCCGGCGGCAGATTGAACTCGGCATCGCACAGGTGCAGAACATCGAGCCCCCGATCGGCCAGCGTAGCGACCTCCTGGGCCACCTCCGCCGGATCGCGCAGCCGATGCGCGCGGCCCTTGGCCAGCGGATCGGCGCAGTAGCTGCACTGCCGCGGACAACCCCGCTTGGTCTCGACGCCGATCTGACCACCGCGGCGGAAATACGTCTCGTTATCGACGCAATCGCGTGCCGCCGGAACGTACAACGAACTCGGCCAGGCAGGCGGATTGACCCGCAACGCACGGTCCTGCCGGTAGATCAGCCCCGGCACGCGATCCCAACGGCGCTGGCCGCGAATCTCGCTCAGCAAACACACGATCGCACTTTCGCCATCGCCGTGGATGCCAAAATCGGCCCCCGTGGCGGCCAACAGCGCTTGCGGGAAAATGGAGTACCCCACGCCGCCCAGCACGATCGGAGCCGTGGTATGCCGGCGCACCGTGGCGATGTCGCGCTGCAGCACCGGCACAAACGACTCGCCGCTGGGCCAGAAGCAATCGTCGGCGTTGCGGAAGCTCAGGCCCACCAGATCCGGCTGGCAACGCCCGAAGTGATCCGCGAGCAGCGCGTCCGCATCCTGGCTCAGATTCAAGTCGACCAGTTCCACGTCGCAGCCGGCCCGCCGCGCCGCGCCGGCAACGTAGTCCAGCCCGATCGGCGCAATCGGGGGCAGCATGCGATTGGTGTTGATCAGCGTTAACATCGGGTTTGAGAAGTCCTCAAATGTCCCAGGCTTGCCGGGGGCAGCCTCACGCTCCTCGCTCGGAATCTGTCCGGGCCGCCGGCCGCAGCCATGGCGCCAGCAACCAGCAGCCGGCGGTGAAGCCGGCGCCCATCGCCACCAGGGCATTGAACGCCGCGCGATGGCCCCACAACGCGTCCAACTGATCGTACCAGATGCTGCCAAGCCACGTCGACGTCAGGATGGCCAAATTCGAGACTGCCATCAGCAACGCGAACACCGTGCCGGCGGCTTTCGGGCGGCAGATCCGAGCGGCCAGATGAACTTGACCGGCTGCGCCGGAACCTACTCCGGGGACAGCCGCAGACATCGGATCAGGCTCGGGAAGAGATACGAGGTTTCGTTCTGAACAGTAGGGAAGACCCATCCAAGTCGAACGGGCTTCGGGCTCACGTCCACGGACGCCGGCGGGTTTGGGCTTGGACACCGCTCGGGGCTGGCACAGCGCGGACGGGATCATCGCTCGCGTCGGCCATCGCGGCGAGCCGGTGGTTCCCGTAATCTGGTCAAGCGGCTGCGGATTGCGGCTTATCACTACGGGTATGCCACTGTCGCGTTTGGACGCCACCCGGCTGGACCCGACGTTGCGCGAACGTCCCGATCTGTTCGCCCCGCATCAGCCCGAGCACCGCTTGATCGGCGGTCGCAGAACGCGGTACACGCCGGCCTATGAAGCGCTGGCGCGACTGATCCGCCGCGTCAATATCGAGGACGGCGTCGGACTGCACGTACCGGCCGAATACCATGCCAACACCAGCGAACTGGTGCAGATGCTGGAAAAAGGCCACCACAACGTCCGCTTGGACCGATATCGGCCATACCCCTCCGCGGAAGACATTCGCGATGTCGACCACGACAACGAACCGCGGGTGATCCGCGGCGGCTCGTTCCACGATCGGCCGCAACGCTGCCGTTCGAGCTTTCGGCTGAGCTATCCCGCCTGGCAGCGCGTTCACAACGTCGGTTTCCGGGTGGTTTGCGACGCGGCGGATCGTCCAGGAGGCTACGGCGGCGACAATGCCCGCTGCAGCCGGTCGAGCCCGAAGATCGTCTGGCGGATCGACATGGCGAAGGTCTTGCCCATGCCGTTCTGAGTCCCGGCAAACTGGTCGCGGATCAACTCGCGGCAGAAATCGGCGTATTTTTCGTCGCCCGTAAACTCGTAAGCGGCGGCCGCCAGTTCGGCATTCAACAGGCAGGAGACCCCGCGGACGGAGGATCAAACGATACAGGTTCATTGGACCGCCGCGCCAGGAATCAATTCTGTCAGCTCGTCTTTTTGTCAGCTCTTCCGATGGTCCGTCCGCTCGGCACGATCAACTGCCGGCACCAAACGGTTTTCGGCACGCGCGACGTCAAGCTTGGACAATGACGCGGTGCCAGCCCTGATCCGGAAACCGTTGCATCTCAACCCTAACAAAACCGAAATCGGAGACCTGCGGTCGGCGGTTTCGGCGGGGTCAGAGCCCCGCGCCGAACCGTGGACTTCGGAGATCCGCGCCGAATCATTTTAGCGGCTCTTGGCCTCTTTCGCCATTTCGCCGGCCATTTCGATCAGGGCGTCGAGCATTTTCACGGAGGTCTGGGGTTCCAGTGAATTCGTGCCGGGCCAGGTCTCGTAGCCGCCGAGTTCGAAGTGCCGCGGCGTGGGCAGGTAGCCGATGTAGCCGTGAGCCAGCGAGACCAGGAAGGAACGCGGCGACGGGCTGCGCTGCTTGAACTCCAGGCCGATTTCGGCGAACGTCTCGCAAGGGCTGCTGCCAATCACCACGTCGCCGATGCGGAGCACTTGCAGCGGCAGCAGGGCGGGCTGCGGAGCTTGCGCGAGCAGTTGAAGGCGGCCCGCATAGCTCAGCCGTTGGACGAATTCCGGCGTCGTCGCCCACTTGGCGCCCACCGGGATGTCGCCCTCCGGCAGATGCGGCGCGCGGGCCTCGACGTCCGCCGCCCAGGCCAGCAGTTCCGATTCGACGGTCCGCCACGCGATGGGCAGATCGCGATAGCGGACGTCCAACGGCGCACGGTCCTGCCAGGTCATCTTGGCCAGCGCCGCGTTTACCTTTTGAGCCATATCCTCCGCCACGTCGCGCATCTGCTGGTAGGGTTTGCGGCCGGGCCGCGGGTTGCGACGGTCGATATTGTTGATGTCGCCGCTGGTGCCGTTGGCCAACATGGCCACGAAGGGCGGGTCGGCGCCCCCGCCGGGCTGGTCCGCGACGGATTGCAGCCGCTTCATCGCTTCGCAGAACATCCCGTAGTAATCGGCCGAGATGTGCGCCGGGCCGGTTCCGCCGATGTAGTGAAGCGAGTAGGCACAGTACACGCAGATCAGCCGCCCGTCCGGTTCGCGCAGGGCGAGGATCGAGACGGCCGGATCGATCGGCCCCGCAGGCTCGATCAGATCGGGACTGGCCACGGGCGGGTTGGTCTGCACTTGATCGGTCTTGCCGAACGGGTTGGGCTTCACCGAGCCTTCGCGCATCCGCCAGCGGCGATTGAACACGTGCTCGGGCACGTCCACGGCGCCGAAGGCGATCTCCGCCGGTCGCAGGGCGTTCACGGCGCAGCGCACCCCGTCCGCGATGCGGCGGGCCACGAAACGCTGGTAGTTGTCCAGTTCCTGCTCGTTCACGTAGCGGTTCTTGCCCAGCGCGGTTCCTGCGGAATGAGTGTGCGTGGTGGAAATCAGGACGTTCTGCGGCGGGATCCCCGTCGCTTCCTGGATCAGTCGCCCCGCCTCGACGCTGACGCTGCGGTGTAGGCCGAGCAGATCGCAGACCACCAGCGCCAGCCTGGTCTGGCCGTCGTCCAGCACCAGGCACCGCGCGTGCAGATCGTCATGCACGTGCTTGGCCGGATAAGGGGCGAAGCCGCCCACGACGAGCGTGCCCAATTCGGGAGTAATGTTGCTGGTCGCCGCACCCGCCTGCAGCGGCGGGGCCGCTGTCGCCAGCACCAGACCAAAGACGAGGGCGAGGGAACTCATGAGACAGGCTCCTTTCCGTGATCGGTTTGTCGTTGGCATCGAAGTCGCTCGAAGCGTATCATACCCCCGTGCTGTGCCGAAGGGCAACGCAAGAGAAGAGAATCTGGAGCAGGAGTCGCCGGAAGCTCGCTTTCCCATTTCGCGGACATCAGGGCGCGGTCGGGGTTGCCATTCCGAAATACGTTTCTAACCTCACCCGGCATGATCCGCGCCGGATCCCGTTCAACAACGGTTCGCCTTGTCCAAGAAGCACTTCCTGATCACCGCTCGACGATAGCAGGCGACGGCGCGGGAACGCTCCAGCGTGCGTGTTGTACTTGCCGAAATGGGTGTGGGGGCTTGTTTCACGCGGCCTTGAATGGGAAAGTATAGTCACCGTTTCGACGCATCTTCCCTGAACAAGGATCTGGTCATGAAATCGATCTTGGCTGTGCTCACCGCCTGTGCCGTGTTCGCCTTCACTCCAAGCAACGCGTCCGCTGAATTCCAGGCCGGGGCGGCAGTCGTGGATGTGACGCCCCAGCAATTGCCCGTGCTGGTCAACGGCGGGATGCTCAGCCGCAGTGCGGACAAGGTGAAAGCGCCCGTCACCGCTCGGGCGATCGTGCTGGACGACGGCCGCACGCGGCTGGCCATTGTCATCGTCGACAGCTGCATGATGCCGCGGGCGCTGTTGGACGAGGCGAAACAGTTGGCGGCCCAGCGGACGAAGATCCGCCCGGATCACATGCTGATCGGGGCCACGCATTCGCACTCGGCGCCCTCCAGCATGGGGTGCCTGGGGACGGACGCAGATGCGGCGTATGTGCCGTTTCTCCGGGAGAAGCTGGTCGAGGCAGTGGCGGCGGCCGAGGCGAATCTGGAACCGGCGCGAGTGGGATGGGCGGTCGCCCAGGCGGCCGAGTTCACGGCGCTGCGGCAATGGGTTCGCCGGCCCGATCGAATTGCGGACGACCCGTTCGGCAACCCGACCGTGCGGGCGAACATGCACGCCGGCGCCAAATGGGACGATGCCGTCGGCGAAGCCGGACCGGAAGACCCGGACCTGTGCCTGATCTCGCTGCAAGCCAAGGACGGGCGACCACTGGCCGTGCTGGCCAACTTTTCGATGCACTATTTCGGCGACCAGGCGCTCAGCCCCGACTACTACGGCGTGTTTCGCGAGGTCCTCAAATCGCGGCTGGCCCCGGAGGAAGACGGAAAACATCCCGCGTTTGTCGGCATCATGTCGCACGGCTGCAGCGGCGATATCTGGCTGCGGGACTATACGAAGCCCGCCGGATCCCGGCACGAGGACTGGACGATCGACAGCTACGCTCACGGCCTGGCGGAAATCGCCTTGGCCGCGCACCAGACCGTCACCTATCGGGAAGACGTAGACCTGGCGATGTGCGAGGCGCGGCTGCCGCTGAAGTATCGCGTCCCCAATCAACAGTTGCTCCAGTGGGCCCAGGGCATCGTCGCCGCGATGGGCGACCGGCCGCCGAAAGACACGACCGAAGTGTACGCGCGCGAGCAGATCATCCTGAACGAGTGGCAGGCGACGGAGGTCGTCGTCCAGGCGCTCCGCATCGGCGAGATCGGCATGGCGACGACGCCCAACGAGACCTATGCTCTCACCGGCCTGAAGCTGAAACTACAGAGTCCGCTGCCAAACACCATGGTGATCGAATTAGCCAACGGCGGTGACGGCTACATCCCGCCGCCCGAACAGCATCCGCTGGGCGGCTACAACACCTGGCCGGCTCGATCCGCCGGCTTGGAGGTCCAGGCCGAGCCGAAGATCGTCGAGGCGGCGCTGCAGTTGTTGGAGAAGGTGGCGGGCCGGCCGCGACGCAACTACCAACAGAGCTGCGGGCCGGCCACGGAAGCCGTGTTGGCAGCCAAACCCGTGGCCTTCTGGCGCTTGGATGAATTTGCCGGACCGCGTGCCGTGGACTCGTCCGGCCACCATCGCGATGCGTTCTACGAGCCGGACGTCTTGTTCTTTCTCGAAGGTCCGCGTTCCGGCGCTCTTTGCGCCGGCGGCGAAACGAACCGCGCGGCGCATTTCGCAGGCGGACGCCTGGAGTCGCGAATCGCCGGCCTGAAGGACCGCTATTCGGTGTCGCTCTGGTTCTGGAACGGCATGCCCGCCGATGGCCGCGAAACGGCCGGCTGGATGCTTTCCCGCGGTCGCGGCCACGGGCTGGGTCCGCAAGGCGATCACCTCGGCATCGGCGGCACGGCCACCGCGCCGGGAAAACTGATCTTCCAGCACGGCGATACGAAGGACGGCACCCAGCCGCTGGCCGGTCGCACCGAGATCGCGCGTTGGACCTGGAACCACGTGGTGTTCGTCCGCGACGGCCAGGCGGTGCGGGTATTCTTGAACGGTGAACCGCAGCCGGAAATCGAGGCCCAAGCGCCCGCCGATTTCCCGGCCGGGTTCGATCAGTGGTTCTTCGGCGGCCGGTGCGACAACGATTCGAACTGGGAAGGCCGCCTGGACGAGATCGCCGTGTTCGATCGGGCGCTGTCCGCGGAAGAAGTCGCGAAACTGGCGCCGCGGTAGTTCGACTGTCACGGCCCAGGGCCCGAAGACCGCGGGAGTTCCTGCCGGAACGGCGCGGACTTGTTCCGGCCTACCTTCCGCTGCCAAACGGGACCGATTCCCGTGTCGGGCTCGATCAGTCGCCCGCCAAGGTGAAGGCCGTTTGTTCTTCGACCGTCTCGCCCCCCGGCCAACGGACGCGCGCGGTGATCGTGTGACGTCCGGGCGCGAGAGTCGTGGTGTCCGCCAGCAGGCGGAAATGGTGGGTCATGGCCAGGCCGATCTTGTGGTTCATCGCGGCCAGCGCCGGCATCGGCTGCCAGGCGCCGTCGTCCAGGCGTGCCTCGGCGGTGGCGCCGTGGGGCGCATCGTAGCAGTTGAAGACCAAGGGCACCGCCGCGCCGCGCGCCACGGGCTTGTCCAATCCGTAGAACTCGCCCTGGCGGTCCACTCGCGATTCGCAGCTGGGCTGGTATCGGTGCGTGACCTTGGTCCCGTCCACCGAGACGATGCGATAGCCTCGCGGGCTGCCGTCGACGCCGCGTTCCAAACCTGAGCCGCTCTGCCACCAACAGCCGGAGATGGAGATCGACTCGACGTATTCGACGCCCTTGACCATCATGCGTTCGTTCTCGTGCATGTGACCTTGCAGCACGAGCCGCACCTGATGCGCGGCGAACAGGTCGGCCAGCACGTCGCGGTTGGTCACTTCCCAGTAGGGCGCGTCAGGCGGGTTCTCACGGCGCCGTTCGGGATAGGTCGTCACGATCGGGATATGGATGCCGACCACGATCGGCTTGCCGGGCGGCTGGGCCGCCAGATCGGCGCGCAGCCAGGCCAGTTCGCTGCCTTCCACGGCCCCGTGTACGCCCTTGTAGTCCTTGACGCCGGAGATGGGCTTGTTGCCGTCGAGCACGATGCAGTGGATCGGGCCCCAATCGAACGAGTAGTAGGTGGGGCCGAAGAGTTGCTCAAAATCTTCGCGGGGGTTCTCCTTCGCGAGCATCATCTCGTGGTTGCCAGGCCCGTTGCGGACCGGCATGTCCACCAGTTTCAGGGCCTCGGCATAGTCCGGGCCTGAGTGGCCCTGCAGGGAAATGTCGCCCTGGGACCAGAGAAATGCCGGCCGTGGCTGCAGCTGGTTGATTTCGCGGAGGCTGGCCTGGAACTTGGCCAAACCGACCTTCTTGTTTTCCAGGTGCATGTCGGTGATGAATACGAAATCAAAGCGATCCGATTGCTCGACCCGACGAAGCGTGAAATCCGCCCGGCCCGCGGCGGTGGCTTGCTCCGTGCGCAGATAGAACTGGTCGGTCCAGTATCCTGCGGGCGTGCTGACAAACACAAACCGCCCACGGTTGGCGCTCAGCGGCAATTCGTAGCAGCCTTGCGCATCCGTCCGTGCGACGCGAAAGCCGTCGGAAACCAGCACCCCGGCCAGCGGCGAACCTTCGGCCCGCACCGTTCCCCGAAGGAGAGCAGTCTCGCTGTTCGGCGCAGGTCTCCCGACCTTGCCGAAACCGGCCACCGCAGGTCTCCCGGATTCCTGAGACTTGGCGGTCGGGGCCGGTGCGGGGTCGGGAGCGACGTGCTGCGAGGCCTGCTCGTCGAACGGCCCGTCAAGTGCCTGTGCGGCCGGGTGGCCCGCCGCGACGAACTGGCAAAAGACGAGAAGGACGCCCGCCGGCAGGCATCCGGCACGGCGGCATGGCCCGGACCACGGCCGCGCCCGTGCGGCTGTCTCCGTCCCGCCGGAGTGAGCATTTCCGGTGGCTGATCCCTGGCTCGCGCCTCGGGCTGGTGTTGCTGCTTCTTTGCTGGCGTTTCGGGCTGCTGTCGTACAATCATAGGAACGGTTCATTCGTCAGTCTCCCATTTGCCCGGTCATCCGCCGGACGATTCAGGTTCGATGGCGCGGAGCTTGTAGATCAGGGCACGGCGGCTGATGCCCAGCTTCTTGGCGGTCTGCGTGCGGTTGCCGCCGCACTCCTGGAGCGTGGCCAGGATCGTGGCGCGTTCGACCTGGGACAGTCGGCCGTGCGTCTCGTCCTCGGTGCCGGGCCGAGACGCCAGCGCGGCGATCTTGGGCGGCAGGTGTTCGGGCAGGATCACGTCCCCGCGAGACAGCAGGCAGGCCCGTTGCACGGCGTTCCGCAGTTCGCGGATGTTGCCGAGCCAGGGATAGGCCAGCAGGCAGTTCCCGGCTTGCGGCGACAGCCGCACCGGGCCGCCGGAAAACTCGCCGGCGAAATGCCGCGCCAAGGGCAAGATGTCCTCGCGGCGCTCCCGCAGGGGCTGAATCGCCAGTTCCACCACGTTGATCCGATAGTACAGATCGTCCCGGAACCGGCCCTCGGCGACTTCTTTCTCCAAGTCCCGGTTCGTGGCGGCAATCAGTCGCGTGTCGACCTCCGCCGGGCGGTCGCTGCCGACGGGCAGGACCTGGCCCGTCTCCAGCGCTCGCAGCAGTTTGGGTTGCAGGTGCAGGGGCAGTTCCGCGATCTCGTCCAGGAACAGGCTGCCGCCGTGTGCGGCGCGGAAGAACCCCTGCCGCGTCTCGGAGGCGCCGGTGAAGGCGCCCTTGGTGTGGCCGAACAGCTCGCTTTCGATCAGCGACTCCGGGAGACTGGCACAGTTGGCTGCGACCAACGGACCGTCCGCCCGCGGGCTCCAGGCATGGACCAGCCGCGCCAGCACCTCTTTGCCCGTGCCGCTTTCGCCGGTGATCAGCACCGGGGCTTTGGAGGGCGCGACCACGGCGATCGTGGAGACGAGGTGCCGCATCGCGGGGCTTTCGCAGACCAGATCGGCCGGCAGGGGAGGCGTGGGCGGCCCGGCGTCGCGGCGGCCCGCCGCAGAAACGCCCAGGGTGTCGGCCATCGCTGCCCGCAGTTCGTCCAGATCCACCGGCTTGGCGAGATAATCTTCCGCGCCGCCTTTCATCGCCGCCACCGCCTGCCGCAAATCGGCAAAGGCGGTGATCAACAGCACGGGCAGATTGGGGGCAAACTGGCGAATCCGGCTCAGCGTCTCGATGCCGTTGATGCCCGGCAGTCGCACGTCGAGCAAGACCAGGTGGGGCGGTTCGCGCTGGATCGACTCCAGGGCCTCTTCCCCGGAGGCAGCCTCGCGGACGCGATAGCCGAGCCGCGCGGCGAATCCGCCCAGCAGGTCCCGCTGGGACGCTTCGTCGTCGACGACCAGAATGGTGCTGCTGTGCTCAGACATGAATCCCTTGCAACGAAAAAACGGCGCCTCCGCCGGAGCCCGGCCGGTAGGCCGCTTCCCAGCCGTGCGCCGACGCAATCCGGCGGACAATGGCCAACCCCAATCCCGTGCCGCCAGGGCGGGTCGTATGGTACGGCGTGAACAACGACGGCACGGATTCCGGCGGCACGCCCGGACCGCGGTCCGCCACCTCCAGCCGGCAGCGACCGCCGGGTTCCTCCACCACGCTGATTGTAATCGTATCGCCTTCCGGTGCAAACGCGACCGCGTTCTGGATCAGGTTGAACAGGGCCTGGCGCAAGAGTTCCCGATCGGCCTGAATCGGCTTGGCGCTCGAGGCCCCTTCCATGGCCAGCGTGAGCCGTTTGGCTTCCAGATCGGGCTGGAGGATCATGCCCAATTCCGCGACGATCCGATCCGCGGCCACCGGCCCGATCGCCAGAGCGCAGGGCCGGGCGAACGCCAGGAACTGATTGATTCGTGCCGTCACCCGGTCGCACTCTTCCATGACGGCTCGGGCGTGCTCCGCCCGGCCGGGATCGTCCGTCTCGTCCTCCAGCAGCCGCTGCGTCCAGCCGCGAATCAGCCCCAGGGGATTGCGCGTCTCATGCGCCAGTCCAGCCGCCGCCTGACTCAACTCGCGGAGGTGCCGGGCTTCGAGTTCCAGCAGTCCGGCTCGGCCTTGAGCTTCCAACACCCGGACGCCGGCGCGCCACACCAGGGCCAGGCACAGCAAGACCAGGCCTCCCGCGCCGGTCACGAACACGTGAGACCAGACGGAGCGGCGGTTCAGTTGATCCGCCCGCGTGCGGTCCAGAAGCAAAGCGGCGAAAAACCGGCCGCCTTTGCCGAGTACGCTGTCCTCGCCCGCCGCGTCCGTGCGCCAGCGGAGTCCGTAGCCCCGCCCGCCTCCACCTCCGCGGCCGCCGCCTCCCATCTCCGATCCCGCTTCCGGCGGCTGCAGGACGAATGGTTCGATCAACTGAAACCCCGCCGATGTCCAACGGTCGCCGGGCGGCAGCCCGCTGCGCAGATCCAACTGCTCGACCGCCCCCGCGCTCAGGATCGCTTTCTCAGGCCCGCTGAGGATGGACACGGCGATCACGTCCGGCGACTTGACGAGTTCTTCGAGCATGCCTTGCAGCTGCAACTCGAGGAACCTTCCCAGCCGCCGGTGAGACTGCATGCCTCCGACCAAGGCGGCCATCACCGAGTGCGATTGCTGATGCAGCGTTTCTTCGATCAGTTGTCGCTCGCGCACGCAGCTCCGGTACTGCCAAACGCCAAAAGCGGCCCAAGCAATTACCAGCACGGCGTATACGGCGAACGATTGCCAACGCATCGGGATCGTTGCTGCCTACCTTTCACAAGGTGGTTTGGGACATTCGAACGGACCGCGTCAACCAGTCAATGTAACCGACGAGCCGGGAATTTCCAGCCCGGATGCAACCAAAGTAGCACGCGCTCTCCGAGCCGTGCTGAATGCGTTGCACGGCTCGGAGAGCCATGCGACGAAGGTGCAGCAAAGGAGCGAGCCCCTGCCAGGAGCCTATCTGGCTTCTCGCTGCGGGCTCAGGTAAGATGGGCCGCAGGGAATGCACTGGCAGTTCGCCCTCAACGGGGGCTCGCGTACGTGCAGTACAACTTTCCCCGCCTCCGAAGTTTTCAAGGGAACAAGCCATGCCGGACCAAAGATTCGTTCTCTGTTCAGCCGTGTTGTCCGTTGCGCTGGCCGCCGTGGTTGCGGGACCAGCCGCATCCAAGGCGGGAGCGGGCGAAGCACCGTCCGCGCCGCCGAGCCCGTCGCTGACCAGCACGCCATCGCCGCCGGCGACGCCCGTCGATCCGGATGCCCTGGGCTTCGACGAATTCGCGTTCGTCAAACGCAAGCCCTACTCTTCCGATCACTACTACACGGACATCAACAACGGCACCAGTCCCGACCGGTTTGTTCCCGACAACGGCATTTTCATCTACAACGTGCGGACGCGAACGGAGCGAGCGGTCGTCACCGCCGCCGGTCTGCCGGGCGGAAAAGGCCTCATTGGCAAGATCAGCCTGTCGTTTGATGCCCGGAAGATCGTCTTCGATTTTCGTCAAGACGCCGGTTCCGGGTTTCGCATTTGGGAAGTGAACACCGGCGGCACGGGCCTTCGCCAAGTGTCGTTCCCGCCGCCGGACGAGGCGGAGAAGGCGGCCCGCTGGCACCCTTCCTGGCACACCGACGACATTCATCCGTGTTATCTGCAGGATGGCAAGATCATCTTCTCCTCGACCCGCTCCGAACACACCGTGCTCTGCGGCGGCTCGGGATCCCTGGTGGCTCCGGTGCTGCACCGCATGGAGGCGGACGGCACGCACATCGAACAACTTAGCCGCAGTCCGGTCAGCGAATTCTGCCCTGTGGTGCTGGATGACGGCCGGGTCATGTACCACCGCTGGGAATATATCGACAAGGGCGCGCGGGTCGCAAAGACCGTGTGGACCATGAATCCCGACGGCAGCCGGCCGCAGGAACTGTACGGATTGGCCGACGACGACACGACCGTCTACATGTACCCTCAGCCACTGCCCGGCAGCAGTCATCGTTTCGTGTGCGTGGGGACCTGCCACTATCCGCAGGGAGGCTGCCTGGGGCCGATCCTGCTGGTCGATTTCGGCAAAGGCGTGCGGGTCCGCGGCGCGGATCCGCACGAGGCGGATTACGTCCAGTGGGACGACCGCTTTCCCGTCGTGAACATCACGCCCCACGTGTTCATCGAACGTCGCTCGGAACCCGGCTGGTACTTTCGAACGGAAGAGGGCGGATATGTGCTCGACAGGAACGGCCAGAAAGGCCACCTGTACACGCATCCCTATCCGGTCAGCGATCGGGAGTTCCTGGTTTCCTACAAGGCGAATCCCGACGATCACTACAAGGACGTTGCCAACGCGTATGCGCTGTACCTGATCGACGTCGACGGACATCACCGCTTCGTTCATGCCGACGCCCAACTCTCCTGCTGGCATCCCACGCCGCTGGTCGCGCGGCGCGTTCCGCCGGCCGTGCAACCGGTCCGCGATCCAGACTACGCTGCCAGCGATCAGGCGTTGTGCTTCCTGACCGACGTCTACCAAGGCATGCAGGGTGTCGAGCGGGGAGCGGTCAAGTGGTTGCGCATCAACGAGGCGCTGCCGCGCTACTGGTCCACCGGCAGACGATGGAACCCGTCGCTGAGCAGTTCCAGCTGGAAAGGCGCCCTCTGGCCGCGGGTGCAGTGGGGCGTCGTGCCCGTGGAAGCGGACGGCTCCGCCCACTTTGTCGTGCCGGCCAATCGCAGCATTTTCTTCCAGGCCCTGGACAAGGACTTTCGGGAACTCCAACGGGAGAGGACGTACGTGAACTACATGCCCGGCGAAGTCCGCTCGTGTACGGGCTGTCACGGACAACCCAATTGGACCGCGTCGGCACACGCCTCGGACACGCCGCTGGCGTTGCTGCGTTCGCCCAGCATCCCCCAGCCGCAGCCGTGCGATCTGGCGGAAAACGGCGGAGACGGGCGTGCGGGTCAAGTGATTCACTACCCGGCCGATATCCAGCCGATCTTCGACGCCAAATGCGTTTCGTGCCACGGAGCGAGCGAGCCAGCAGGCGGACTGAGACTGACCGGCGAAGTCACGCTGTTCTACAACACCTCTTACGAGGAGCTTTCCAAAAAGCAGTTGGCTGGTCCGATGATCCCGGAATTCACGTCTTTCCTCTGGGGGGACCGGGGCAATTACAACGGCGCGTATCTGCCGCCTCGCAGCCTGGGATGCCCCACCAGCACGCTGATCGACGTGCTGACCCGTGCCGAGCATCCGAAGAACGCCAAAGACGACCATTCCCGAATGCTGTCGGAAAGGGAACTGATGGTACTCAGCCGCTGGGTGGACACCAACTACCAGTTCTACGGCAGCTACTTCGGCCGCCAGCATCCCCAGTGGATCAACCCGGACCCGGCCGTTCCCGCCTACGATCCGGCCGATTTCCGGCGCAAGGCAACGTTCGAAGAAGCCGTCAGCTTCTCGGCTCCAGCGTGGCACCGCTGACAGAAATCTTCTGCTGTGTGGCCGACAACGATTTGTACCGAGTCTTGACAGCCGCCGGCGCAGCTTGCTCGCGCCACGATCGGCCCGCAGATGCGGTGCAAGCGGCGCCGAAAGGCTCCGGCGTGCTGATCCTGGCCGATGGATATCCGGACCGGCCGACCGACGTGCCACCAGCCGCGCCGGACGAGGCGGCCCGCAAGAGACTGCAGCTGTACGTGGAGTATCCCGCGCACTTGCCGGACCTCGCCATCGGCCCGCCGACCGCAGGAGCACCCGGAGTTGGATGGGGCCTGGTACCGTGCGTTCAATTCGGACCGCTGGGAGTACTGGGCCAGCAACGCCGACTGGGAATGGGGTCCGTGGTGTACGGAAACCGGCTGGGGACAGCCTTGGATCGCGGGAACGCTGGCCCTCCGCCGGCAGCAGACCTCACTCTGGGAACTCGTCCAGAAAACCGACCTCCGAAAACACTTCGACCGCCTGTGGCCGCAGATGCTGCCGGACGAGATCCTGGTCAAATCTGCGGGCGACTGGTAGAATAGGCAGCTAGGAAAGGCCAAGCTCAGCCGACATCGCAAACGCTGGTTGACCATGAAAGCTGCAGCCGTCGAAATACACCCTGAGCCGACATTGCCGAGCCGAGAGGCCCGGCCAAAGTCCGCGACCGAGGAAAAGGAGGCCCCACGCCGGCAGCCGCCGTACGCGGTCGTACTGCACAACGACGACCTGAACGGTTTCGACTTCGTGATGGCGGTTCTTCACAAAGTGTTCCATTACGAGCGATTGAAGGCGTACCGGCTGACGCTCGAAGCTCACGAAACCGGGCGGAGCGTGGTCTGGTCGGGTGCCCTGGAGGTGGCGGAATTGAAAGCCGACCAGATTCGCTCCTGTGGCTCGGACCCCCGGATGTCCGCCCGCGGAGCCCTGCCGCTGCGCGTGACCATCGAGCCGCTGCCGGGTTGAACGAGAGGTTCAGTTCTGCGAGAAGGCCTGGCGGACATCGACCGAGAATCCGTCCAGCAGCACTGATCGCGCTGCCTCGCCCGGCGCGTATCGTCCGGCGAGCGAGTACTCGCCCGTCTCGGAATTCAACGAAAGCACAGTGACGGTCTGGTCGCGGGGATCCGCGATCCAGTATTCGCTGATTCCGGCGCGAGCATATTCCGCGCGTTTAGTCACCAGATCGCGGTCCGGATCGTCCTCGCTGACGACTTCCATCACCAAATCCGCGCCGCGCCAATACTTGTTTCCGCGGCGATCCGCCTGCTCGGCCAGCAGGAAAACGACGTCCGGTTCACGGAACTTGCTTTTCCACAGTCGGACTCGGAGCGGAGCAAACAGAACCTTGCCGAGCTTGCGGGGCGCCACGAACGCTTTCACCATTTCGTACAGAAAGGCAACGATCAATTGGTGTTGTTCGGTCGGCATCGGCAGCACCTCAAGAAACCCGTCCGAGAACTCGATCAGGTGGTTGCTGTTCAGCGCAAGGTACTCCTCGTCCGTCCACTCGCCTTGGGCCGGAAACAAGTGGGCGATTTCCCAGGTTGGATTGCCGCGCCGGCGCGTTTGTGTTTCAACGGCGGTCATCGTGGGGCCCTCGATTTCCAACTCCCCAATGGCTGCCCGCCCGCGGTTCCGCTCACGCAGGCTGCGGGCAACCTCTTACGATGGTATCATACACGCGTCCACCCGCCCAGTGCCAGCCTTCGACGCGATCCTTTTGACACGTCCTATCCCCAATCGGCCAAATCTCTGGCAAAACCACGCCAGTGGAAGTTGGGCGGATTTGAACTGGTCGCACACGGCCGCGCACCTGTACCGGGCTGTGTTGGAGGGCGTGGCACTGGAGTACCGCCTTTACCGTGACGTGCTCCGGGAACTGAACCCCGATCTGAAGATGCGCGAATTGCGGATCACGGGCGGCGGCGAGAAGAGCGCCGTGTGGAACCAGATTAAGGCCGACGCGCTGGGCATGACGGTGGTGCAGATCAACCGGCCCGAAGGCGCGCCGTTGGGCGCCGCACTGCTAGCCGGCTGTGGCGTCGGGCTGTTCCGCAGCCTGGGCTCGGCCGCCGGCGAATGGATTCAAACGGGCCACGTCGTCCGGCCGGATCGCAAGCAAGCGGCACACTACGAAGCGCGCCTCGTCCGGTATCGACGGCTGCTGGAAATGCTGCAAGAATGGAGCGAACCGGAAACGTAAGCCTACGATGATCCGTAATAGTGGCGAATCTGGGTGGCTTGGAGCAGGGGAAAGGCGCACGAGATTTGTGTGTACGAGTAAGTCTACGAGTACGGCAGGAAGTCAGGCGAGAACGGCCCCCACGTACTCGTACTCGTAGCACTCGTATCTCCTTTCGAGCCTGATTCGATGCCTGCCGCTGCCTCCGGAGTAGATTCCGGCGAAGCCAGCCAAGTTCACGGTGAGGAACTGCAAAGCAATCCCAAATCTGAAATTCCAGATTTCAGATTTCAAATTCCGAATTTCAGATCTCAAATCTGAAATCCCGCAACCCGTATCCCGCAACCCTCATCCCATGACCCAACCCGTCATCCGGCCGGCTTTGACGACGCAAGACGACTATCCGGCGGCAGAAAAGCCGACCATGTACTCCATCGGCGTGACGACGCACCAGTCGTCAATTACCGTGGCAACTTGGTATTCTTGGAACAGGCCCGCGCTCAACAGCAGGCGAGGCACTTGCAGATTGAAGACGCTGGGTCTACTTTATCCACGGTTGGACACGAGTCATCGCGGAGGTATTCCAGATCGACATCCCCACCAGCGGCCCTCGGTTCGACGAGATCTCGCGGATCGCAGCCAGCGTGCGGTAGCATCGTCTGAGAAACAAGTGTCGTCTTTCGCTCCGCGAAAGAACGCCCTTTCGCGGCGCGAAAGGCGACAATCTCACAGACATTTCTCGGACGAGGTTCAGCATTTCCGGAGAAGATCATGCAACTCAAACCCACCACTTCACTCATCGACCCCTTTGGCGTCCAATTCGATCTGGCCGCCGGAATCATGCACAACCCGGCCGATCACATCGTTCGCCGGGCATCCGCCATGTGCGGCTACTATGCCGACGCCGCCGCGTTGGAGAAGCTGATTGCCGACGAGAACGACCCGGCACACTACGAGACGTTCGAATCCCCCGTCCCGGAAGAGTACGGTCACATGCGGTACTGTATCAGCAAGCTGCATCCCGGCCTGGTCGGCGAAGAGTGCTTCATGACGAAGGGCCACTACCACACGACCGTGGAAACCGGCGAGGTTTACTTGTGTTTGCGGGGCCAAGGCCTGGCGATGATGAAGACCGCCCGACGCCGTGATCTTCCCGCAATTGCTGGGCGAAGCCTATCGCCAGGCGCCGGCATTCCAGGCCATCGACCTGTCGATCCTGCCGGCTACTGCTACCACCGCTACTTCGGCGAACGCGAGCTGAAACGGGGCGGCTATACCGGCGTGCCGGCCGTCGAGTCGGACCATCACAAGGACAACCAGGACGAAGACAAGTTGGTCGCCGACAGCATCGGGTACCTCAAGAGGCTCGTGGCCGAAATCGGCGCGTGAATAGGAAGGCTGCCGGCTCGCCCGGTAGATCGTTACGCTCATCGCTACACGCAGACGAATTGGAGCTGCAAGCGTAACGATCCCCAGGGCGAGCCTGGAGCATTGACAACCTGGAGCTAATGCATGACGGTTCCCTATCAAGTGGTGATCACCGATCTGATCGATGACGATCTGGCCCCCGAGCGCGAGGTGCTGGACGGCTTGGCTCAGGTGACGGCCCTTCACGCCCGTAGCGAAGCGGAATTGGCGGGCCGGATCGAGCAGGCGGATGCCGTGATCCTGTACCACGAGTTGGCGTTGACGGCAGCGACGATCCGGCGTCTGGAGCGCTGCCGGTTGATCGTTCGTGGCGGCGTCGGTTTTGATAACGTCGATCGGCCGCTGGCGCGCGAGTTGGGCATCCCCGTCACCAACGTGCCGGACTACGGCACGGAGGAAGTGGCCGACACGGCGCTGGCGATGCTGCTGGCCTTGACGCGCGGCGTCCATCTGGCCAACTCCGTGCTGCGAGCTGGCCGGGGCGACTGGTCTTACGAGCGGGCCGTCCCCTTGGGCCGGCTGCGCGGCCGGGTGCTGGGCATCGTGGGGCTTGGGCGGATCGGAACGGCAATGGCGGTGCGCGGCAAAGCGCTGGGCATGGACGTCGCGTTCCACGACCCGTACAAGCCCGACGGCTACGACAAGTCGCTGGGCATTCGCCGCGTGGAAACGCTCGATGAACTGCTTGCCCAGTCGCCGATCGTCAGCTTGCACTGTCCGCTGAGTGAGGAAACGTTTCACTTGATCGATGCCCAGGCGATCGCCAAGATGCCGCGCGGTTCCTACCTGATCAACACAGCCCGAGGCGGCGTGGTCGATTGCCGCGCCCTGCCGGACGCGCTGGCCTCCGGTCAGTTGGCCGGCGCCGGCATCGACGTATTGGAAAGAGAGCCGCCGCTGCCCGACGACCCGCTGTTGGCAGCTTGGCGCGATCCGCAGCACCCGGCCCATCACCGCCTGATCCTGAACCCGCATCTGGCCTGGTACTGTGCCGAAGGCCAGCGAGAATTGCGCCGCAAGACCGCCGAGGCGTGCCGCCGCGCGCTGCTCGGCTTGCCCTTGCGAAATATCGTCAACTAACAAGAACAACAGGCCCTGATCTTTCACCTAATCTCTTACTTGATCTCCGTACGAACCATCATCAACTGAAAGGAAAGCAGTCATGAAACCCGCGTGGCGAATCTCGTTCCTGATCGTCGGCATTCTTCTTCTGGCTCCATTGTTCACCGCATCCAACGCGGCCTGCGCAGCCGCGGCAGACTCGGCGCAGCCTCAGGTCCTGATCGTCGTCGGCCCGTCCCAGCATCCGCCGGGAACGCACGAAGTCCCCGCCGGCGCGCGGGTGATGGAGTACATGTTGGAGCACGCGGAGGGCATCCCGCCGGTCGCGGCCGAGGTCGTCGACCAGTGGCCGCAGGACAAACGCATTCTCGACCACGTGAAGACGGTCGTCTTCACCGGCGACATCTTTCCCGGCGAGACCCTGCCGAATCCGGAGGCGATCAAGGCCGACCTGACGGCGATGATGGCGCGCGGTTGCGGCATCGTCTGTGTCCACTACGCGACGGGCCTGCGGGCTCAACATGTCACGAAGGACGGCGATCATCCGTTGCTGCGCTGGATGGGCGGCTATTTCGCCACCGGCTGCGAGCATCATCACAGCGTCGCCCGCGTCGTCACCGCGACCCTGACTCCGGCCGAAGTGGACCATCCCGTGCTGCGCGGTTGGAAGGCATTCACCTTTGACGACGAGCCGTACTGGAACAACTACTTCGGCAAGGACGGCCCGGCCGCCAACGTCACGCCGCTGGTCACGACCATGATGCCTCCGGACGCCCCGAAAAAGGAAACGGTCGTCTGGGCCGTCCAACGCCCCGACGGCGGCCGCGGCCTGGGCATCGTCGTACCCCACTACTTCCGCAACTGGCGCATCGCCGACCTAAGAACCTTGGTCCTGAACGGCATCTGCTGGACCGCCCAACTGGAGATCCCCGTCGCCGGAGTCCACTGCACGCTGCGCGATTTGTCCACGTTCGAGCCTGCCTCCGTGGAACCTCAGCCCCGTCCGAATGCCAAACCCAAGACGGCGAGTTGACCGTCGGCCGCGTCATTCGCTTGCTCCAGTCGGACGCGAGCCCGAACCAATCCGCTTCACGCTGGAAGAGTCGTGGACGCTGTACGAGATTCCCGACCTGCCTGCCCGGCGACCCCTGGGGCGCGGCGCTGCCTGGCATGATCGTCCAGCCCGTCGCGGGCGCCGCCGCATCACCCTGCAATTGCGTCGCGTTCAGTCACGACGGCGGACTGTTGGCCAGCGGCCACGACGACGGCTGCGTGCGGCTGTGGGAGGTGGCGACGGGAAAGGAGCTGCGCCGCTGCGCGGGGCACGAAAGGAAGGCTGGGTGGCGTTCACGCCGGACGGGCGCTACAAGCCGGGCGGCAATCCGGCGGGCAGCTTCTGGTTCCTCAGCGGCCTGTGCCGATTCGAACCCGGCGAACTCGACCCCTACGTCCCCTCGATCCGCCGCCTGGCTTCCGATGAACCGCTCTTTGGAGTGCGGTAATGCATTACCGCTTTCCCTTGTGGCGGAGCCACCTTCTTTCGACTGTGCAAAGGCGACTCCGCCGCGAGCCAAGGCGGTGATGCATCACCGCACTCCAAGGCGCTGGACAACGAGTCCGAAACCGGATAGAAATCAAGGCCGAGACGGGGCAGATTCCAAGGAGAGTCAGCATGAATTGGCAAGAACGCATTACGGTCGACCCAGAGATACTTGTCGGAAAGCCGGTGATCAGGGGGACTCGCATCTCGGTCGAGTTTGTCGTGGATTTGCTGGGGCGAGGTTGGACCGCCGAGCAGGTGCTTCGGGAATACGACCATTTGACGGCGCAGGACATCCAAGCCTGCTTGGCCTACGCCAGCGACGTGCTCAAGTCAGAGCGAGTGTACCTGCTGACCGCCTAGAGGACCAACCATGCGAATTGTCGCCAACGAAAACGTAACCCGTACCGTGATCGAAGAATTGCGGCGGCGCGGGCATGACGTTCTGTCGGTGAAGGAGTCCCTGCGGTCCGAAAAAGACTCGGTGATCCTCGCACGAGCGCAGGCCGAAGAGCGCTTGGTCGTGACCCACGACAAGGACTTCGGCGAACTCGCTTTCCGTTTCGGACTGCCCGCGACGAGCGGCGTCATTCTGTTCCGGCTATCCGGGTCCAACCCGGACGCCGACAATGATCGGATTCTCGAAGTGCTGGAGGGACGCTCGGACTGGGGTGGCCATTTCTCGGTTGTGACCGACGACCGCGTCCGGATGCGCCGATTGGCGGCGTAAGATTCGGCCCTATTACTTCGAACCAAGACGGAGACCCCATGAATACGACGGCCGGGCATCCTGCAACCGAGGCAATCGTGGCGCTGGAGAGCGACCTGCGGTCCAACCTGCGCGGCGACGTGCGTTTTGACCGCATGAGCTGCGGGCTGCACGCTACGGACGCGAGCCATTATCAGATGATGCCGGTCTGTGTGGCGGTGCCGCGGGACGAGGCGGACTGTATTGCGGCGGTCACGGCGGCGGGACGGTTGGGCGTGCCGATCACGCCGCGCGGCGGGGCTACGTCGCTGTCGGGGCAGACGTTTGGGCACGGGCTGGTGTTGGACGTTTCCAAGTACATGGACCAGGTGCTGGAGGTCAACGCCGAGGAGCGTTGGGCGCGGGTCCAGCCGGGCGTGATCCGCGATCTGCTGAATGCGCAACTCGCCCCGTCGCGGCTGCACTTCGCTCCCGATCCGGCGACCGGCAATCGGGCCACGGTCGGCGGGATGATCGGCAACAACGCCTCCGGGACCCGGTCGATTGTTTACGGCAAGACGATCGACCATGTGATCTCGTGCAAGGTCGTGCTGGCCGACGGGACGGTGATGGAACTGGAGCCGGTCGCCGGCGACCAGTGGCGGCGGCGCAGCGAAGGCGGTAACCGCGCGGCGGAGATCTACAGGGGCGTTAGCGACGTCATAGCGCGGAATCGGGATGAAATTCTGGCCCGCTATCCCAAGGTCATGCGGCGCGTATCGGGCTACAACCTGGACGAGTTTGTCGACGGAGCGGGTTACACGGGGCCGATCGGCGGGCGGAATCTGGACGGGCATCGTGTGTGGAACCTGTCGAACCTGATCGTCGGCAGCGAGGGCACGCTGGCGTGCGTGCTGGAAGCCAAGCTGCGGCTGACGCCGCTGCCGGCCGCCACGGCGCTGGCGATCGTGCATTTCGACGAGGAGTTGGCGGCGCTGCGGAACGTGCCGGAGATTCTCACCTATCAGCCCAGCACGGTCGAATTGCTGGATGAACTGGTCATCCGCGAATCGCTCACCAACGCAGCCACGCGGCAGCAGGCGACATTCTTCGAGGGGCGGCCCAAGGCGGTGCTGATCGTCGAAATGTTCGGCGACGACGCGGCCGATGCCCAGCGGCGGATCGAGGACATGGTCGCCGACTTGAAGCGCAAGGGGATCGGCTACGCCTGGGCCATTCGCGCCGACAAGCCGGGCCAGGCCAACGTGTGGGCCGTGCGTAAAGCCGGGCTGGGCTTGATCAGCAACGTGCCGGGTCCGGTCAAAGGCCAGGCGTTTATCGAAGATGCGTGCGTGCCGGTCGAAATGCTGGCGGAATATGTCCAGCGTCTGCAGGCCGTCTGCCGCGAGTTCGACGTCCCGACGACGATGTATGCTCACGCCAGCGTCGGCGTGATCCACTTCCGGCCGCGGCTGGATCTGCACTTGCCGGAACACCGCCAGAAGATGGTGGCCATCGCCAACGGGGCCTTCGAGCTGGTCTGCCAGTACGGCGGCTCGTTCGCCGGCGAGCACGGCGACGGGCTGGTGCGCGGCGAGTTCGTCCCGCGGTACTTCGGGCCGCAGTTGACCGAGGCGTTCCGGCAGATCAAGGGCCTGTTCGATCCGGGCAACGTCATGAACCCTGGCAAGATCATCGACACGCCGTCGATGATCAGCCATCTGCGCTACGGCGACGCGTACCGGCCCGGCGCCGTGCCGGCACTGTTCCACTATCGCGAGCAGGGCGGGTTTCAGCTGGCCGTCGAACAGTGCAACGGCGTCGGCGCGTGCCGCAAACTGGACGCGGGCTCGATGTGTCCCAGCTTCATGGCCACGAAGGACGAGGAGGCCTCCACACGCGGCCGGGCCAATGCGCTGCGGCTGGCCATGTCGGGGCAATTGGGCGACGGCGCGCTGGCATCCGACCGGATGAAGGAGGTGCTGGATCTGTGCCTGGCCTGCAAAGCGTGCAAGAGCGAATGTCCCAACGCGGTCGATATGGCGCGGCTGAAGAGCGAGGTGCTGCAGATGCACCACGATCAACACGGCGTGCCGCTGGGTTTTTGGATGATCGGCAGCATGCCGCGGATGGCCCGCTGGCTGGCCGGGCCGCTGGCTCATGTCGTGAACTTCGTTGCCCGCTTGCCGGGTTACGGCTGGCTGCTGGAGAAGATTGCTGGGATGGATCGCCGCCGGCCCATGCCGCCGTTTGCGACGCGGACGCTGGGACAGTTGTTGCGGGCAAGAAAAGTAGGATGGGTCTCCAGACCCGTCCCGGACGGGTCTGGAGACCCATCCTACTCGGCGCGGCCCAAGGTCGTGTTGTTCGACGACACGTACGTCAATTACATGGAACCGCACGTTGGCCTGTCGGCCGTCGAATTGCTGGAGGGCTGCGGCTATGAGGTCATCCTCGCGCAAGCCGGCTGCTGCCAGCGGCCGCGATTGTCCAAGGGGCTGGTCCGCCAGGCGAAGCGCGACGGCACGAAGACCATGCAGAAGCTGGACGTGTACGCGCGCCAAGGGCTGCCGATTGTGTGCCTGGAACCGTCCTGTGCCTCGGCGCTGGCCGATGATTTGCCCGATTTGATCGACGACGCCGAGTTGGGCCGGCGGGTGGCCAGTTGCGTGACCATGATCGACGTATTCCTGGAAGGCGAGGTGGCGGCGGGCCGGATCCCGCCGCTGGCGGCCAAGGCCAGCGCGTTCCTGCTGCACGGCCATTGCCATCAGAAGTCCGAATTCGGCACGGCGGCGATCCACCGCCACTTTGCGCGGATGCCGGGTGTGGCGTGCGAGGAAGTGGACTCCGGCTGCTGCGGCATGGCCGGCTCGTTCGGCTACGAACACTATGAGTTTTCGCTGCAGGTGGGCGAACGGCGGCTGTTCCCGGCCGTGCGTCAAGCCGTGGCCGAAAACAAGACGGTCATCGCTTGCGGCATCAGCTGCCGGCATCAGCTGCGCGACGCGCTGGGTGTCGAGGCGAAACACTGGGTCGAAGTGGTGCGGGCGGGCAAGCCTTAGCAGCACGGTCCTGTGCATGTGACAACTCGGGCGGTCCGCAATGAATCAGCAAGACAACGATTGGAGGCATGGCTGGAAGAAAAACGCCAGCCGCCCTGAACCTCAACCGGCTGACGTGGCAACCGCGGCATGCTACACTGGGTGCCTGACAACACGCTCGGACATTCGCCCCTTTGTCGCCGAAAGGAGACCACCGCATGTTCCGCCAGGCAAGTCAGCCCTCGCTACGGTCGGCCGGGTTCAATTTCGAGCTGCGGCTATTGGCCGGCCTTGTTCTGGCCGCGTCGCCGGCGCCGGCCGCCGACTATCAGGTGACGGAGAACGACCAGGAGATCAGGATCGCAACGCCGCAGTTGGAAGCGGCGATCCGCAAGCAAGGCTACGTCTCCGGCGTAGCCGCCCGGTCCCTGTTGGACAACAAGACCGGCTTTCGCGACGCGGGCTTCGGGCTGGACATCGTCGACTGGATCATGGAGCCGGGCAGCGACGAGGCGTACCGTGACAAGCTGGAACCGGAGCTGGTCTACCAGGCCCACAATCTGTGGCACGGCAAGCGGCTGAAACGGTCGATCGAAGGTCCGCAGATCTGCACGCAAGCCAGGGAGCTGACGCCGGAAGTGATCCGCGGCGACGATTTCGTCGCGGTGCAGCAGGGCTTCAGCTATCGCACGGCGGCGCCCGGCAAGAAGACCGGCTCGCGGTGGACACAGCTGATCGTGTTCCCCGTCGGCCAGCGGTACTTCATCTCGATGGACCGCATCGACGCCGTCAACAGCAGCGACGCCATGTTCCTGCGCATCGACATGCCGGGGCATCTCAAGCACAAGCAGGGCGACACGTTCGAGGAGATCTACCTCAGTTATCTGGGCGGCCCGCAGGGACGGCGGCTGCCGGCCGGCGAATTCTTCCAGGATTTCGCGCCGGACGAAAAGTTCCACTACGCGCGGGAATCCCATCCCGTTCCCCAACGCTTCATTCGCGCGTACCGGCTGCGCGATCCGGCGACGGGCCGCACGGGGCCCTGGCTGGCCGGCATGACGCTGGATCCCGGCGTGGTCTACGAAGCCTGGTGCCACCAGCGCGGCTATGTGTGCATGATCCAAGAATTCGGCGGGCGGCCGGTTCAGGCGGGCGGCTCGTTCAGCGCGGCCTTTGTCGTCGGCTACTTTGACGCCATCGAGGACATGCACGCCGTGTATGATCGTTACCACGGCGCGACCTCACTTGCGGTGAACGCAGAAGGATGGCAACTCGCTCCGGCGCGATCCGATTGACTCATCGCCGTCCGTTCGCGCGAAGAGGCCGTCATGTCATTTTGCGCCAGCAGCCATCGACAAGCGTTCGCAGACAGATACCATAGATGGCAGGTGCGGCAAACGTTCCAGCCGCGGAGTTGAAGCTAACGTCATTATCTCCTGGAGGTATTCCCATGAAAACCAGTGCTCCAAATCGTCGGCAGTTCTTGCGGCAAACCATGGCGGCGGGCGCCGCCGGGATCTCACTGCCAATCATCTCCTCGGCGCGGGCTGCCGACTCGCCGGCGCCCAGTGACAAGATCACCATCGGTTGCATCGGCGTCGGCGGCATGGGCACCGGGAACATGAAAGTCTTCGTCGGCTTGCCCGGCTGTCGCGTGGTGGCCGTCTGCGATGCGTACGAGGATCGTCGCCAGCGGGCCAAGTCGATCGTGGACGACAATTATGAAAACCACGATTGCCAGATGTACGGCGACTTCCGCGAACTCCTGGCCCGCCAGGACATCGACGCGGTGATGATCGCCCCCCAGGACCACTGGCACTCCCTCGTGGCCACGGCCGCGGTCAAGGCCGGCAAGGACATGTACTGCGAGAAGCCGTTGGGCGTGTGCGTCGACGACGGTCGCCAGATCCGGGACGCGGTCCGCGGCGCCAAGCGGGTGTTCCAGACCGGCACCTGGCAGCGGTCCCAGGGCAAGTTCAAGCAAGCCTGCGAATTGGTGCGTCACGGCTATCTGGGCAAAATCCACACAGTCGAGGTCGCCTCGCCGTGCAGCAAGTACCGCCCCAAACACACGGGATCGCTGGAGCCGCAGCCGGTCCCGAAGGGTTTTGATTGGGAGATGTGGCGCGGGCCGGCGCCCACGAAACCTTACAATCCAGGCCGCGTGGCTTGGCCTGATTGGTATCTGATCTCGGACTACTGCGCGGGCTTCATCACGAATTGGGGCGTCCACCACTTGGACATCGCCAACTGGGGCTGCCCGCAACTGGGAACCGAACCGTTCGAGGTCCAGTGCGATGTCGTGTACCGCAAAGAAGGGTTTACGGACAATTCGGACACATGGAGCGGGGTGTTCAACTACGCCAGCGGGCTGAAGTTGATCTACAAGGACGACTCGCAAATGAAGACCGGCACGCGGTTCGTCGGCGAAGAGGGCTGGGTCCACATCGACCGCGCCGGCATCTGGGCGGAGCCGGAGTCGCTGCTGAAGGTCAAGCTCAAGCCGGACCAGGCACCGATCACCGATTCCGATCACCACCAGGACAACTTCCTGGCTTGCGTCCGCAACCGCAAGGACCCGGTGTCGGACGTGGACGCCGCGTATGTTGCGACGACCCTGGGCCTACTGGCGGACATCGCCGGCCGGCTGGGGAAGAAGCTGAAATGGGATCCCAAGCAAGAGCAATTCGCCGGCAACGACGAGGCCAACGCGATGCTGAAACGGCCCATGTACAACGGGTGGAAACTCTGAGGTCCCCCGTGCAGACGGGCCGCGAGCGCAGAACGCGGCCCGAGGCGCACGACGCAACGGGCACGAACCATCAGCCCAACCTGGAACATCGCGATGATCAGAACGCTTGCTTGTTTGCTGGTCGCCCTGCTCGGCTCTTCGGTCCTCGCTGCCGAATTGTCCAAGCCCAACATCGTCCTGATCATGTCCGACGACATGGGCTTCTCGGACTTGGGCTGCTACGGCGGCGAGATCCAGACGCCGGTGCTCGACAGCCTGGCGGCCGGTGGCCTGCGGTTCACGCAGTTCTACAACACCGCCCGCTGCTGTCCCACTCGCGCTTCGCTGTTGACAGGCCTGCACCCGCACCAGGCCGGCATGGGCCACATGACCGGCGGCAAGAGTGAGCTGCCAAGTTACGCGGGCAACCTCAACCAGCACTGCGTGACCATCGCCGAAGCGCTCCGGCCGGCGGGCTATCGGGCCTATATGTCCGGCAAATGGCACGTGACGCGTTTCGACGGTCCCGAAGGTCCAAAGCACACTTGGCCGCTGCAGCGCGGCTTCGACAAGTTCTACGGCACCATCACGGGCGGCGGCAGTTTCTACGATCCGACCACGCTGTGCCGCAGCAACACGTTCATCACGCCCGACAACGACCCGGAATACAAGCCGCAGAAGTTCTACTACACCGACGCCATCTCGGACAACGCGGTGAAGTTCCTCCAGCAACACGCGCAGGCAAATGCCGGCCAGCCGTTTTTTATGTACGTCGCTTATACCGCCGCCCACTGGCCGATGCACGCCTTGCCGGAAGACATTGCCAAGTACCACGGCAAGTATGACGGCGGCTACGAGCCGATCCGCGCGGCCCGTTTCCATCGGCTGAAGCAGTTGGGCCTGATCGACCCGAACTGGCCGCTTTCGCCGCAAGCTGGCGACTGGGAGGCCGTGGCCAACCAGGCTTGGGAATCGCGCTGCATGGAGGTTTACGCGGCCATGGTAGACCGGATGGATCAGGGGATCGGCCGCATCGCCGGCGAACTGACGCGATCGGGCCAATTCGACAACACGCTGATCTTCTTTCTGCAAGACAACGGCGGCTGCGCCGAGGAGATGGGCCGCCAGTCGAACGCCACGAAGATCCAAGGCGTCACCTACAAGCCGTTCGGTCCTGACGATCTGCAGCCTTCGATTTGGCCGCCCATGCAGACGCGGGACGGCCGACCCGTGCGCACCGGTCCGGACGTGATGCCCGGCGCCGAAGACACCTACATCGCTTACGGACGGGGCTGGGCCAATGTGAGCAATACGCCGTTCCGCGAGTACAAGCATTGGGTCCACGAAGGCGGCATCGCCACGCCGCTGATCGCTCATTGGCCGAAGGGAATCACGGCGCGGGGCGAGTTGCGTGCGCAGCCCGGCCAACTGCCGGACATCATGGCCACCTGTCTGGACGTGGCCGGCGCGAAGTATCCGGCCGAGTTCCACGGCCAGCCGATCACGCCGCTGGAAGGCCGCAGCCTGGTCCCGGCGTTTGCCGACCAGCCCGTCGCGCGAGACGGCCTGTTCTGGGAGCACGAAGGCAACCGGGCCGTGCGGGTGGGCGACTGGAAGCTGGTGGCCAAAGGCCCGGCCGGTCCGTGGGAACTGTACGACCTGCAGGCCGACCGCACCGAAATGAACGATCTGGCGGCGCAGCAACCGCTAAAGGTCAAGGAACTGGCGGCCCAGTGGGAGGGCTGGGCCCAGCGCGGCCGCGTCTTGCCGTGGATTTGGAAGCCGGCCTACGGTCAGCCGGCGGAGGCCCCAGGGAAAATCCGCCCCGCGTCAGCCCAAACGCGGTTCGATTTGCAGCCCGGCGCGGAACTGGCCGCCGAACAATCTCCCGGCGTCGCCGGACGCGGGTTCACCGTCACGGTCGAAACTGCCGAGCCGGGGCCCGACGGAGTGCTGGCGGCCCAAGGCGGCACGGCGCACGGCTGGTCGCTCTATCTGCAAAACGGCCAACTGCACTTCGCCGCCCGCCGCCGAGGTGAGCTGGAAGTCGTTGACGCGGCCGAGTCCCCCGTGGCCGGCGCGCAACGCATCGTCGCGACCCTGGCGGCTGACGGTTCCGTGACGCTTGCCGTGAACGATCGCCAAGTGGCTGCCCGCAAGATCGGCGGAGCCCTGATACAACATCCCGTCGAAGGCCTGCAAATCGGCCGCGACCTGGCGAACGCCGTGGGCAACTACGAACCCCCGTTTCCCTTCACCGGCAAGCTGCGTGGCGTGGTGATCGAACTTCAAGGGCGATAGCCCTTAAGCTTGAACCAGGAGATCCAACATGAGTCGACAAACGACAGCCCCGGCAAAACACTGGATGCGTCTTCTGATTGAAACCCTGCTTTTTTCGCCGCCGTTTCTGAATCATCCCGCGTTGTCAGCGCCAACATGCCTCCCCGAAAAGCCCAACATCATTTTCATCCTGTCCGACGACATCGCCCAGGGCGACCTGGGCTGTTACGGGCAGAAACTGATCCGGACGCCGAACTTGGACCGGATGGCTGCCGAGGGGACTCGCTACCTGCAGGCCTATTGCGGCACCACGGTCTGCGCGCCGTCCCGCACGTCGCTGATCACCGGGCTACACATGGGCCACTGCCCGGTCCGCGCCAACCGCGAGATCCAGCCCGAGGGCCAGATGCCTCTGCCCGCCGGCACGCTGACGGTGGCCCAGTTGCTCCAAGAACGGGGCTATGCCACCGCGTGCATCGGCAAGTGGGGGATGGGCATGTTCCACACCACGGGCAGCCCGCTCAAGAAGGGCTTCGACCATTTCTTCGGCTACAACTGCCAGCGGCACGCGCACAGCTATTTCCCGATCTATCTGTACAACGACGACCAGCGGTTCGAACTGCCCGGCAACGATGGCAAGAGCGTAGGCAAGACCTATGCCCAGAACCTGATTGCCGGCGAGGTGCTCCGCTGGGTGCGGTCCCAGAAAGACCGGCCGTTCTTTCTCTTCCATTCCGTCACGCTGCCGCACGGCCGGTTTGAGATCGACGACGTAGGGCAATACGCCGACCGGCCGTGGACGCCGCAGCAGAAGAACTACGCGGCGATGGTCACGCGACTGGACAGCGACGTCGGACGGCTGCTGAATCTGCTCAAGGAATTGCAGCTCGACGAAAGGACGCTGGTGATCTTCTCGGGCGACAACGGCTCCTCGTTCCCGCCGCATTCGGAGATCGGCCGGCTGTTCGAGCAAGCGGCCAACGGGATGCGCGGCTTCAAACGCGAACTGTACGAAGGCGGGCTGCGCCAAGCTGCGATCGCTCGCTGGCCCGGCGTGGTTCCGGCGGGACGGGTGAGCGACGAGCCGTGGGCGTTCTGGGACTTCCTGCCCACCGTCGCCGAATTGACGGGAGCCAAGCTGCCGGACGGATTCCAAGGCGACGGCCTGTCGCTGGTCTCGTTCCTGCGAGGCGGCCCCGCGCCGCAGCGAGAGTTCTTCTACTGGGAATTGCACGAAGGCCGGCCGATCCAAGCGATCCGCTTTGGCGACTGGAAAGCGGTTCGTAACGGACCTTCCCAGCCGCTGGAGCTGTACGACCTGAAACGCGACCCCGGCGAGACGAAGAACCTGGCCGCCGACCACCCCGACCTGCTTGCCAAGGCGGAAACGCTGATCAAGGCGGCCCGCGTCGACGATCCGAACTGGCCCTTTCAGGAACGCGCCCAGAAGAAGGCGGGGCTCACCAAGAAGGCCAAGACCAAGGCGTAGCTATACCCACGACAGTTTCGGCAGAGCAAGACCAGTTCGACGCGGCTCCACCGCCGCATCACGATTGCTCGCGCAGAAGTTCTGCGAGGTCGCCGTAGTCGTACGGCGGCCGTTTTCGAACGGCCACGACGTCGACGGTTTTCTGGGCGTCGGTGACAATGTAGACCACCCGCCAGTTGTCGATCCTCAGCCGACGGTTTTCGCAGCCGAGTTCTTCTGGTTCCGAAACTTCCAGTCGTTTGCTGCCGGGTGGCCTTGGGTTGGCCGCCAGATCGTCGATAGCTCGCTTCACACGTTGCCGCACATTCCCCGGCAACCGCTTGATCACCTGGAATTCGCTGGGAACCACGTAGACCGTGTAGCGGCTCATCCGAGTTCCTCCTTGACGTCGTCCCAACGGAGCCAGCCTGCTGCTTCACGGTCGCCACCGGCGGAGATCAGTCTGCGGCGAGCATCCTTGGCGAGGTTCACATCTTCCAGGGTCTCTAGCCACTCGACGAGGCTTTCCCAATCGTCGGCGCTCAGCACAGCCAGCCTCCGGCCGTTGGCCGTGACGAATTGCAC
Source organism: uncultured Pirellulaceae bacterium (assembly GCA_964486845.1). GTDB lineage: Bacteria > Planctomycetota > Planctomycetia > Pirellulales > Pirellulaceae > Anammoximicrobium. The sequence continues at coordinate 36,403 of CAZAQY010000026.1, forward strand.
CGACTGCAATGCTTCAATTCCAGTCATGGTTCCCATCTCCGTGATCGTCCCTGCGACTACCCGATTCCATTATACGGCAGCGGAAACGCGGAAAAACGTGGCAAACGAATAAAAGACTGGCCGACCGCGCTGGCCTACACCCACCGGCCAAGTGTACGCGCAGAACAGGCGCGTCTACAATACACCGGCATCGCAGCGAGCGGAGCGATGCGAGTTTGCTGCTGTGGAGTGCGCCTTCGATCAAAAACCCGAGGAGCCAGGTCAAAACGGGCTTTGAGATTCAGATCCTCGATACGCACGGTCTGGCGAAGCCTGGCAACCATGACTGCGGCGGTGTGATCGGCGCGGCGGCGCCCTCCAAGAACATGGCCAAGCCGGCGGGCCAATGGAACCGTTACGTGATCACGTTGCAGGGCAAGCGGCTGAAGGTCGAAATGAACGGCGAGCAGATCCACGACCTGGAGTTGGACAAGTCCGCGATCAAGGACCGTCCCGGCGAAGGCTACATCGGCTTCCAGGACGAAGCCAAGCCGGTGTGGTACCGCAACGTGCGGATCAAGGAGTTGAAGTGAGCCCGGCTTTTTCGGAAAAGCCGGGCTTCTTCGGTTGCGAGTTCGGGCGGCATCAAGTAAGCTTCCTACTATCCAACCTTTCCCTCCTTTCCTGACCCACCTGGGAGAAGAAGAACATGCCAAACCGATTGCGTTTCGCTCGTCGTGACTTTCTGAAGATTTCCAGTGCCTCCCTTGCCGCGCTGTCCGGGGGCGTGTGGAGCCAACTGGCCGCGGCCGAATCCAAGAGTGCCAACGGCAAGCTGAACGTCGCCTGTGTGGGCACGGCCAATCGGGCGGCGGCGGACGTGGATGGGGTCAAGGACGAAAACATCGTCGCGCTGTGCGACGTGGACAAGAACTACCTGGACCGGGCCGCGGCCCGGTTTCCGGGGGCACGCACCTATGCCGATTTTCGCGAGATGATCGACAAGGAAACCGGCAAGATCGACGCGGTGGTCGTGGGCACGGCCGACCATACGCACGCCCCCGCCGCGATCCGTGCCATCCGCGCCGGGATGCACGTGTATGTCGAAAAGCCGCTGACGCACACGGTCCAAGAGGCCAGACTGGTCGCGGAAGCCGCCAAGAAGCACAACGTGGCGACTCAGATGGGCACGCAGATCCACGCCGGCGACAACTATCGCCGCGTGGTGGAGATCATCCAGTCCGGGGCGATCGGCGACGTGACGGAGGTCCACGTGTGGGTCGGCAAGGCCTGGGGTGGCGGCGAGCGGCCGGAAGGCGGCCAGGAACCGCCCGCGAACCTGAACTGGGACCTGTGGCTGGGCCCGGCGCCGTTCCGTCCCTTCTGGCCCGGCCGCTACCATCCGGCTCAATGGCGCCGCTGGTGGGACTTTGGCACGGGCACGCTGGGCGACATGGCCTGCCACTACATGGACTTGCCGTTCTGGGCCCTCAAGCTGCGGCACCCGACCTCGTGCGAGGCGGAAGGCCCCGAAGTCCACCCGGAGACCTGTCCGCTGGGGCTGATCGTGCGCTACGAGTTCCCCGCGCGCGGGAGCTTGCCGCCGGTCCGCTTCACCTGGTACGACGGCAACCTGACCCCGCGCGAAGTCGCCGGCGAACGCGTGCCGGGCAGCGGCGTGATGTTCATCGGCAGCGAAGGCAAAATGTACGCCGACTACGGCAACTGCCGGCTGTTCCCGGCGGACAAGTTCGCCAACTTCAAACCGCCCGCGCAGACCATCCCGGCTTCGATCGGCCATCACGCCGAATGGATCAAGGCCTGCAAGGACGGCTCGCCGACGACCTGCAATTTTGACTACTCCGGCGCCCTGACCGAAGCGGTCCTGCTGGGGAACGTGGCCTTCCGCGCCGGCAAGAGACTCGAGTGGGACGCGCAGCAACTGCGGGCGACCAACTGCCCCGAAGCCGACAAGTACATCAGCAAGGTGTACCGGCCCGGCTGGGAAGTCGCCTAGCGGCAGATGGACTTCGGTCGTGCCGTGATTCCGCGGTTTGTTGCCCAGCCGAGCAAGATCCGTGGCACGCAAGGGATGGCGAATGGCGAATCCTGAATACGGAAGGCAGAATGAGCCGAAGTCGGTGCATTCTGACTTCCGTATTCCTCATTCGTATTCAAAATGCGCGCTGGAAAACAAGACATCGCGCAACAGCAGTACGAGTCGCCTGGCTCTCCCCCGGTCTCTTCCCTTACTCTCCGGGAATGTACTGCAGCTGAATCTCGGTGTTGGGCAGCTTCTTTTTCAGCTGCTCGACGCCCGCCGCCGTCACCGCGGTGCGGGTCACCTTCAGGTCCTTGAGCGCCGCCAGCGGCTCCAGATGATGCATGCCCGCGTCGGACACGGCCGTGGAACCCAGGTGCAGAAACGCCAACTGCGTCATGCCTTTCAACGATTCCAGGCCGGCGTCTGTCAGCATGGTGTTGTCCACGTTCAGCCATTGCATGTTCGTCAGGCCCGCCAGATGAGCCACGCCCGCGTCGCCGATCGGCACGCGCCACAGATTCAACCGCGTCAGAGTCTTCATGCCTGACAGGTGGGCCAGTCCGCTGTCCTCCAGTTGCGTACACTCGCTCAGGTCCAGCTCTTCAAGTTCAGCCAGTTTCGTCAAGTGAGCCAGCCCTTCGCTGGTGACCTGCGTCTTGGAGATCCGCAGCTTCTTCAGATGAGGAAACTGGGCGAGGACGGCCAGCGACTGGTCGTCGATCAGCGTTTGTGCAAGATACAATTCCTCCAGATCCTTCAGCCCGCTGAGTTCTGCCAGTCCCTTTTCACTGACCCAGAGGAAGTCCAAGGCCAACACCTTGATCTTCGTCAGCTTCGCCAGCGCCGCGAGTCCGTCGTCATCCACCGTCGTAGCGCCAGTCTTGCCCGCTAATCGTAACGTGCGCAGGTTGGCCAGGCTCGCCAGATGCGAGATTCCCGCGTTGGTGATCTTGCACTCGCGCAAGTCCAGCGACTGCAGCGCCGGGATGGCTCCCAACGTCTGCAATCCGGCGTCCGTGATCCCCGTTTCCCCCAGCACGACGGAGCGCACCCGCTGCAGTCCCGACAGATGTACCAGAGCGCCGTCGTCGATCGTCGCACCGCGAAAATCCACTTCCGTGATGCAGCCGTCGCCGTCGCGTTTCAGCCCTTTCGTCAGGGCCTCCAGGGCTGCGACGGACTTCGCGTCGTCCGCTTGGGAAGCGCTCGGCTGCAGGCTGCCTTTCGCTTCATCTGGCTTGGCGACCGACCTTTGGGGGGCTTTTTCCTGGTCCGGCGCACTCCTATCGCCGCTTTGACAGCCTGCCAGCACCAGCAGCGTCAGGCCGCATGTCGTACAATACCGTCTCATCTGTGGTTCCTTCTGATTGGGTTAGCCCACTGCTCGCCAGCGGACACGAAAACGAACAGACTCACGAAGCAGCGAATCGTTCATTTTATCCTGCTTTCTTCCGCCAGCCAGCCCACGGCCGGCGGAGCAGGTCTTCCCTGCAGCACGCCCTTTGGTGCATCCAGGCCGCGCCTCTGGAGTGTGGTGATCGAGCCGGGCAATTCATGCGGTCCGGTGGCGGAACAGCCAAGTGGCGGCGGCGAGCGTGGCGGCGGCGATCAGGGCCATCGGCCACAGTTGGGGCCAAATCGTGCTGATCGTGCCGCCCTGGAGGAAGATCTCGCGGCAGGACGTGACGATATATCGCAAGGGGTTGATCAGGGTGCCCCACTGCAGCCAGCGCGGCATGTTCGCAATCGGCGTGGTGAACCCGGACAGGATGACGTTGGGCATGATGAAGATGAAGGAGCCGAGCAACGATTGCTGCATCGTCGCCGAGAGCGACGAGATGAACAGTCCGACGCCCACGACGCAACAGATGAAGACGCTCAACGCCACGACCAGCGCCGGCAGGCTGCCGCGGAACGGCAGGCCGAACCAGAGCACCGCCGCGGCCGACAGCAGCAAGGCGTCGAACAGCCCGCAGGCCATCGGCGGCAGCGCTTTGGCCAAGAGGATCTCGCCGGAACGGAAGGGGGCCACGAGCAATTGATCGAAGGTTCCAAACTCGCGCTCGCGTGAGACCGACAGGCTGCTCAGCAGGAGCACGACGATCATCGCGATCAGGCCCGCGAGCGCCGAGACGATGAACCAGCGGCTTTGCAGATTCGAATTGAACCAGGCGCGGCCGTCCAGTTGCAGCGTGGGGCCCGCGGCGGTGGGTGTACGCCCGGCGAACGTCCTGCCACGCTCCGCGTTGTACCGCGCGACGATCGCGTTGGCGTACCCCAGCGCCACGCTGGCGACGTTGGAGTTCCGGCCGTCGACGATCACCTGAACCTGCGCCGGCCGGCCGGCGTGCAGGTCCCGGCTGAACGTCTGCGGGATGTGCAGCACGAGGCGCGCGCCGTGCCGGTCGATCAAGTCGCCGATCTCGCGGTCCCTGGCCAGCTCGCCCACCAGGCGAAAGGTCGGCGAACCCCGAAAGCGCGAAAGCAACTCTCGCGATTCGACGCTGCGGTCCTCGTCCAGCACGGCGTAACGCACGTTTTTCAGATCGAATGTGGCGGCGTATCCGAAGACAAAGAACTGGATGATCGGCGGGCCGATCACCACGATCCGGCTCTTCGGATCCTTCAGGATGGCGAGGAATTCCTTGATGACCAGCGTTACGATGCGGACCAGGGTCGGAGCCATGCGTCATCCCTCCAGGCGTTGGCCCAGGCGTGACCTGGCCAGACCGATCAGCACGAGGGCCATGACGCCCAACCACAACGCGTCCCACCCCAGAACCGACCACACGTCGCCGGCCAGGAACATCGTGTGGCTGGCCGAAACGAAGTAGCGAGCCGGGATCACGTGGCTGATGGCTTGAATCGGCCAAGGCGCGCTTTCCAGATCGAAGAGCAGCCCGGACAGGAAGAACGCGGGCAGAAAACCGGCGATCATGGACGCCTGGGCGGCGACAAACTGCACGCGAGCGGCTGCGGAAATGAACAGCCCCAGCCCCAGCGAGGCGAGCAGGAACAGGGTCGAGAGCAGCAGGTAGACGCTGGGCGACCCCCGAAATGGCACGCCGAACATGACGCGGCCCAGGCCCACGCTCAGCCCCAGCCCCATCATGCCCAGAATGAAGTACGGCAGAAGCTTGCCCACCATGATCTCGCCGACCCGCAGAGGCGTGACGAGGATGGCTTCCATCGTGCCGCGTTCCCATTCCCGTGTGATGACCAGGGCCGTCAGCAATACGCCAATCAGCGTCATCACCAGCGCGACCAGGCCGGGGACCAGGAAATGCGTGCTGTTGACGGCGTCATTGAACCAGACTCGCTGCTGAATCATGACGGCCGGGGGATGTGCGGGCAGACCCCGTGCCGCCCGCTGCCCCGACCAGAGATTGAGCACGCCCAGGGTGTAGCCCTGCACGAGTTGCGCCTGATTGGAGTCCGTGCCGTTGACGATGATCTGGATCGGAGCCTCTGCGTTGCGCGCCAGGCGCTGCGAAAAATCCGACTGCACGTAGACAATGGCGTCGACGGTCCGCCGGTCGAGCAGTTGCCTGGCCTCGTCGAGCCTGTGGACGCGGACCGGATCGAAGTACTTGCTGAGCGCGAACCGCGCGGCCAATTCACGGGCCTCGGCGCCACGGTCGTCGAGTACGATCGCGATCGGCACGTTCCGGACGTCAAGCGAGACTCCGAATCCGAACAGGAACAGCAGCACCACGGGCATCACCAGAGCCAGCGCGATACTGCTGAAGTCGCGGCGGATCTGCAGGGCCTCTTTCCGGAGGAATCCCCGCAATCGCATGAGGCTCCGCCGGAACGCGTTCACGGCAAGCCCTCCTTCGCAGCCGGCTGGGCAGTGCCTTCGGCCAGCGCGATAAATGCATCCTCGATCGTCGGGTCGGGATGCACGGCGGTGCGTGCCAGCGCGCGAATCTCGCCGGGTGTCCCGGTCGCCAGTTCGCGCCCCTGCGACATGATCAGCATCCGGTCGCAGTACTCCGCCTCTTCCATGAAATGCGTGGTGACGACCACGGTCACGCCGCCCTCCGCGAAGCTGTTGATGCGCCTCCAGAAATCGCGGCGGGCAAGCGGATCGACGCCGCTGGTCGGCTCGTCGAGGAACAGAATATCCGGCTCGTGCAGCATCGCCGCGGCCATCGCCAGCCGCTGCTTGTACCCGACAGGCAACTTGCCCGAGGTCGAATCACGGTGGCCGCACAGATCGAATTCCTCCAAGGCCCACTCGATCCGCTCCGCCAGCCGGGCCTTGGTCAGCCCGTAGGCCCGGCCAAAGAAACGCAGGTTCTCGATCACCGAGAGCTGGCCGTACAAAGAGAACTGCTGGGCCATGTATCCCAGCCGCTGCCGCGCAAACGAGCCGGCGCGGCGCAAATCGCGCCCGGCGACGCGCACCTCGCCGCCGGACACCTTCGCGAGCCCGCACAGCATGCGGAAAGTCGTGCTCTTGCCGGCCCCGTTGGGGCCGAGCAGCCCGAAGATCTCGCCCCGATGGACGTCGAAGCTGATCTCCGAGACCGCGGTGAAGCTGCCGAACCTCTTGGTCAGGCCGCGCGTGTGGACGACACTGTCCGCAGCCTTCGAAGTCGCCAAATCAGACGCGAAGTAGCCGGATTCGTGAGAATCCGGGGGTGGCAGTGGTTGCTTGACCTCGCGAAGCATCTCCGAATTCTCACGAATTCGGCTACGGGCGTCTTCGAATTCAGCACCGGATTCGTCATGGATCATCGCTTCGGCTTCGCGCGGCTGCGGAACAAAACCGATGTTGGTCTGTGCGGTGGAGACGCCGGCATGGCCCTGGTTGGATCGCGCATCGGCCAGCAATTTCAGGAAAGCGTCTTCAAACGTCGGACCGGCCGCTTCCATCCCGGCGGCCAAGCCGTCCGGCAGCGCCCGCGCCACGGCCGCGTTATCGCTTTCCTCGGTGACCACACGCACCCGCCCGCCTCGGATCGTGGCGTCCACGATGCCGGGCTGTCCGACCAATCGGCCTTGGATGGCCCGCGGCCGCACGCCCGGCCGCGGCTGAACCACAAACGTGTGTCCGCGCACCCGTTGGCGGAATGATGCAGGCGTGCCCTCGTCCAGCTTCTGTCCCTCGTGCAGTACGACGACACGATGGCACTTCTCGGCCTCGTCCAGATACGCCGTGGCGACCAGCACTCCGATCCCCTCCTGCTCGACCATCTGGTAGACGATGCGCCACAGCTCCCGCCTGGACACCGGGTCGACACCGACGGTGGGCTCGTCGAGGAGCATGAGTTCCGGGCTCTTGATCAACGCACAGGCCAGGCCGAGCTTCTGCTTCATCCCGCCGGAGAGTTTGCCCGCGAGCCGGTCGGTGAACCTCTCCAGTCCCGTCATCTCCAGAAGCCGCGCGTAGCGGGGCGCTCGTGCGGCCGGCTCCACGCCCTGGAGGTCGGCGTACAGTTCGAGGTTCTCCTGAACGGTCAAGTCCTCGTACAGGCCGAACTTCTGCGGCATGTAGGTGATGCGGCCCCGGATCTGCAACGTGTCACGGACCGCGTCGAGTGCCAGGACCGTCGCCGTCCCGCGATCCGGCACCAGCAGCCCCGTCGCGATCCGCAGGAGCGTCGTCTTGCCGGCTCCGTCCGGGCCGACCAGTCCCACCACCTCGCCGCATCGCACGTCCAACGAAACGCCTCGCAACGCCTCGACCGGCGGCCCGCCCTTCGAGGCAAAGCTCTTGTGCAGGTCCCGAATGCACAGCACCGTTTCGCCGGAGCGCCCGGAAACACACTCGTCGGTGGTTTGGCTCACGGTACAGGCCCCTTTGGCAAGGCGGATTGGTCAATCCCGGACTGTGCGGCAGGCGCCGGCGCAGCGGACGGCGGGGACGCTTCATCGACGACCGCCGTCGCCGGCATGCCCAGACGCAGCCGGTCTTCAGGATCGTTTACGTAGACGCGAACCTCGTACACGAGTTGGGTGCGCAGCTCCGTGGTCTCCACCGACTTCGGAGTGAACTCTGCGATCGGCGAGATGAACCCGACCCAGCCCTCAAACCGATTTGCGGGGAACGAGTCGGTGGTGACCCAGGCACGCGCTCCCTGCCGGACCCGTCCCAGGCTCGGTTCCGGCACATACGCGCGAATCCATTTGGGGTCGGGGAGCGCCAGCGTGTAGACCGCTCGGCCGCGGTTGGCGTAGTCGCCCGGTTCCAGCAGGCGGCTGCGGATCGTGCCGGGCGACGGGGCGCGCAGCTCGGTGTCTGCCAGCCGACGTTCCAGCAACCGCACGCGGGCACGGCCTGCTTCGAGCCGTGCGTGAGCCTCGTCGATGTCCTCTGCGCGTGGCCCTTCCAAAGCCAACGCCAGCGCCTGCTTCGCCTCATCCAATGCAGCTCGCTCCACGCGGACTTGCGTCTCGGCGCCGTCCAGCTCTTGCTGGCTCAACCCGATGGGGGCCGTCCGCTGGTATCGCTGCAGGATCTGCTCCGCATTGGCCAGCCGGGCCTCCAGGGAAGCGACCCGCGCCCGCGCCTGTTCGATTTCCTGCCGGCGCGTTCCCGATTCCAGTCTGCGGACCACCGCCTCCTGCGCCTCGACCAGAGCCTTGGCTTCGTCCAGTTCGGCCCGCGTGCGCGAGGAATCGAGCGTCGCCAAGATTTGGCCGGCTTTGACCTGCGCGCCCTCCTCGACCCGCACCGAGGTCACGACGGCATCGCCGTCGAAGGCGAGCTGCGCCGTGCGGATATCCACATTGCCGTACAGCGTCAGTGGTTCCGGTTGCCCCTGGGGCCTTCCGTAACGCCGCCACACGATGCCTGCGGACAGCGCCGAGACCAGAAAGAGAAGAAAGATGACACGTTTCTTCATCGGCGTCTCTTGATGCCCCGGTTATTATGTCATACAATTGTTTGACTTATTCAAGTGTACTGTCGCCCGAAACTGATGTCAAACGTCCGTCGAAGATCCAAGACCGCCCGCATGCCCAGCCGGCAGCCGAAGCGAAGAGATGCCGTTCAGACGCGCGCCGCCTTGCTCGCGACTGCCGCGGACGCGTTCGCCCGCCACGGATTCAAGGAAACGAAGGTGCGGAAGATCTGTGCGGAAGCGAAAGCCAACCTGGGAGCAGTCAGCCATTACTTCGGGACCAAGGAGGCCCTGTACCGCGAGGTGCTGGTTTTGGCGCACCGCCAGTTGGTCGACGTCGAGCCGGTCCCCGATATGTCGCCGGGGGACGATCCGCGTGCCGCGCTGAGGAATTGGGTGCGGTATGCGCTGCGTCTGTTCTTGCTGCGTCGCCCCGCACATCCCTACGCGGGACGGCTGATCGCGAGGGAGCTTCGCGAGCCCACGCCCGCGCTGGACGAGTTGGTTGCCAAGGTGATGTGGCCGGTGCGGCATTCGCTGGAACGCGTCATCGCCGCGCTGTTAGGAGACGTCGACGAACCGAAGCTGCGGGGCCAGTGTACCAATTTCGTGCTGGCGCTCTGCGTCATGCACGAGCAGGGCCAGGAAGTCCTCCGTCGCTTCGGCTACCCCGTGCCTCGCATCGAGGCGGGCTTGATTCCCCTGGCCGACACGATCACCGAATTCGCCTTGGGCGGGGTAGAACGAATCCGGCAGCAGTCGCAGCTCCAATAAAGGAGGCAGGAGCATCACCAGGGGCATTTCTGATTTCGTCGCGCCATGTCCGGGTTCCCCTTTTGCCGTCAGCTTCTCCTCCGTCTTTCTGTGTCAGCACCTTCAACTGGTGCGGCCTGAAGATGACCGTTTCCGCGGGCGGGGCGGGTGTGGCCGCTGCGGTGAACGGATCCAGCCACTCGCGCGTCCCGCGTATCGGCAGGTCAACCCGGGCCGTGACGGGCGTCTCTTCTTCGTTGAACAAGATGTAGAAGTGGCGTCCACCCTTCACCACGTGGCGATAGCGGATGTTTGTGGACGGCGGCGTCAGGGTCAAATCGGGCTTCACCAGCGAGTCGATCGTGGCCGCTAACTCCGCCGGCGTCGCCGCCGCGCGAGCGCCCGGCAGTTGGGTCGCATAAGGAGAACTGCCGAGAACAATCAGCCGCTGGTGGCTGGCCAGCTTCTGCAGCGCGGGAAGCGCGTCGGCCGGGACGTGCAACGCTCCGTCCAGGATCACGGCCCGGTAGTGCATGCTCGCCAGATGCACGCCGTCGGCCTCCACCTGGGCGTCCTCGCCGAGGTGGCGCATCTCCAGGTAGTTGAAATCGCGCTGGTGCTGATAACAGACCTTGGCCGACCGGTCGGGCAGCCGAGCCGGCTCGGCCAGGATCGCGATTTCGCAAACATGGCGCGAATCGGTGTTCAGCCAACTCAGGCGGCGGCAATAGTCGGCGTACGGTTTGTACTTGTCCCACCAAGCCGCGTTCGGCCCCACGTCCGGCGGGCGTTCGTCTCGGCGCGGGCCGCGCACGGAATAGTAGAACGCGTGCGGGTACAGCAGATTGTGCCCGCGCACAAAACACCAGCCGGCCAGCCATTTCATTTCCTCGTAGGTGAGTTCATGCCCGTAGGCGCCGTACAACTCGTTGCTGTTGCGGCGCCGTCCGAGATGGACCATGGCGCTGGAAGCGCACTTGGCCGTGGTCGAATCGGGACCCTCCAGGGCCTTGGCTCCCGGCACGACCATCCGCCAGACCAGGTCCTGGCCGGGCATCTGGAAGTAGCGTTCGGCGCCGATGTCCATCGAGCCGCCCGGATGACCGGTCAGGGCGATGCCGTACTGGTCGCACCACTGGCTGAGCCGCCGATAGTAGTTCTCCTCCAGGCAAATCGCGATCGCCCGGTGATAGTCGGCGCGGTGTTGCGCCGCATCCGGGCCGTCGCTGTGCCACAGGTCGGCCAGGAACGGAGTAAAATCGTAGCCCAGGATGCGGTTCACCTGCTCCAGCAGCGCCGCATTGCCGGGCACGATGCCGCGTGCGCCGCCGCGGCCCGCCGGCGACGGCTCGTCGGTAAAGATGGCCAGGATGGTCTTGCCGAAGTGCCGGCCAAACTCCTGGGCATACCGATCGTAGACCAACTCGATGAAGCTCGACACGGCCGCAGGATTGAGAATGTCGCCGGCGGGCGGCAGTTCTTCCTTGAGCTTGCCGGTTTCCTCGCCGAGGTAGTGCAAGCCGCGAATCACGCCCCCGGTAGGCCGCTCGACTACGGCCAGACGCTGGCCGTTGGGGCGATCGAGCGTGACCACGAGCTTCCACCCGGCTTCCAGCTTGGGACTCTCGCCCGGCTGCAGATCGATCTTCGCCAGTCCCCGCGCCGCATGGCTCGGATTCCGCGCCACGACCTGTCCCGCCGACGAACCGGACGGGTACATGCCTTCATCGTACAGGATGACGTACATCTTGCGCCGAACCGCCTCGTCGACGGCCACGTGCATGGCGTGGATCATGCGCGGCGAAAGCCAGCCGAGGTCGCGCGGCAGTCCGATCCGCGGATGGATCACGAATCCGTACACGCCGTGGGCTTCAAAGTCGGCGATCTGGCGCACGATCTCCTCGTCCTTCAAGTCGTCGTTCCAGAACCAGAACGGCATGACGGAGAATTCGCGCGGCGGGTCCCGGAACTCGGCCAGCACATCGGCCGCGACCGCGGCCGACGAACAGGTGCAGGCCTGTCCCGCAGCCAACGCCGCGATCGCCAGGACCAGCGTTCCGCCACGGACCGCACTGGAAAGCGAGAATCGGTTCATTGTTCACTCCCCACGTTCTGGACAGAGTTCGCTGCACCGTCCGGCTGCGTCCCTCGGCACTTGCCCTGCCTGTCAATAACCTTGTCCTCGTCGGCTGTCAAGGGGACCGGCGTCAGCCCGATGGTTTGGCCCGATTTTTTCTCTCCCCTGCGCGCATTTTGAACAGGAGGAAACAGAGACAACAGAGAGAGAGCCGGCACTCCGTTTTCTCTGTTTCCTCCTGCTCAAGGTGGATTCATTCGGTTGCAGCCGCAGGCTGCGTTGGATCACCGTCGCGGCGATTCCAGCACGGCCTTGGCGTGGCGGGCGAAGTGGCCGCGGAGGTCGCGGGTGTAGCGGGTCAGGATTTTCTTTCCCAGGCCCTCGTGGTCGCCGCAGCGGAACAGCGCGCGGGCCAGCGCCAACTCGCGGACAGCATTGCTGCGGTTGGCGGCATTCCAGGCCGTGCGGACCCGTTCGGACGTATCCATGTCTTGCGCCGGCTCGCCCTCCGTGGCGGCTTCGTCCAGCGGCAGGTGCACGTGGCCGGTCATGCCGGGCTGGCGCAGCAACTCGGCCAGCGGCTGGGCCGCCTGCGGGTCGCCGATGGCTTCCAGGGCGAGCGTTACCGAGCGGTAGTGGGAGAACGCGGATTTGGGTTCGAGCAGCTTCAGTTTCTCCAGGACCGCCGGCACCGCCTCGCGGCGGCCCGTGCGGCCCAGGGCCACGATCGTGTTGTCCAGCTTGCTCATCGACCAGCCGACGTCGCGGTAATCGGGATAGTCGGATTTGATCTGATAGCTCGGCGTCTCGTCCCAAGCTTCCGCCGCTTGGACCGCCGCGATCAGCGTCTGCAGCCCGGCGGCATCGCCCAGCATGCCCAGGATCTTGGCATACGCCAGCTTGTCGCGGCCTTCGGACGCTTCGTGCGCCTGCTGCAACAGCGGCAGCGTTCGGCCGGCATGAGCCAGCACGACTGCCAAGCCTTCAGACTCGCCGCGAATCGACTCGACAGCCGCCGCCAACTGGTCGTCCGTGGCGGGGAAGGAATCCTCGTGCTCGAGAACTTCCGCGGGCAAGTTGCCGATCTCGACCAGGTACCGCTGCAGCGCCCGGATGTCGATCTTGCGCAGCGGCAGACCGGACCGGGCCGACATGGCCGCAGCCATCCCCGCTGCGTATCCCTGGTTCTGCACGTCGGGTTGCATGCGCACCAGCGGCTGGGCGTCGCGCTGGGCGCTGATGCCGATGCCGGAGACCAGGATGCCTTCCAGGCCCTTGGGCAGCAGGCAGCGGTACGGCAAGTAGCTCCAGAAGCGGGTCCGCAACGGGTGCTTGAGTTGCGAATACGGGGCGACGGTGAAGCCGTGCGTGTCATAGTCGGTCATCGCGTGGACGATCGTGTCGGGGTAGGTGCGGCCCGCCATCTGGTCCAAGAGCGTGACCGTGAAATCGCCCACGATCTGCCGCCGCTCGCGGGTATCGACCAACTGGCCCAGATCGAACGCCGCCGCGTACTGCTGCTTGGCGTACACCATCAGGTGCCAGACGTCGACCAGATCGGTCTCGTCGGTGTACGTATAGTCGGTGTTGGTGTACGTGGCTCCGAGTTGCCGGGGCGGCAGCCCCGTGCCCTGCATGGCGAACTCGCCGGCGCCGGTGTACAGGCACTCGGCTCCCGCGGCGGCCGCGATGTCGGAGTTGCCCGTGGCGTCGATCACCACTTTGGCCAGCACCACGCCGCGGCCTTGGGGCGCGGTGACGACGGCGCCCAGCACCTGACCGTCGCGGACAAAGGCCCCGCAGCCGATCGCGCCGAACCAAATGTCCGCGCCGGCCTTGCGCAGCTCGGTGCGGTACCATTCCTGCCGCTGTTCGATGACCCAGGACGATCCGCCCTCGATCTCGGCCGTGAAGCCGACCACGTTGCCGAAATAGTACTTGCTGATCGCGCCCGTCGTGCTGACGCCGCCCAAGCCGTGCAGGGATTCGACGACCAGCGTCTTGGCGCCTTGCCGGGCGGCCCCGATGCCGGCGGGCGCTCCGGCCGTGCCGCCGCCGATGACGACCACGTCATAGCTGCCCAAAACGGGCAGCGCGCGGGCGTCCTGCGGCACGGTGGGCAACTCCTGGACCGGGCGGACGCCGGCAAGAAATTCTCTGACGTCGCCTTCCGCCGCAGAAGTCGCGGTCGGTTCGCCCGGCAGTCGCACGTCCGTTGGTTTCGCCAACGCTGCCGCTTCGTCGGCAGCAGCCCGGCCGATGCGCCGGCCCAAGTCGATCAGCGCCAGCGGGCGCAGCAGTCGGGCGGCTTGGTCACGCGAGACGTCGGCACAACCGCCCAGGAGCCAGAGCCGGTCGACCTGCTGGGGACGAAATACGTCCAGCGGCAGGGCGTCCCCGCCCGTCCAGGGACCGGAGGCCGTCGCACGGCCGTGCACCGAGTCGGGCGGGACCATGAACAAGGCGTCGGAGGTGAACTGCTGTTCGGGGTGATACGTCGCCGTGCGGGCCATTTGGTCGGCGGCGGACCAGGAGGCGATGCTGTCGTCCGGCAGCGGCACGCTCAGCGTGTAATCAAGGACCGAAAAGATGCCGCTGGACGTTCCCGCCGCGTTCGGATGCGGCCCGCGGAACGGCGGTGTGACCTCGCGTGCGGTCAGGTTGTGATGGCGGAGCATCTCGCCGCCGATGACGACCCGCTGGACCGAATGGCTCCCCGCAGGGAAAGGCCGGAAGTTCGCCCCGGCGTGGCGAGCCACCACGGCCCGCTCCGTCGCATCGATGATCGTCTTGGCCGCCACGGCTTGGCGCCCCGCCCGGTTGGCCATCACGATCCCGGCCGGACGGCCCGCAGCGTCGCGCAGGACGTCGGTGGCATAGCACCCGTACAGGAACTTGACGCCGGCGTCCAGCAGCGCCTGATCGAGCACTCGTTTGACGTGCATGGGCCGCGGCATGGGATCGCCCGCCAGACGCCTTTCCACTTCGGGCGTCACCGGTCCGACGATCTCGATCTCGCCCAACAAGATGCGTTTGGCTGCGGGCGTCCGCTGGAACGCGAATTTCACGTAGCGAGCCTTGATCTTCAACGGCGCAACCAGTTCCAAGCAGGCGCCGCTGGGCCCCTGGAGGTCATTTGCGACCACCAGAGGTTCGGTCCAAGTCTGCTGATCGCTGCTGGCACAGACGGCCACGCGGGCGACCTGGTACGGGCTGGGACCGCCCCCGTGATGGACCATCAGGCGGACCTTGTCGATCTGTTGGACCGTCTGCAGATCGGCGGTGATCGTCACGTCGCCGTCGTACTGCACCGACTGCCGAATGGGATCGCCCCAGATGCCGTCGGTCAAGACGCCGGGCGGTTGCGAGTCCTTGTGCGGGGCGGCGCTTTCCAGGTCCGCCTGGTAGCGGAAGCCCAGCCGGTTGGGGTCGGGCCCGCCGGCCGCGTGCAAATCCTGGAAGATCTCCTTGGCCAGCGGGTCCGCGGGCTGTTCGCCTGGTTCCAGCCACAATCGCAGCGTGGCCGTCATGTCGTCACCCAGGTACGGCCGGGGCGCGGCCAGGAAGACCGTCGCCCCCGCCTCCGCCGCCGAGACAGCCGCCGCAACCGCGCCGGTGCTGCCGCCCGCGACGACGACATCGACCTCATAGGCCAGCGGGATCTCCCTGGCCGATTCGTTTACAGCCGGACCAACGGCGTGCGTCGTCGAAGCCGGCACGAGGATCGCAGACACTGCCGCGACGATGGAAATCAGCGGGAACTTCATTTCGTTGTCTCCTGAGGCGATACGCGGGGCAGAGCAAGAGTGGAACTCTATGCTACTCGCTGGACCTTAACGCGGGCTCGCGCCCGCAACCCGGGAGATTCGGCTTGGTGTAGTCCGGGGTGACAAGGCGGAATCCTGATGGTCCGCATTTTTCTCCCCCTCACCTCCCCAGCTAAGGGTGAGGGAGGTGAGGGGGAGAAAAATGCTTGTTCGATGCCAGTGCGGCCGTTGTCAGTTGTGTCGCGGGATTCGGGCCGGCTCTGCCTGCCAGCAAAGCGCCCTCTGGGTGGCTTCCCGCCCGGATGCCGCAACCCATCCGCTGCGACGTTGTACCCCTTTTGCAAAAAAGGCGTTCATCCTTCCTGATGGCAGTTCTTCAACAGCCAACGAAAGGAGAACGCCATGAACTTTGCCAAACGTTTCATCCAGAAGTTTGCTCTTTCTATTGTATGCATGCTGAGTTGTTTTGATAGGGTCATTTTTAAGGCTCGTCAGCAGAATTTGTGGGTCACGCGGCGATGGAGACAGCGCAGGGCAAGCGGGGGCAGCAGCGCCGCCCCCCATT
>CAZAQY010000027.1:0-50409 GCA_964486845.1 uncultured Pirellulaceae bacterium
GAACCGACAAAATGGAAAACAAAATTCACGTTTCTGAGGCGAGAAGGGGTACTAGTCGCAATCGTGCGTCCAGGGAATTCCTGGGTGCCGGATAGGGGGCCATTCTCCATGAACGTGGTAGTATTGACCTTGTGGCTCGGATTCCATACGGTTTGTCGATGTCGGCGCAGTAAGGACGTGGTTCCGGGCGTCGCTCAGGAAAGTGATCGCACGCACATGATCTTGGGGAACAGCAGGTCTATGACACCCTTGCCCGCCGCACCCGCCGGCACGTGGTTCTTGTTGGAAACGTTATGGTTGCTCTGGCCAACGGTCGTCACGGGGGGCGAACCCTCCTGGTTCCGTGAGGCCACCTCGGAGGGCGCTGAATTGAGGTCAGTCCAGGATTTGCCCGTGCTCGTCGTGCAGGGCACTCCGGAAGCCATCGGCCGGCAGTCAGCGGCCCTGACGGGCAACGCCATCGGGCAGTTGGTCGACGTCCCCCGGATGCTGCTGTCTCTGATGAACCGCCGGGAGGAGTGGTCGCAGCATGTAGCCGCCAGCCGTCTGATGTGGGCGCGCGCCTCGGCCGATCATCAGCGAGAACTCCGGGCGTGCGCCGATGCCGCCGGTGTTGACCCCGACAAATTGATGGTTCTGAACACGGTGCTGGACATCTATGGCGGGCTGGGCTGTTCGTCGCTCATCCTCGAACCGAACCGCAGCGCCACGGGTTCGCCACTGTTCGGGCGAAACCTGGACATTTTCATCGCGAGTGTCTTACAGCCGTACAATCTGGTCGCGGTGTACCGTCCGGAAGGCAAGCATGCCTTTGTTTCAATCGGATTCACCGGGCTGCTGGGCGTCACCTCCGGCATGAACGACCGGGGCTTGGCTCTGGCCGTACACGGTGTGTTCACGGCCGGCAGGGGAGCGACCCCGTTCGATCCCCGGGGCGTCCCCTGCACCTTGCTCTATCGCCGGGTGTTAGAGGAATGCGCGACGGTGAGAGAGGCTGAGGAACTTCTGCGCCGCGAGCGGCCTACGACGGCGCTGAGCGTGGTGTTGTGCGATCGGCACAGCGGTGCCGTGGTCGAAGTAGCGCCGGGAGGCGTGGCCTCGCGGCGAAGCGTGGACGGCCTGTGCGTGTGTACAAATCACTTTCGCGCCGGACGCAATCTGTCCGCCGACGTTTGCCCGCGTTATGCGTTTCTTTCTCGAAGTGCAACGGAGGGCAGGTATGGTCTGGACGACGTGGCCCACAAGTTGCACAGGGTGAATCAAGGTGGACAGACCCTGCAAACGATGATCTTCGAACCCGGACCGCTCCAGCTGCACTTGGCGATGGGCTCGTGTCCGTCGTCGGCCCTGCCCATGAAGCGACTGGATTTGCCGCCGTTAATGGGGGCGAGTCGGCCGCCGCCGGATGACGGATCGCCGACCGGGCAATGAAAACGAGACCCGCAGGGGGAGAGTCGTGCCGAGACGGATTCCGCGCTTCCCTGACAGAGGCGTATTGACAATGGCGACGTTGTTGTGCAAAGTTCACAGGGAGGTTAAGAATGATGCTAAGATATCTGGGGCTCTTGCGAGCCGCGTTTTTCCTACTGCTCGCCGGGTGGAATGTGCAATCGCTCAAGGCCGATGCAGCCGCAGAGCCGAGAGGAGAATCCATGAACAGCAACCAGCCGACGAAGTCCTCCGACACAGGCGATTCTCAGCGATCGGTTGCCGAGGGGCGATTGGCGCTGGCGAGGGGCGGTGAGTCTCACCCCTCTATCGACTACTTCCCTACGGCCAACCAGGGCCGCTGGCACTACGACGTCGAGGTCACCAGGCCCGGCAGGGAGGCCCAGAAGTTTTCTGCGGTCAAGTATGTGAAGGACACCCGGCAGATCGGAGGCAAGGAATACCTGCGGATGGTCACCGAGGTCAGCGGCGGGACGCTGCCCGTGCCCGACCAATTCTACCGCGTGGAAGACCGGAACGTGTACGCGGCCGTGCAAGGCACGGAAGGCAAGGAACTGCTGGTTCTGCCTGCCGATCCCCGGCAACAGAGCACATGGCGCGGAGAGGCGCTCCCGTCCATCCGGCGCCTGTCCGGTTCGGCGGCCCTCAACCAGCGATTCCAGCACCGTTCCCTGGAATACGATTGCGTGAAGGTCTCCCTGGTCATGACCATTGTGGAGCGGGGGTTCTTCGGCGGCGAGACGGAAGTGCCAGTGCGTTTGGATCGTTGGTTTGCCCCGCATGTCGGGATGGTGAGGGAATTGCGAGTTGTCGGTGAAGAAGGCAAATCGAACTACCTGACGACCGATTCCAGACTCACCGAGTTCACACTTCGAGAAAACCCGTGAGATTCGCCGCCAGAAGTCGGGAAGGCCGTAAGCATCGTTCGAGAAATAACTGTCGCCTCGTCAAAGTAGCCATCACACTCCGTGGGATGATCAGCAATAAACACTGGACAGTTATTTCTCGAACGATGCTAACTGCCTTCGCGCCAGCGACCGGAAAGGATAAAAGGGATGTCGGAAAGCTATCCTGATTGGCAGGATGAAAAGGTCAAAGTCGTCAAGAACATCCACGGCGTGTGCTCGATCTGGCCCGCCGAACGGAGCAATGCTCCGGGGTGGGAGGACGCCGGTTTTTCCGGCTCGAAAGAAGAGTGCCTGCAGTTCGTCAAAGAGCACTGCGACGGCAATTGCCGGTGGTTGGATCAGCCTCCTGCGGGCAGCGACTATCTTCCAAGTGGTGGACCCGCTTAGCAGAGCACGGCGGGGTCAAGAAATCTCAGCGGCAGAGAGAAGTCGGGGACGACGTATCTTCGTGCCGTACACGCGTCCGTGCTGCGCCAGCAGATCGTTGAAGTTGCCCTGCAGAAATCCGTAGACTTCGACGGGAGGGGCCGCGGAGAGGTACTGCCGAGCCAGCAGATCCATTTCCGCGTCGTACGCTTTCTGAGAATGGGTGTGCGCGTAGCACCGCCCCGGATGCCGGCGAAGGTCGCCGTCAAAGGCCGGGCCGATGTGCCAAAGTTCGTGAAAGGTCGTGATCAGCTTTTCGCGAAACCCCAGATCCATGAAACGGGGCAAGTAGAATGTCAGGATGTACAGAATCTCGCGGCCTTGGGCATCATACAGTCGCTGGATGGCATAGGTTCGGGTTCGGCGGCGACAAGTCAGCGATCCGCCGGCGAAACGCATGGGCGTGAGCGACGCGTACATGCCGTGAGCGGTGCGTTTGCGAGTCTGGGCGAACGAGATGGCGACATGGGCGAGATCAATGTGCCCCAACGCGGGAAGACGAGCGACCGCGTCGGCGCACAGTCGCCGCATGGAATTCGTAAAGCTGAAGCCGGAAGCCGGGGAATTGGGGCGGGTCCGTTGGGAAAACTGGCGTCCGTGCATCCTCGCTACTCCGACGCTCGCCGGCAGCGCCCGTCCTAATCCGCAGCGACTGTCTCGGCAACTGGCTCTTCCTCCGACACCTCGAAGGCCGGTTTCTCGCTCACTTCCTTGACGCGGTCGTGGCTGCCAACCAATTCCAGGATCGCCCGTTGGCCGGCATCGCCCAAGCGGGGGTGCGCCAGACGCAGGATGCGAGTGTAGCCTCCCTCGCGAACTTCAAATCGAGGTGCGATATCCTCAAACAGCACTCGGACGGCCTGCTTGTCGCCGATCATCTGCAGAACGCGGCGCCGGGCCGCCACGGCGGGCGCCACCGCCTGGCACCAGGACTGCCATTGGGGACTCGTCCGCCACCGCTTCCACTCGTCGGAATTCCGCTCCGCATTGGTCGCATACTGGCGGGCATTCGCCTCTGCCTGCAAGGACTGGCAGGCGATCCTGATGCACTTGTCCACCAACGGCTTGACTTCGCGTGCCTTCTGCAGGGTGGTGACGATCCGCCCCTTGACCTTGGGTGCGTTTTCTTCAATGTCCGAATCGACCTCGCGCTCTGTCAAGAAGAGGCTGCTGGCCAGGTTTCGAAACATCGCCTGACGGTGGCTGGAAGTCCGTCCTAAGCGTCGCCCACGTTTTCGGTGTCTCATGATCGCAAACTCTATGCCGTTGGAATTCTCAATTGCGGAACAAAGGCGCGGGAGGCGGCAGCCGCATCCCCAAGTGCAAGCCGAGCTGTCGGAGCTTGTCCCGAACCTCGTTCAAAGTCGTTTCGCCGAAATTGCGGACTTCCAGCAACTGGTCCTCATTGCGCTGGACCAAATCCCGGACCGTGCTGATGTTCTCCGACTCCAAGCAGTTCATCGCCCGAACGGACAACTTCAATTCCGCCAAACTCATGTTGAGCTTGGCTTCCATCAAGCCATCCAGCCCCATCGCGCCCGTCTTCGCAGGCACGCTGATGCGGGTGCCCAACTGCGTGTACTGGACGAAGGGGTTCAAGTGCTTCCGCAGGATCTTCGCCGCTTCGACCATCGCCATTTCGGGATGAACTGAGCCGTTGGTCCAGACATCGAGCGTCAGCTTGTCATAGTTCGTCTTCTGACCAACCCGCGTCTCTTCAATCTCGTATCTGACCCGAATCACCGGGCTGTACACGGCATCAATGGGAATGATCCCAATCTCGTGATCGGTGACGCTATGTTCCGACGCGGGCACGTACCCGCGCCCGTTCTCCACGACCATTTCCATCATGAACGGCACATTGTCCGTCAAGGTGGCCAACACATGGTCCCGGTTGATCACTTCCACGTCGGCATCGGTGCGGACATCCGCCCCCGTGACGACGCCTGTCTCGTTCTTTTCGACCGTAATCACCTTCGTCGATTCGCTGTGATTCTTGACCACCAAGGACTTGACGTTCAGGACGATGTCGGTGACGTCTTCCAACACGCCGGGGATGGTGCTGAACTCGTGCTGGGCGCCACGAATCTTGATTTGCGTCACGGCGCTGCCCGTGAGACTCGACAGCATGATTCGCCTCAGGCTGTTGCCGATGGTCACGCCGAACCCACGCTCAAACGGTTCGGCCACGAATTTGCCATAGGTCGACGACAGCGTGGTCGTGTCACACGTGACCACACTGGGCAATTCGAGTCCCCGCCAACGAATGTGCATTGATCGCTCCTTACACCTGCCAGCTGCACTATCCCGCTTATTGAAACCGAACCAGTCTGCGAAACGTTCCCGAGCCTACACGCGACGCTTCTTGCGGGGGCGGCAACCGTTATGGGGGATCGGAGTGCAGTCCTCGATGGACTTGACCGTCAGTCCGGCCGCCTGCAGTGCCGTAATCGCACTCTCTCGCCCCGAGCCGGGCCCTTTCACGCGGACGTCGACTTCCTTCATGCCGAACTTGATGGCCTTTTCGGCCGCCTGTTGCCCAGCACACTGGCCAGCGAACGGCGTGCTCTTGCGGCTCCCCTTGAAACCGCACGTGCCCGCACTCGACCAGCAGAGGGTATCCCCTTTTGTGTCGGTAATCGTCACCGTCGTGTTGTTGAATGTGGCCTGAATAAAGGCAATGCCTACGGTCACATTGCGACGGATCTTCTTTTTCTTGGTCTTGACAGCCACCCAATTGCTCCTCTGAAACCAAACCCGCACGGCGTCCCGGCGACCGGCGGAATCGCTCGTTTCCGACCGCGTCAGGACCTAGTGCAGGTCCTTGACCCCCTTCTTTCCGGCGACCGTTTTCTTGGGACCCTTGCGAGTTCGTGCGTTCGTCCTGGTTCGCTGGCCGCGTACGGGAAGCCCTAAACGATGCCGGATACCGCGATAGCACTTGATGTCCCGCAGGCGGTTGATGTTCTGCTGTAACTGGCGTCGCAAAGGTCCTTCGACGGAGTAATCTCGCTCCAACAACGCCGCCAATCGACTGAGTTCATCATCCGCCAGTTCACGGGCCTTCCGCTGCGGGTTAACCCCAGCCTTGTAGCAGAGTTCGCGCGACGTGCTTTCACCGACTCCGTACAAGTAGGTCAATGAAATGAACGTCGGCTTGTCGTTGGGAATGTCAACACCCAGTAGACGTGGCATCAATTCGCTCCTTTAGCCCTGACGCTGCTTGTGCCGCGGATTCGTGCAGATGACAAACACCCGTCCCCGACGCCGCACGATCTTGCAATTCTCGCAGATTTTTCGGACGCTCGCTCGTACCTTCATTGCTGACCTCCAGCCGTCTTCTCGGCAAACCTACAAATGTAATTCGAAAATGGGGAAATCTTCAAGGGGTTGGAGCGAGAGTTTGCCATCCAAAAAAAATCAGGATTCCAGCAGCCCGCGATAGTTTCGCATCACCAAGTGACTGTCAATCTTCTGCACCAAGTCAAACGCCACACTAACTGCGATCAACAGACCGGTTCCTCCGTAAAAGCTTGCTATAGTAAAACTTACGCCAAGTGAACTGGATATGATCGTGGGCACGATGGCGACTACTGCCAAAAACCCAGCGCCGACATAGGTGATGCGAACCATGACCTTTTCCAGATAGTCCGCAGTTCGCTTCCCAGGCCGGTAGCCGGGGATAAAAGTCCCATAATCCTTGAGGTTCTCCGACATCTCCTTCGGGTTAAAGGTGATGGCGGTCCAGAAGTAGCAGAAAAAGTAGATGAAGGCCACGTACATCAGGTTGTAGACGAACGATGTGCCTCGGTTGAACATATTTGCAATCTGGCTCAATTGCGACGAAGTTCCCGTGAAGATGTTCCCCAGGAACCCAAAGAACATCGCAGGCAACATCAGCAAACTGCTGGCGAAGATGATCGGCATCACCCCGGCTTGATTGATCCGCAGCGGCAGGTACTGCCGCGTTCCCCCGTAGGTGCGGCGGCCACGGACGTGCTTGGCGCTTTGCGTCGGTATTCTCCTCTGCCCGAGCGTGATGAAAACCACCCCCGTCACGACGCCGACAAACAGAAGCGTCAAGATCGTCAGATGCTCGACGCCGATCCGCCCCGCCGTGACACCTACCAACTGCATCTCGGCGTTCTTGATCAAATCGCCCAGGGCGCCTGGCATCCGTGCCAAAATCCCCGCCATGATCAACAGACTGATACCGTTGCCGATGCCAAATTCGTCAATTTGCTCGCCCAGCCACATCAAGAAGATGGTGCCGCACGTCATGGTCACCACCGAGGTTAGCTGCCAAGCCAAGCTCAACTCGCCTTTGGCGTTCAGGAACGACGGATCGATCAAGCTGCCGCCGCTCCCCGTGCCCATCAGGTACCAACGGACATACATCCAGCTTTGCAGCAGACAAAGGAAGACGGTGAGATAGCGGGTGTATTCGTTGATTTTCTTGCGCCCCGTCTCGCCTTCCTTTCGCAGTTCTTCGATCGGCTTCCAGACACTGCCCAGCAACTGAAAGATAATGGACGCGGAGATGTAGGGCATGATCCCCAAGCCGAAAATCGTGGCTTCTCGGAGGTTACTGGCGCTGAATACGGCGACGCGGTCCACGAAGTCGCCCAGGCCACCCTGCTGCGTCGTGGCCTTGGCCATCACCTTCTGGTTGATGGTCGGCAAAGGAATGTGGTAACCCACCCGGTAAATCGCCAGGAACATCAGCGTCAAAAAGATTTTTTGACGGAGTTCCGGGATGGTGAAAACGACACGCAGTTTTTCCCACATGATCGAGATCCATCCTTTCCGAGTTCACGCGTCCTGCGAGTCAAGAGACCTGTGGAAAGCCACGACGCAAAAAGCGATTGGCGCCTTCCATGGCCAACCGCACCGGACTTCGAACACTACGCTTCTGCTTGACGGGTCTCACCCGGCGGTTCCAGGGCCGGTTTGCGGCCCGGAAGGACCGTCACGGTCCCGCCTGCTTTCTCGATCTTCTCGCGGGCCGTACCGCTGAAGCGGTGAGCCGCCACTTTGAGACTTTTGGTCAATTCGCCGGATCCAAGGATCTTCAATTCGTCGTAGCGGCCCTTCAGCAAGGACTTGGCACGCAGCGTCTCCGGACTGACCTCGTCGCCCACCGCAAAAACACGTTCCAAGTCGGCCACATTCACGGTCGCTGTGCAGGGCGCGAACCGATTGTGAAAACCGCGCTTCGGGACTCTCCGCACCAAGGGCATCGTCCCGCCTTCGTAGATCGGGAGGGCGCCGTAGCCGGCGCGGGCCCGCTGGCCCTTGTGCCCGCGCGCCGCCGTCTTGCCGCGTCCGGAACCCGGTCCGCGACCGACGCGACGGCCCTTCTTGTGCTTGTGGATTCCGCTGTGGACGTCGCTCAAGTTCATGTCAGGGAGACTCCTCGCAGACGCTCCACATCCTTCCGCGTCCGCAGTTGACTCAAGGCTCGAAAAGTGGCCTTCACCAGGGTGATGGGGTTGTTGGTCCCGTTGCTCTTGGTCAGGATGTTCTTGATGCCCGCGGCTTCGCAAACCGACCTCACGGCATCGCCCGCAATGATCCCCGTGCCCGGCCCTGCCGGCATCAGCAGCACCTGTCCGGCGCCGAACTTGCCATGGACCGCGTGCGGGATCGTGCCGTCGACCAGCGGGATTTCCATCATTTGCCGGGCGGCCTGCTTGTTCGCCTTGTCGACACTGGGCGGGACCTCATTGGCCTTGCCATATCCCCAGCCCACCTTGCCTTTGCCGTCGCCGACGACCGTCATGGCCGCGAAACTGAAACGGCGCCCGCCCTTGACGACCGCCGCACAGCGGCGAATGTTGACGACTTTCTCGATCGTGGTTTCCCCGTAGGGAGCGTCTGTAGACACGATGCACCTGCTTCTGCTGCGGAACTCTGCGAAATCGCCCTAATGCTGGTAGTGCCGGCTTGAGCCGGTGCCGACCGCCTGAAGGCGGCACTACGAGCGTCCTAAAATACCAATCCTGCCTCTCTGGCGGCATCCGCCAGGGCGGCCACTCGACCATGGTACTTGCTGTCGCCGCGGTCGAAACGCACCTCTTTGATTCCCGCCTGCAGCGCCTTGTCGGCGATCGCTTTGCCAATCACGGTGGCGGCGGCCTTGTTCCCGCCGTAGGGCACCTGCCCGCGCAAGTCGCCGTCCAAGGAACTGGCCGAGACCAGCGTTCTGCCCGCGAGATCGTCAATCACCTGGCAGCTGATGTGCCTGTGACTGCGATGGACGCTCAACCGCGGCCGGTCGGCCGTCCCACGGACGCGGTTGCGAACGTGGAACCGGCGCCGCTGGCGCCGCTGGTTCACAATCAGTTGTTTCTTCACGGTTCAACCCAAGCGTATGAAGTTCTGGCTTCGGGACGGGGCCCCCTGGACCTCAAGCCCGTGCCGTTCGAGACCGCCCAATTACGTCGCCGCCTTGCCCGGTTTGATCTTCACGTATTCGCCTTCGTAACGTATGCCCTTGCCCTTGTAGGGCTCGGGCTTGCGCAGCGCGCGAACCTCGGCAGCAAACTCTCCCACCTGCTGCTTGTCACAGCCGCGAACCACGATGTGCGTCTGATCGGGGCAAGTGACCTGCAGTCCCGGCGGAATCTCCTTCTCCAGTTCGTTGGCATAGCCGACGCGCAACTGCAACTTCTTGCCTTGCACGGCGGCCAAATAGCCCACACCGACGATTTCCAGTCGCTTCTCGTACCCGTTCTTGACGCCCACGATCATGTTGTTGATCAGGGACCGGGTGAGGCCGTGCAAGGCGCGGGATTCGCGGTTCTCCTGCAACCGCTCGACCACCACGCAGCGGCTCGCCTCGTCGATGCGGACCGTCAACTCGGGACGATGCTCCCACTGCAACTTGCCCTGCGGCCCTTCTACTTGCACCGTGCGGCCCTGAACGGCAATCTTCACGCCGTCCAGGATCGGCACGGGTTTTTTTCCGATGCGTGACATAACAACACCGCTTCCCGCTGCTACCAAATCTCACACAAGACTTCACCGCCCAGCTTGCGTTGGCGAGCTTCGCGGTCGCTGACGACGCCCCGGCTGGTACTGATGATCGTAATTCCCATTCCGTTCAGCACCGGTCGCAACTCCTTGGCCCGGCAGTAGACGCGCCGCCCCGGTTTGCTGACGCGGCGGATCTTCTGGATCAAACGCTCGCCGTTGGGTCCGTACTTCAACTCCAGACGCAGTTGCGACAGGGGCACTCCCTCGACGACTTGCCAGTCCCAGATGTACCCCTCGCGTTTGAGGACGTCCGCCAGGCCGCGTTTGACGTTGGACAGAGGCACATCGACATAGGGCCTCTCCACGCGGACCGCGTTGCGGATGCGAGTCAACATATCGGCGATCGGGTCGGTCATCATCTTCGTTGAGTTCTCCCACTACCAGCTCGACTTGCGCACGCCGGGAATCAATCCCTGATCCGCCAGTTTGCGGAAACAAATCCGGCAGATGCCGAACTTCCGGTACACCGCGCGGGGCCGCCCGCAGAGTCGGCAACGCCGCTTTCGGCGCGTCGCGAACTTGGGCTCGCGCAGCGATTTTGCAATCTTCGATTTACTAGCCACAGATGTCTACCTGTCTGGAAAAACGACCGTGTTAACGCGTCCTCTCGACGTCCGCCGGCGCCGCGGCAAGGCTCCGCTTCCCCCTAGGCAGCCGCCGAATCGTCGCGGCGGAACGGCAGCCCCATCAGGGTCAACAGTTCCAACGCGTCGGCGTCGTTGCCCGCCGTGGTCACCAACGTGATATTCAAGCCCTGGACCTTCAAGTACTTGTCCGGATTAAGTTCCGGAAACACCAATTGCTCGGCCAACCCCAGGCTGTAGTTCCCTCGCCCATCGAAAGCCTCCCGGCTGATGCCGCGAAAGTCGCGGACGCGGGGCAGGGCCAAGGACACCAGCCGATCCAAAAACTCGTACATCCGCTGCCGGCGCAAGGTCACCTTGCAGCCGATCGCCATGCCTTCGCGCAAACGGAACCCGGCGACGCTCTTGCGAGCCCGCGTGATGACGGGCTTTTGGCCCGCAATCTCCGTCAGCGCCTCGACCGCGACCTCCAGGATCTTCTTGTCCTGGGTCGCCGCACCGACGCCCATGCTGACGACGATCTTCTCCAACCGCGGGAGCGACATCGGGTTCGTGCGTCCCAGCTTTTCGCGCAGCGCGGAGACCACCCGTTGCTGATAATCCTCTTGGAGCCGAGGGACGATGACCGTTTTTTCCTCGGGCGAGGCGGCTTCCCGCCCCGCATCCGCCTTTTCCCCTCGCGTTTTCTTGCCTGCCATGATTCTGCTCGCCCGAAATGGTAACTCTGGACCGCTCCTCGTGCCCGCCCTGCCGCAGCACTACGCCGTCTTGACGTACCGCTTCCGCGCCGGGCTGACGCTGCCCAGCGAAACTCCGCTCCGCTTGGCGTACCGCTCCTTGGTCCCGTCGGCCAGGTAGCGAAAACCCACGCGCGTCCGCTTGTTGGTCTGAGGACAGATCAACATCACGTTGGACACGGGGATCGGCATCTCCTTGGAGAGCCGGCCACCTTGCGGATTGCGCTGGCTGCGGCGCACGTGCTTGTACACCCGGTTCACGCCTTCCACGATCAACTTGCCGGCCCGCGGCTGCACGGCCAGGACCTTGCCCCGCTGGCCCCGGTCGTCGCCCGCGATTACCTCGACCATGTCGTTGACTCGAATGTGCATCACAACACCTCGCTGGCCAAGCTGACGATCTTCATGAAGTTCTTCTCGCGCAGCTCGCGGGCCACCGCTCCAAAAATGCGCGTGCCGCGCGGATTGTTTTCGTTGTCGATGATCACCGCCGCGTTGCTGTCAAAGCGGATGTAGCTGCCGTCCGCCCGTCGCGTCGGCTGTTTGCAGCGGACGATCACCGCCCGCACCACGGCCTTCTTCTTGATGTCGCTGCCGGGGATGACGCTTTTGACGCTGCAGATGACAATGTCCCCCAGACGGGCGTAGCGACGGCGCGAGCCGCCAAGAACTTTGATGCACTGCACCTCCTTGGCGCCGGTATTGTCTGCGACTTGCAATCGTGTCTCTTGCTGGATCATGGCTGAACGTCCTACGCGGATCTCGCTGCTACACTACCTCGTTCTCGGGGACGGCCTCATTCCCGGGGGCGGCCTCATTCCCGGCGGCGTCCTGGGCCACGCCGATCATGTCTTCCTCGCGGCGTTTCTCGACGACGCGAACCAGTTCCCAGCGCTTGCTCCGGGAGCGTGGCCGGCTCTCGACGATCTCCACCGTGTCTCCCCGCGAGGACTGTTGCTCCTCGTCGTGTACGTAACACACCGTTTTCCGCCGGACGTACTTTCCGTACCGGGGGTGCTGCACCAGGCGCGGGATCTCGACCACCCGCGTCTTGGCCATCTTGTCACTGGTTACCACGCCCACGCAAACTCGTCTCGGCATGTCTTACTTCCCCGGCTGGAGTTCCCGTTCTCTTTGAATGGTCTTGATCTGCGCGACGAGTCGCCGGTGTCGCCGCAACTCGCTGGGCGCGTCCAGCCGCTCCGTCTGAGCCTGGATGCGCAGCCGAAACAGGCTTTCGCAGGTGTCCTTCAGCGTGAGCGCCAGTTGCTCGTCGCTCATGTCCCGCAGTTCCGCAACCTTCATCGTACGCTTCCTCTCCGATCACGCCGAACGACGGCGGATAAACCGCACCGGGATCGGCATCTTGTGAGCCAACCGCGCGAAGCACACTCGCGCCTGCTCCTCCGTCACCCCCCCCAACTCGAACAACACCGTGCCCGGCTTGACCACTGCCACCCAGTACTCCGGCTCGCCCTTGCCCTTGCCCATGCGCGTTTCCAAGGGCCGAGCCGTTGTCGGTTTGTGGGGAAAGATGCGGATGTACAGCCGCCCTTCGCCGCGCACGTACTGCTGCGCCGCGATGCGCCCCGCCTCGATCGTTTGGGCCTTGATCCACCCACCCTGGAGGGCCTGCAGACCGAAATCCCCGAACACGACGCGATTGCCCCGCGTGGCATTACCTCTTATACGTCCTCTTTGGCTTTTTCGGTGCTTTACCCGCTTCGGCATCAGCGCCATCGGATACGTCTCCTTCGTAGGTACCTTGATTCACCCAGACCTGGACTCCGATGTGCCCCTGGGCCGTCTTCGCTTCGGCAAATCCGTAGTCGATCTTCGCCCGCAGGGTGCTCAACGGCAGCGAGCCTGCGATCTGCTTTTCCCGTCGCGACATCTCGGCCCCGCCGAGACGCCCGGACAGTTGGATTTTGATCCCTTTCGCTCCAGCCTCCATGGTCTGCTCCACGGACCGCTTCATGGTGCGGCGAAAGCTCGCCCGCTTGGCCAACTGCTGGGCGATGTCCTCCGCCACCAACTGGGCCTGCACTTCAGGCCGGTGGATTTCCTCGATTTTCAAGTTCACGCGGCGGCCGATCAGGTTCTGCAACTCGTCCTGCAGCAACTCGACCTCCTGGCCTTTCTTGCCGATGATCAAGCCGGGACGCGCCACGAACAACACGATCTTGACTTCGTCGCGGGTGCGTTCGATCTCGATCCGATCGATGCCGGCGTTCCGGTACTGAGTCTTCTGCGGATGGTTCTTGATAAAGTTACGAATCTTCTGGTCCTCGACCAGCAGTTCGCCGAACTCCTGCTTGGAGGCGTACCAGCGGCTCTTCCATCCGGTCATAACGCCGGTGCGAAACGCGATGGGATTGACCTTTTGACCCATAGGTTAGATCTCGTCGATATCTGCCAGCGTGATGTGGATGTGAGACATTCGCTTCTTAATCAGAAACGCCATGCCGCGGGCCCGAGGGCGAACCCGCTTGAACATGGGACCGCCGTCGATGCGAGCGTCGGCGACCACCAGGCTATCTACGTCGACCGTCTTGCCGCGCGTTTGCGCGGGATCCTGGGCGCTGCCCAGAGCGCTGTTAATGACCTTCTCCAACAGGCGAGCGCCCCGCTGCGGCTGGTAGCGCAGGATGGCCAACGCCTCGTCGGCGAACTTGCCTCGAATCAGGTCCGCCAAAGGACGGACCTTGCGAGGGCTGATTTTTGCAAACCGGTGGCAGGCTTGAAATGCCATGGCCGTCACTCCCTCTAACGCTTGCCCTTGCCGCCGTGACCGCGGAAGACCCGCGTCGGGGCGAACTCACCCAGCCGATGACCGACCATGTCTTCGGTGACGAACACTTTGACGTGTTGCCGGCCGTTGTGAACCATGAACGTATGACTCACGAACTCGGGGACGATCGTACAGGCCCGAGCCCACGTCTTGATGGGCTCTTTCGTACCCGCCTGGTCCTGCTTCTGCACCTTGCCGTACAACTTGAAGTCAACGTACGGACCCTTTTTTCGCGACCTGCTCATGGGCTGCCGTTCTCTCCGTTTACTTGCCTGTCAGCTTCAACTGGCCGTACCGCCGCGACCATCGCCGCCGGACGATGGCGCTGTTGGACGGCTTTCGCTTCTTCCGCGTCGCTCCGCCCTTCGCCGATTTTCCCGTCGGGCTGACCGGATGCCGGCCGCCCTTGGTCCGCCCTTCACCGCCGCCGTGCGGATGGTCGACGGGGTTCATGGCCGTACCCCGCACATGCGGCCGCCGGCCTAACCACCGTTTGCGACCCGCCTTGCCCAGGCGAATGCTCATATGGTCGGGATTGCCGACCTTGCCGATCGTGGCCCGGCACGAGGCCGGGATGCGGCGGATTTCTCCGCTGGGCAGCGTAATCTGGGCCCAACCCGCCTCTCGCGCTACCAGGGTGGCGGCGGTGCCCGCGCTGCGGCACAGCCGCGCGCCTTGTCCGGGCAGCATCTCGATGTTGTGAACTTCCGTCCCCAACGGAATGCGTTTCAGCGGCAGACTGTTGCCGATCGAGGGCGGCGCGTCCGGCCCGTTCTCAAGACGATCGCCCTCCTTCAAGCCGTCCGGCGCCAGGATGTAGCGTTTCTCGCCGTCGGTATAGTGCAACAAGGCGATCCGCGCACTGCGGTTCGGATCGTACTGGATCGAAGCCACCGTGGCAGGCACACCATCTTTTTCGCGGCGGAAGTCGATTTCTCGGTACATGCGCTTGTGGCCGCCGCCGCGATGACGCGCGGTGATTCTGCCTTGGTTGTTGCGGCCCCCTTTCTTGCGCAAGGGCCGCAACAATGATTTTTCCGGTTTCGCGCCGGGAGTCAGCTCCGCAAAGTCGCTGACGCTCGCCCCGCGGCGTCCGGCACTGGTCGATCGATAATAGCGAACACCCATGATTTCATCTCACACGGCACAGCCGGCGTAGCAAGTCCCACTCGTTTTAGAAGAAGTCGATGCGGCTCTCGCTGTCCAGCGTCACCACGGCCTTCTTCCAAGCCTTCGTATGTCCCTGACGAAAACGGTACCGCCGCGGCTTGCCCGCTCGGGTTTGCGTGCGGACTTTCAGCACCTTGACGTTGAACAGCGCCTCCACGGCACGCTTGACGTCCTCTTTGTCGGCCAAGGGACTGATCTCGAACGCGTACTGGTTGAATTCGGAGGAGTGGTACACCCCCTTCTCGGTCACCAGCGGGCGCATGATCACCTGGTGAGGCTCCAGTCGGATCCCTTTCCTGACGGTTCGTTTTGTGTCCTGCGAATCAGCCATTTGCGTTCACCATCTGGGGAAGTCGTCGTGAGCCAAGTCAAGGGCTGCCCTTCTGGCAGATCGCGTCCAACGCGTCTTTGGTGACCAGCAATCGCCGCGGCTGCAACACGGCCAGGGCGTTCAGTTCGGCCACCGGCGAGACCGTGACCTTGTCGATGTTGCGCGCGCTTTTGTAAACGTTCACGTCGTAGCCGGCCGTTGCCACCAGCGTGGTCTGGCCCGCGAGTTTGAGCGCCCGGAGCACCGCCGCCATGTCCTTGGTTTGCGGCTCGGAAAAACTCAACTGGTCCACGCAGACCAGACTGCCGCTATCGATCTTGGAACGAATCGCCATCCGGGTGGCCGCCTGAATCGCTTTCCGCGGCAGACGGTACGAATAGTCCCTCGGCTGCAGCGCATGAATGTGCCCGCCGCCACGGCGAATGCCCGAGCGGCGGGAGCCAGCCCGTGCGTTGCCCGTGCCTTTCTGGCGGTACATCTTCTTGGTCGAACCGGCGGCCTCGCCTCGCGACTTTGTCTTCTGCGTGCCTTGCCGGCGGCTGGCCTGGTACATGACCGTGACGTCGTGCAGCAACTGCTTGTTGATGCACGGCGCCAGCGCCGCCGGATCGATGTCATAGGACCCGACTTGATTGCCGCGGGAATCGTAAATTGGCAACGTTGTCATGAACGATCTACCCCACCTTGTTGGTCTCGCGAATTACCAGATAGCCGCCGTTGGGTCCGGGGACCGCGCCGCGCAGCAGAAGCAGGTGATTCGCGGCGTCGACCTTGAACACTCGAAGATTCCTGATGGTCGTCCTGGCGTTGCCATAGTGCCCAGGCATGCAGTGCCCCTTGAATAGTCGGCCGGGGGTCTGACGCATGCCCGTACTGCCAGGATGACGATGGACTTTTTTTACGCCGTGACTGGCCCGCTGGCCGTGGAATCCGTGCCGCTTCATGACACCGGCATAACCGCGCCCCTTGTTCACGCCGGTTACGTCGACGGCCGCGACGCCATCCAGCGCCGCCACGGTCAACACCTGGCCGACCTCGAATCCCTCGGTGGCCCCCCGCAACTCCCGAATGAAACGCTTGGGTTCGCAGTTGGCTCGCGGGGCGGCTTGAATGCCGGAAGAAGCGCGACGCTTGGAGCGCTTGCTGCTGATGTTGGCGACATGACCACGCTCGGCGCGACTGGCTTGACTGGCACGAGATCGGGTACCTTTGGACCGTTTCTTGTCCCGATACCCAAGCTGGACCGCTTCGTAGCCGTCGCGATCCAGCGTCCGCAGTTGCAGCACATGACAAGGACCAGCCTTGACGACGGTGACCGGCACCGCCCGCCCTGACTCGTCATATACCTGAGTCATCCCGACCTTTTGGCCGAGTATTCCCTTTGTCATGGTTCGCACCTTATTCTCGTCACTTGGTCTGTCGCCTACGGGAGCCCGGAAACCGACCCGGCCGGCAGTCGTTTGGCGACCACCTCCGAATGCCAAGCAAAGCAGCTCGACTTCAGCACCGTTCCGACTTACCCGAACGGCATCTTCTCATCACAGCTGGTCCGTGTGACTCAATAGACTCACCGTGCAGACGCCTTGATCTTAATGTCCACTCCGGCCGGAAGACTCAGCTTGTTCAAGGCCTCGATGGTCTTCGCCGTAGCCTGAACAATGTCGATCAGCCGTTTGTGGGTCCGAATCTCAAATTGCTGGCGGGCCTTCTTGTCAACATGCGGCCCCGACAGCACGCAATACTTTTCAATTCGTGTCGGAAGTGGAATCGGACCATGCACTTCGGAGTGCGTGCGTTTGGCCGTGTCCACGATTTCCAGGGCGCTCTGGTCCAGGATGCTGTGGTCGTACGCCTCCATCCGAATTCGAATCACCTCATGACCGGGTCCAGATGTCACGCCGACTACCTCCGAGATGTAAGACCTTGCCAGCCCTAGGTTAACGTCAATTCACGAACGCCAAATTGCCTTTACCCGGCTTGCCGGAAACCAAGGATGCTACACGGCGATAGCTGGCCAGTCAATCCCTGGGCCGATTTTTTGGAAAAAAATCAAAACGATTCTCACCTGCGATTGGGGAGGGGAAAACGCTGGATTACGTCTCCGTTGGCGCGTCCTCCCCACATGCGCTGCACCGACAGACTCCCGCTCTTTTCGGCCGTTTTTGCCGCCAAGTTCAAGCGGAGCTTGGAAAAGTCGAACGTCCCAGGGGTGGTGCAGACTTCTGAGAGTGCCTTGGGGGGTACTCCGTGCCCCAACGCGTTGTGGCGAGTCGCTGGCGGCCTGTCGTCCAGCAGTGCGACCTTGGCACACAGCTTGCTCTGGGGGGTCACCTTCTCAGCCGACTTCAAAGCTGGTAATCTGATGGTCGTTGCGAAACCGTTGTTCTCTATCAAAGGGGAGTTTTTCAAGTGACGAAACCGCATCACAAAGTGAAAAAAGCAAACCATGGCAAGCGTCCAGCGAATGCCAAAGGACGGCGAGCAAAACGCCGGAAGGTGAGGACGTAGACCAATCTCCGCTGTGTTCTGCCAACGCGATGGGTTGACCGAACCCGGTAACGACGACTCGTTCGGTGACCGTGGCGTGGCGGTGTTGACCTTGAACCAGCCCAGCCAAGTTCAGGAACTTAAAGGTGACCGCCAAAGAACTTCTGATCGATCTCTCCCAGATCGACTTTGACAAATCGACTGCCGGCATCCAGGATATCCGCAAGGTCAATCCGCAACGGCACGAGATGGAACAGTTGACGGCCGTCGTCTACGAGGACGTCGAGCGCAAAGTGTGTGTGGGCTATAAGGATGTGACCCAGCAAGAGTTCTGGGTCCGCGGGCACATGCCCGGCATGCCGCTGATGCCCGGCGTGGTCATGCTGGAAGGGGCAGCGCAGCTGTGCAGCTACTTTACCCAGAAGTATGACATGCTCGGCTCGCCGATGGTCGGCTTTGGTGGCCTGGAAGAAGTCCGTTTCCGCGATCCCGTGCTACCGGGTGACCGCATCGTCTACATCTGTTCGCTCATCAAGTCCCGCCGTGGGCGGATGATCGTCAGCCGTTTCCAGGGCGTGGTGCGGGAAAATGTCGTGGTGGAAGGCATCATCAAAGGGATCCCCATCCCGACCGAGGCGCTGACCGCGCGGGCTTCCGCCCCGGCCGAGATGGCCGGTGACGAGGGCGGCGGGAGTCGCGAGCCTTAGGACGCATCATTCTGGAAACGAATCCCCGCAGCCATGGCGCGACCGGCGCTCCGCAACATCGACCCGAACCTCGATCTGACGCGGCACTTGCTGACGGTGGACCAGTTGCCCATGCCCTGGGATCCAGCCGCCCTGTTTGCCCAGGCCGGGCCGCTGGAGGTGGAGGTGGGCAGCGGCAAAGGCATGTTCCTGATGACGGCCTCCGGCGAGCGTCCTGGTCACAACTTCCTCGGCTGCGAAATCGCCCATAAGTACGCACGACTGGCGGCGGCCCGTCTGGCCCGCGCCGGACGCAGTAATGCGGCCGTCGTCGACGGCGACGCGTTGCAGTTGTTTCACGAGCACCTGCCGGATGCCTGTGCGACTGCCGTGCACGCCTACTTTCCAGACCCCTGGTGGAAGCAACGACACCGCAAACGGCGAGTGATGAAACCCGGATTTCTGGTTGACGTCGAGCGGGTACTGCAGCGGGACGGGGCTTTTCACTTTTGGACGGATGTGAAAGAGTATTTTGACACGACCGTGGAGCTGATCGGCGAGGTCACCAACCTGCTAGGTCCGTTCGACGTGGCCGAACGGCCGGCCGAGCATGACTTGGATTTTCGCACGCACTTTGAACGCCGCATGCGATTGCACGGCGAACCGGTTTTCCGAGTCGAATTTCGCCGGCTCGCCAACTGAAACGGGCGGGCTCAGACGGCGAGGCTCACAAACCGAAAGCTGAGAGAGGGAATTTGGAACCAGCACGTGAAATTTGAGATTTCAAATTTGCGATTTCAAATTTCAAGTTTCAAGTTTCAAATTTGAGATTTGCGATTTGAGATTTGAGATCCCGCATCCCGCATCCCGCATCCCGTATCCCGTCATGATGCAGTACCACAACGTATGTCTCGAAGCCGTCAGTTACGCGTTGCCGGACGAGACGGTCACGAGCGAGGAGATCGAGCGGCGGTTGGAGCCGCTGTACCGCCGGCTGCGGTTGCCTGAGGGGCGACTGGAGCTGATGACCGGGATTCGCGAGCGGCGATTTTGGGAACCTGGCGTTCTGCCCAGCGACAAGAGCATCGCCAGCGGCGAGCTGGCGATTGCCGCGTCCGGGCTTGATCGGACCCAGATCGGGGCGCTGATCCACGGGTCCGTGTGCCGCGATTATCTGGAACCCGCCACGGCCTGCCGCGTCCACCACGGTTTGCGGCTCAGCCATCGCTGCCTGGTGTACGACGTGTCCAATGCCTGTCTGGGGCTGCTGAACGGCGTGCTGCAAGCGGCGAACATGATCGAGTTGGGGCAGGTTCGCGCGGCGCTCGTGGTGGGGACCGAGAGCAGCCGTCCCTTGGTCGAGACGACCATCGAAGCGTTGAACGGGGACGAATCCCTGACGCGCAGCAGCATCAAATCCGCCGTCGCGTCGTTGACAATCGGTTCGGCGAGCGCCGCCGTGTTGCTGGCGGACCGCGAGCTGAGCCGCACGGGAAACCGTCTGCACGCGGCAGCCGCGCGGGCCAACACGGACTTCCATCAGCTCTGCCAGGGCGGCCGCGACGAAGCGATCGGCAGCGGCATGCAGCCCTTGATGGAAACCGACGCGGAGCAATTGCTGCGGGAGGGCATTGCCACGGGCGTCGAGACGTTCCGCGACTTCCTGGAGGCGTCGGACTGGGAGTTGGAAAGCATTGCCCGCACGTTTTGCCATCAGGTCGGCTCGACGCACCGCAAGCTGATGTTGGAGTCGCTCGGACTGGCGCTGGAACGGGATTTTGTGACGTTCCCGTGGCTGGGGAATACGGGCTCGGTGGCTCTGCCGGTGACGATGGCCTTGGGGCTGCAGGGCGGGCACGTGCAACGGGGAGACCGGGTCGCCCTGCTGGGGATCGGTTCCGGCATCAACTGCGTGATGCTGGCGGTGGATTGGCAGCAGTCGCTGGTCGGCTCGCGAGGCCCGTGCCCGGACTGGGCCGTGGCCTCGCAACGCGATCTTTAGGTCGGGGCGGAGTCCCAACCTGCGACGATACTTGGCGCGGCTCAGCCGATCTTGGCTTTCAACTCATTCAGCAGTCGGATGGCGTGGCCGATTTCCGCTTTTTGCCGCTCCGGTTCCTGCGGGATTTCGCGTTCGATCGTCAGCGGCCCGGTATACCCGATGGCCTGCAAGGTGCGGAGGTAGTTCTCGATCCCCACGTCGCCTTCGCCCAAGGGCACCTCTTGTCCCCATTCCCGGCCCGGATGGGCCGCCCACTTGGCGTCTTTGCAGTGCACGCTGTGTACGCGGCTGCCGATCTTGTGCAGCGCAGCGATCGGTTCGCCGGTGCCGTACAGAATCATGTTGGCAGGATCGAAATTCACAAACAGGTTGTCCCGGCCCACGTCGTCGATGAACTGCAGCAGCCCGTCCGCCGTCTCCTGCCCCGTCTCCAGGTGCAGATTCTGCCCGTTGGCTTGGGCGTGGTCGCAGACCTCGCGCGTCACGGCCAGGATCTCGCGGTAAAGCGGATCGCTCGTGTCGTGCGGGATGAAGCCCAGGTGCAGGGCGACGACGTCGCAGCCCAGCAGCCGGGCGAAATCGGAGATCTCTTTCATTTCCTGCGTACGGGCCGCCCGCGTGTCCGGCGGGACCAGCCCGACGGTGCGCACGACCGCCGGGATGTCGGCGTAGCTCTCGCCCTCGAAGCCCCCAAACACGACGCTGATCCGAATGCCCAATTGTTCGAGCCGAGCGACGAATTTCTCGGCGTTCTCCGAGGTCCGTGTTTCGCGGTGGGGTGCGTGCAGATGGATGGTGGGCACGCCCAACTCGTGGGCGACCTCCAGCTTAACTCCCAGCCCCGCATCGACACTGGCGAACACACCGACAGGCCACTTTTCCATGATTTTGCCTCCTGTAGACGATCCTGACTTGGGGACGCGCGGCACGCTTGTCCCAATACCCAACTTCGCACGCGCTCGGCGAGCGGCGGCGATCATACCCGCGCCGCTGTGGCATCTTACGGCACGCCATGCTAGCCGTGCAAGCAGTGGCATGCTATCGCAAAATGTAGTGGGCAGCACCATCGGCGGACCCAAAATAGCCGCCTAACCTTTTCCTCAAGACTGGCAACACTAAAATCCCGCCCGCTGCTGCAACCCTTCAGAACGGCCAGGCGACTGGTCCATAGAGAAAGGTTTGAGGTTACCGATAAGGACATCGTTGTTCGGGGAATCGCCGAGGATGGGCGCCACTGGCACGGGCAGGACCTCGCTGAGCACAGAAGGGCAAGGATGACCGGCGGTCACTTGTACACGTGCTGCAAACTGCCAGTGATTGGCTGAACGTCATCCCCCATACGCCGGCCGCACGACGCGGCTGATTCGAGGCCCGACGACCGGCCTCTGGTTTCCGCCCCCTGCGCACTCCCCGCCGCGAGAACGGCTCGCGTCTCTGGTCTCATTTTGATGGCTCGAGTGTCTCAATCTGAAGGGAGTACAGATGCACCACAAACCCGTCATCGGCTTGAACGCCGATTACCGCTCCGCCAAAAAAGACTCGCCCGCCTATTCCTTCCTCGCCGCCGGTTACTACGATCGGATTCTGGCCGCCGGCGGCATCCCCGTGATCGTTCCTCCGTTGGAGTCGCAGGACGACTTGAGCGAAGTCCTGGACGCGCTGCAGGGCTTTATCATGATCGGCGGCCAGGACCTCGACCCGCGCCGCGATGGATTCATGCTGCACCCCTCCGTACGTTCGATGGAAAGGCGGCGCGAGTCCTTTGACCGCCGGCTGATGCGTTTGATCGCCGAGCGGCGGATGCCGTTCTTTGGCATCGGCGTCGGCATGCAACTGCTGAACGTCTCTCAGGGTGGCAATCTGTATTTGCACCTTCCGGAAGATCTGCCGGAGGCCATTCCTCACAAGGACCTCCAGGACCCCGCGCATCGCCACGGCCTGGTCGTCGTGCCCGGATCGCTGATGGAGCGTGTGTACGGTGAAGGCGAAATCCGCGTCAACAGCATGCACCACATGGCCGTGGACGAGGTGGCCCAGGGCTTCACCGTCACCGCCCGTTGCCCCGACGGCGTGGTCGAGGCGATCGAAAGCGAGATGCCGGATTGGTTCGCCTTCGGCACCCAGTTTCATCCCGAAGCCGACTCCGCCTCGGCACTAGACGTTCGCATCTTCGAGGAGTACATCGACGGGGTCAACCTGCACACCCGCCAGTTCCGCGAGATGCCGATGCTCGTGGCTTGACGGGATGCGGGATGCGGGATGCGGGATGCGGGATGCGGGATCTCGCGTTTTCGCAGGACTGCCTTCCTCGCCAAGGCGCGGCGCGACACGGTTCCGGACTTCTGGGCCCGTGTCCCGCCTCGCGCATCTCGACGCTTGCGGCCCCAAGCCGCATTACGTAATGACCTGTGTGCCCAAGACCTCCAAGAAAGCGCGCATCCAAGCCGGGTGGGCGGGCCAAGCGGGGGCGGTCACCAGGTTGCCGTCGGTGTGCGCGTTGTCGAACGACGGCCCGGCCGCGACGAACGTCCCCCCGCAGACGGTCACTTCGGGACCGACTGCCGGGTAGGCGCAGCAAGCCCTGCCCTGCAGGACGCCGGCTGCGGCCAGCAGTTGCGGTCCGTGGCAAATGGCGGCAATCGGCTTGCCGGATGACGCAAAGTGCCTGACGACTTCCAGGACTCTCCCATTCAATCGCAAGTACTCCGGCGCGCGGCCGCCGGGGATCACCAGCGCGTCGTAGTCCGTCTCGTCCAACTCGTCGAACGCGGCGTTCAACGCGAAGTTGTGGCCGCGTTTCTCGCTGTACGTCTGCTCGCCTTCGAAATCGTGAATCGCCGTCGCCACCTTGTCCCCGGCCTTCTTGCCCGGACAGGCCGCGTGTACTTCGTGGCCGGCCATGAGCAAAACCTGAAACGGCACCATCACTTCGTAGTCTTCCACGAAATCGCCGACGAGCATCAGAATCTTTTTCCTGGGCATTTCCGTCTGTGTCCTTTCTGGGTGAGAACTTCCCTCAGTT
Source organism: uncultured Pirellulaceae bacterium (assembly GCA_964486845.1). Lineage (GTDB taxonomy): Bacteria > Planctomycetota > Planctomycetia > Pirellulales > Pirellulaceae > Anammoximicrobium. Next base: position 23,632 of record CAZAQY010000027.1, read on the forward strand.
CGACAACCGCACCACCGCTTCATAGGCTTCGTGCGGCGAGAGCCCCTCGGCCAAGAGGTTGCGGATGTAGGCGACCAATTCGGCTTCGTCGTCGAGTTTGCGGCGAGCCAGAAGATTGGCCCAGCGGCGGGGATGCACCCGGCGAAACCACGCGCCCATCTGATCCGGGTCGCGAGGCAACACTGCGGCCACGAACTTCTGTGTGGCTTCGATCAGCCGCTTGTAAGATTCTCGCTCGTCCAAAGACCACTCGCGGACCATCGTCTCCACGTACTTCTGCACTTCGCCGTCGGTCCGCAGCCGCTTGACCTTGGCGACGATTTCCGCCAGGTCCGGTTCCTGGCGGCGGAATTTTTCCGCGACGCGCGAGGCAGTACAAGCGGAGTCGAGCCAGCCGGTCACGTCCTGGTAGTCCACCCCCAAGCGTTCCCAGCGGCCAATCAACTCTCTCACTTTCTCGGCGTACGCATCGCCAGCACAAGCGGTCTCGCCCTGCCACAGTTCCTCCGCTTCGACGCGCAACAAGCGAGACAGTTGCAGAATCGTCTGCGGTGTTCGGCGACTGGGTTTTTTCATCCCCACCTGCAGCCACCGGACCAGCGTCTTGAAGCTGACGCCCGCCCGCTCGGCGATTTGCCGCTCGGACAAGGGCGAAGCGTCGATCAGCCGTCTCAGGTTGGCAGCAAACACTTCCGGCTCGGACATGGGCAGCCTATCCACTCGGAAGACCAAAAAGGGGAGAGTTTTGCCGGGGCAGGTTGAGCATTAAGCTATCGTGTCTTGAGTTCTGAGGCAACTTTGAAGCCCGCCATTTTCGCCGGCGTGCCCGCTCGCCTCTTGCTTTGCCGCCTGCAAAGTGTCAATCTGGGGAGAATATGGCGACTTGACCGCCGATTCCGTTGCGTTACTTGGTGTACCCCCTTCAAGCGATCGTGATAAAGCGCCCAAACCCAGCACAGCTCCGATCAACTCACCGACGATTTCTCGGTCGTCGAGGTGGAATTCTGAGTTCCGAACCGGTCTGCTCGCCCAATCGCGTGCCGCTGTTCAGCGGGATCCGCGAGCGTGTGCCTGGCGCAGACGGGCCGCGAGCATCTACTCTTGCGGAGGAACGTCACGCACACCGGCGAACCCCGGTCCGCCGGCGCCGACGTAGCCGTGGCTGGCACCGCCGGCGTCGGGCGTGACCCAGAAAGTCGATCAGCTTCGGAAACTTGCCCTCATTGCAGACGGCGTTGTTCGGTCCGCGGTGAATGTAGTGCATGCCCACCAGCAGGCTCTCGTAAGCGACGGCGTTCAGGCTGTACAACTGCGGCGCGTCGCCCGCGCCCGGATAGCGCCCGGCGGGCTCCGGCTGGTCGAGCCGGTCGGCATTGGTCCAATACACCGCCCGGGACCATCCGTGCCCTTGCAGGAAGTCGTCGCTTTCCAGGTAGTACCGGCAGCGTCCGCGGCGCTGCGTGTGCTTGATGCTGAAGCACCACTTGCTGCGGAAGGGATTGTAGAAGAACGAGCAGTAATCGTCGGCCGCGCTGTCCGTAGCCACGGCCGGGGACCACGTCTTGCCGTCGGACACGTGCAGCGAGTGATGGAATCCGGGCGGGCGCTGCTCCGCCGGCACGTGCATCCAGCAGGTGAGGAACTTGATGCGCTCGGCGGGATTGGTGGCGTTCAGGTCGAGCCACACACAGTTGTCCGAGCCGCCGGATTTCAGTTCCGGGCCGGTCCAGCGCAGGCCTTCCGGCAGCAACTCGCCCTGCCGCGTCCAGTGGATCATGTCGGTGCTGGTCGCCAGCGCCAGCGGCCCGCGCCAGCCCGCGACGTGGAACATCTTGAAGTGCTTCTACGCCGGGTCCCAGAACACGCCGCCCTGGCCGAGGAAGAGCGTCGCCTGCTCGCCGCGCTCGCCCTCGACCGATGCTCCGAGTTCCCGTGCCGTCTCGGCCTTGAACACCGGATTGCCCTCGAATTTCTTCGCCTGATGAAACGTGCGCTGCAGCGTGGTGCTCTCGATCAGGAAATCGTCGACGAACAACTGCCGGCCGACGTCGATAGGGATCGTTCGCGGCGGGCGCTGCAGGCACGGAACCGGCATCGGCTCGATGGAGTTCGGATCGAGGTGCCGCGGCGGCCACTCGTAGGGCAGTTCGATGCCGTTGTACAGGATGGGCTTGGGGCCAGTGGCCTTGTTGGCGAGCATTTGAAGCTTGGCATCCGCCGAGACGATTCTTCCTGCCAGCACGTCTTCCTCGCGGAACTTGGCCAGCAGAATCTCCGCGTCGGTGTGCCGGTTCCAATCGTAGAGGATGTGGATCAGCCCGTCCGGCGCCTGGAAGCCGTCGGGATACGAGACGCTGGAACGCTCGTCGAGCACCAAGCCGCCCTTCCATGTCCGGCCGTCGTCCTCGGACACAAACGCGGTCATGTGGGAGCGTTTCGCAAGGCGCTGATCGACAGGGCCGTTCTTGACCAGCAGCAGCCGCCCCGAGGCGAGTCGGCGGAGGAAAAAGCGGGCGTTGATGTTCTGGAACGCGGCCGGCTGCGGCTCGCTCCACGTCGCGCCCTTGTCCGCCGAGTAGCTCTCGTACGGATTCCCCTTGGTACGCGCCGGCATCCACAGGCGTCCGTCGCACAACTCGACGATCATGTGTTCGTCGAACTCCCAGTCGGGGAACTTCACGCTGCCGCGCGGTTGCCACGTCCGGCCCTGATCCGTCGAGGCATAGACCCAGGCGGTCTTCCCCGCCCAATGCGATACGGGCAGCAGCCAGTCGCCGTCCTCGAGCACCGTGGGCTTGTTCAGCGTGCAGCCCTCGGCAAAACAGACGGGCTTGGACCACACGGGCGCGGCGTCGTCCGGATTGTCGCAGCGGATGTACCAATCCGCCGTCGGGCCGGGGACGCCGATCACGGTTTGATCGAAGAACAGCCAGAGCCGCCCCAGCGGATCGGTCCACAGGTTGCCGACCAGCGCGCCGCGCTGCCGTTTGCCGGAGGGATCGAGGGCGCCGGCCACCAGGCGCGGCTTGGACCAGGTGCCGCCGCCGTCGTCGCTGGTGGCCAGGATAAAGTAGCCGTCCGGTTTATCGCCCGTGCCCGTCCAGCAGCCCCAGATGCGCCCTTTCTGCGTGCGGTCCATGCCGAGGATCATCGCGCCGGGCCGCGCTTCATCCTGAAACTCCGGGCCGGGCTGCGTGATGATCACGGGGGGCTCGGTGCGGGCATCGACGGGCGCCAGCGGATCGTAGGCCCGCACTTCTGCGCCCTGGTCCATGATCAGCAGCACCATCTTCGGGAAGCGCAGCGTCTGGCCGGCCTTCACGTCCTTGCGGTACAGGCTCACACGGTTGATCTCGCCGGGAAAAAGCTGCGTTTCAGGCACATCGACCTTGATAAAGCCCGCTCTCTTCAGGGCCGCTTCCTGGCTGGCCGCCTTGGGCCGGATGGTCGGCGTCAGGGCGAACAGGGTGCCGGGCTTGGTCACCTCGACGTCCGTCTTTTCGATGCTGGTGCGCAGGAAGGGCAGACCTCGCACCGCATCGGGCAGTTGGTCGATGACATAGTCGCGGTCCGTGAACAGCTTCACTCCGGGCTTCATCACCGCCGGCTCCTGGCCCGGGGGCAGCGGCAGCTTGCGGCGCTTGCCGGCCTGAGATTCAAACTGGCCCACGTCCTCCAGTTTGCCGAACATGATGCGGTCGCTGCTGCCCCGGTGGTCGCTTTGGGTCACCGTCAGCCAGATCACGCCCTCGTGTTCGTGGAACGTCGGGTACTGGAAGGTCTCCGGCGTTTCGAATCGGTACTTGCGTTCCCATGTTTTACCGTCGCGGGAGACGTCGAGGTTGAACACGCTGCGGTTGGCGCCTTGGATGCGAGTCGCTTCCTGCCAGCCGAGATAGTACACATTGCCGAACTTGTCGAAGGTTGGTTTGGAGTTCAGCCCGTTGGGAACAAACGGCGTTTCGCGGGCGACCGTCCAGCTCCGGCCGTCTGGGCTGGTGGTGAAGTGGTAGTTGCCGCCGTCGTTGCGGCAGATGGCCATCCAGGTGCCGTCCGGCAGGCGATTCACGGCCGACTCGCTGAGCTGCTGCGTCTGCGGCTCGTTGTAATGGCCGATCACCTCGAACGTCGCCCGGTCGTCGTGTACCAGCGCCAGCGCGTTCTGTTTGTTCGGGAAGTTGTTGAGCGCCACGTAGGTGCGCCCGTCGAACTGCTTGAACGAATCGAACAGGTACAGTCCGAACTTCAGCGCGGGCTTGGCGAAACCCTGCGCCGCGGCGTCGGCGTGAAAGTGCTGCGGCTGCATGTCGAACACGCCGGCGGCGGTCTTGAGGCGCGCCTTGTGGATGTGGTTCTCGAAGCTTGTCGTGCGGAGGTCGAAGTCGCGGTACCACATCTGCGCCTCGCGCCGGTTGCCGTCCTGGCTGGCGAAGAAGCAACGCAAGGTGTGGTCGTCCACCCGGAGGATCCGCGGCACAAAACACTCGCCCTCCGGCAGCGTCTCGTTCTCGAACGTCTGCCCGGACTTTGCCATCGGGACGACATGCTCCACGGCGAGCGCCTTCAAGTTCACCACGGTCAGCACGCAGTACTGGGCCCGGCCGGCGCCATGTCCCGGCTGGACGTCGTTGTCATGCTCGACGATGTAGGCCCGCTCGCCCACACACACGAACTCCGCATCGTGCGCCCCCTTCACATGGGGCGCGGTGACCTTGACCAGCCGTTCCATCACGAGGTCTCCCGCCAGTGCCGGGTCCCAGCCCTCAGGCGCCATTGGCGACGAGCGGATTTGACGGGCACTCGGGCTGTGTTGCGCACTAAGCGTGCCTGGCAGGCAGACAAGCAGGCTGATGGTCAGGCTAAAGAATGGTTTCATCGCGTTCTCTCCTGGATCGCTCAGAGGCGAGGGACGGCAGGACGTTGCCGTTCAACATAGCGGCTGGCAACCGCGCAGTCGACAGCATTGCGGGGGAATTCGCCGCCCCGGGAACCGGCAACAGAACCGCTCGGTGCAAGTCGCTGCCCCCGCCCCAAGCTCCGGGAACGCCCCGTCGTAGCATGCGGGACAGAGAACTTCGGACGAGAAAGAGCATGCAACTTACCACGCGACCAGCGATCATCGGCATTGTCCTTGCATGTCTGGCCACGAATCGGTGCGAATCGAAGTTTTGGGGCTGCCGACCGCCGCGATCGCGGCGCGGAACCTGTTCGGACCCGATGACCCGCAGATCGTCCAGACCGGCCGATCGGAACCGGATCTGGAACCGTTGGAGGTCAAGGCGTTCCGTCTGGAACCTGCCGAATAAGGGTGAGGGTCTGCTGAAAAGAAGCCCGGTTTTTCGAAAAAGCCGGGCTTCTGACACAGGGGGCTTGAAAATGCGAGTCCTCGGCAAATAGTGTCACAGGGGGCCATTGGCGATTGTTGGGCCGGTGGCTTCGATCCCGGTTGTGAACGCAAGAAAGCGAGCGAGGAGCGCCCATGCAAGTTCAAGCTGCTGAACAACTTGTCGCCAAGAAATGCAAGCCCTGTGAGGGCGGCGTCGATGCGTGTTCGTTGGAAGAAGCCCAAACACAACTGTCCCGCCTCTCCGGCTGGCACCTGACTCACGACGGTCAGCGGATTCGCAAGGACTGGACGGCCAAGAACTTCATGGCAGGCATGGATTTCTTCAACCGCGTCGCCCAACTGGCGGAAGAGGACGGGCATCACCCCGACATTCACTTGGAGGGATATCGCCGGGTATGGATCGAGCTGTGGACGCACGCCATCGGCGGACTGAGCGAGAATGACTTCATCCTGGCGGCCAAGATCGACCAAGTGCCGATTGCGTTGAAGAGTGAGTAGGCGGGATGCGGGATACGGGATGCGGGATCCCGGGTTTGGGTGCCAGCGGCGAGTCTCAGGAGGAGAGACTTGCCGGCGGTCAAGGATTCTGACGGGGCGCCATGACTTTCAAGGCCAATTCGCGGCGGTGACCAAGCCGAGACTGTCTTTTCCCGCAACCGCAACGCGCATCCCGCAACGCGCATCCCGGAACGCGCATCCCGCATCTCCATACTATTCCCGCTCGAAGTCCTCGCGTTTGGCGACTTTAACCTTCACGGCCAGCACCTTGCCTGCGCGGTACACTACCAAATTGACCGGCTCGCCGACTCCGGAAAGGCTCACCAGGTTCACCAAGTGGGCATCGTCCTCGACGGTCACGTCGTTCACCTTCAGAATGACATCGCCTTCGCGCAAGTCGGACGCGGCAGCGGGCGAGTTGGGCGTGACGTTCGAGACCAGGGCGCCGGCCCGGCGCGGCAGGCCGAGGGCGGAGGCGCGAGCGGCGTCGAACCGAGAATCGAGCCGCACGCCCAGGTAGGCTCGCGCGACGTTGCCGCGTTCGATCAACTGGGTGGCGATTTTCGTCACCATGTTGATGGGAATGGAAAACCCAATCCCTTCACTGCCGCCCGAGCTGCTGGCGATGGCGGTGTTGATGCCGATCACTTCGCCGCGCAGATTCAGCAGCGGTCCACCGCTGTTGCCGGGATTGATGGCGGCGTCGGTCTGCAGGAAGTTCTGGTACTTGACGCTGCCGTCGCCCAACTTCAAGTCGCGCCGGCCTTTGGCGCTGATGATGCCATACGTCACCGAATGGCTCAGGCCGAACGGGCTGCCGACGGCCAGCACAAAATCGCCGATTTCCAGCTTGTCGCTGTCGCCCAAGCGGGCCGGCACCAAATCGGGCGCGGTAACTTCCATAATGGCGACGTCGGTGCCGCGGTCGGTCCAGACTTGTTTCGGGTGGAGAACGCGGCCGTCCGCCAGCTTGATTTTGATCTGAGCCAGCAGCGAGTCGTTAATGACGTGGCGATTGGTGAGGACATAGAAGCCGCCCGTGTGCTCGATGACGACGCCCGAGCCGGCTTCCTCCACCGAGCGTCGCGAGAAGCGAATGTCCTCGCGGCTGCTTCTCTCCGCCTCGATGTGGACCACCGTCGGAGTGACCAGGCGGACGACTCGCTTCAACAACGAACCCTGCCGCTCCAGTGCGGCGACGTCCCGATCGATTTCCTGGTACAGTTGTTGCCTCGCTTCGGCGGAGACGGGCAAGGTTTGCAACGATTCGGCGGGAGGCGTTTGCTCGCCGGCCTGCGAGGTGAAATGGCTCGCCAACAGCAGCAACAGAGCGCGGCAGAGACGGGGACCGAGCGGCCATCGAACCTTCATACCGTCGCATCTCCCTGATATCAGGCCGCGTTAGGTCACGTCCAATTCGAAATCGCGGAATGCCACGTCGTGTTCCAAGACGTCCGAGTCGATGACTCGCCCCCAGTCAGGCTCGCCGCGGCGGGAATGGTCCTTCTCGGATTCCCGCTGGCAACCGATGCAGAGCGTGGCGTAGGGCAGGGCTTGCAGCCGCGCCAGAGGGATCGCCTCGCTGCAGCTGTCGCAAGTCCCGTAACTGCCTTCGCGGATTCGCTCCAACGCGCCCTCGATGTTCGCCAGCTCCCGGCTCTCCACCTCGGCCAACTGGGAACTGATCTCGTCTTGAGCGGCGTCGAGGGCAAAGTCGGCCACGTCGCCGCGACTTTGGCCCCGCAACTCCTTTAGAAGGCTCAAATCGCCTGCCAGCGCGCTGCGCAGCGCATCGCGACGTCTGATCAGCACCTTCCGCAGGTGTGCGATTGCTTCAGTTCGAGTGATTTTCATTGCCCTGTCCCCCCCACCTTAGCTATTTACCGCCCTGGAAAGAGCCGACCGTCCACCGGCGCAGAGTCGCACGCCAGCGGGGATTCCCGTCGGCTGCGTTCGCGCAGGGATCCACTTGGCGGCCTGGTACTGCTCGCCCCAAGAGGACATTCGTACCATCCGCTTCATTCCGTCGATTTCGGATAATCGACAAATCGCCAATAGATATGAAGCTTTTCTCGCCAGAGTGCCCCATTTTGTTTCTCGCCCGGATGCCAGCATGTGAGTTTTGACCGGGGACCGGCCGTGAGCTAAATGAACTTGGGCTTTTGCCGGTTTTTCGGCGCCAGCATCGGCCGTCTTCCCAAGACGCCCGCGAAACCGGCCCATTTATCTGGGGCAACTCGATATGCCAGCGGAAGCATCCACAGAACACGACCATCGAGCGACCGTCCTGCACCAACCGGAGGGCGAGTTGATCTTGTGCTTGCGCGGCGGCGGCTACGACGAAAAAGTGCTGCACTTACGTTCCAAAAAGTGTACCTTTGGCGGCCATGCGGACTGCACGGTGCAGGTCCCGGAAAGCGTGTCGCTGCAGTGCGTGATCCTCCGCGGACCCGGAGGGACCGTGGTTCGAGATTGGTCCGGCGCGTCGCGGTTGAACGGCCGGCCGTTTTCGAACGCGGCCTTGAGTACCGGTGATTGCCTGCAAGTCGGCTCTGTGGAGGCCAAAGTCCTGGCAGAATGCTACACCGGAACGACGGCTGGAGCGTCTGCCGCCGTCCGTTGCTCGCCACCGATCGGGCCCCAACCGAGTGCCGGCGAAGACGCGGCGACCCTGGCCACCGGCTCTGGCGCGTTTCCAGGTGACATCCACGTCCGGTTCGATCGTCTCGAGAGACGCCTGAGCAGCTTGGAGCGGATGATCGGCGAGTTGCTACACCTGCAACATCAGACCAAGACGCATTCGGCGTTAACCGGCATGACTTCAGGAAACACCTTTTCCGCGCAGCTCGAATTGGAAATGGACGCAACTCCTGCCGAAGCATCCGTGCCACAACCGCCGCTGTGGACCCAACCGAAGGACGACGAGGAATTGGACCACTCTGTGCGCGAATACATCGAGCAGCTGTTGAGGCGTGTGAGTGAGCCCAGCGCAGAACCGGTTCCGGCCGCTGAGGACGATTGGGCTGCAGCGCAGAGAGGCGGCCAACCGGATCGGGAAGCCGTCACGGAATCCCTGCCGGTGCGGCCGGATGAAAACCTCCCGGAAGCCGCCGCGGCGGACGTCGCCGAGGAGCCGTGGCCCACCCCGCAGGAGCCGCCCCTGTTGGCTCCGCTCAGTCTGCGGCCCGAAAGCGAATCGCACTTGAACGCCATGCGCGAAGTGGCCAACCTGTCGGCTATCGCGGCGATTCGGGGCTTTGAGCAGCAGGAAGTCGCCCGCAAGTCGTTCGACCGGCTGCCGCTGCTACTGACCGGCTTGGCCTGCGGCCTGATGCTTCTGTACGCCGCCTTCTCATCCGGCAAGTCCGGCATGTTCGTTGGAGCGGCAGCGGCCTTTGTCGCTGCCGCGCTGACCGCCTGGCAGCTGCTGGCCCTCGCCCGCCGCTGGCGGTTAGCTTCTCAGCCCGTGCCAAGCGAGCCCCCAGCCGGCGAGCAAGCCTAACGCGGACTGCGGCCACAGCCAAAGTAGCATGGCTCGCCGAGCCGTGCTGAATACTCGGCACGGCTCGGAGAGCGCGTGCTACGAAGATGCGCTGCAAAATGCCCCGGACACTGGGACAAACGCCGCCCCGTCTGCAAGCCCTATTTGCACGCGACGAGCCGGATTAGAATTAACCCTGCAACACGATCGACGCCGAGTCGAACCAGGTATTGCTGAAGGAGCAGAAACACGAGGGGATGCAAGCACGCCGCTGAAGGCGAGTCATTTCGCGCCGCCCGCCGGCAATACAGCCGCTGTTTCCTGGGGTGGGCTGAGCGGCCCCGAAGGGATGGCCAGATCGGCACGCGAGTAGTATTTCCAGGCACCGTTCTCACGCTTGGCCAGAAACACTTCGCCCGTGTCGTCCAGGCAGGCGCTCAGCGGAATGTCACCGGTCACGCCAGGCCAGGGCTTGGTGCGGTGGGCCAGCACGTCGCGAATCTTGGCCCGGTTCAATCCGGCGACCTGCACGCCCCAGATCAACATGTTCATTCCGTCGTAAGCGTGCGCCGCATAGGTTTGCGGCTCCTCGTGGAACCGCTCCCGATACGCCTTTCGGAAAGCATCCAGCTTGGGGTCTTTGCGGTCCGGGTTCCAGGGCGACCCGCAGATCACGCCTTCGGCGTTGGGGCCGGCGATCTCCGTGAACTCCTTCAGCAGACAGCGATCACAGGCGAAGAACGGCTGCTGCATCCCGGCAGCGCGTAATTGGTTCAGGAACTTGGCTCCCTCGACGGTACTGCCCCAATGAACGATCGCTTCCACATTGGCTTCTTTTAGACGCTGGATTTGCAGCGAAAAATCCTCCGCTCCCAGCGCATACGCCATCTCGGTCGGCACGGGCTTTCCCAATCTCCGGCTGGAATCCCGCATTTCCCGGATGCCAAACCGCCCAAAGCGATTGCTGGACCGGACGAGGCCGACGCGATTGAGGTTCCGTTTGCGGTACAGGTAGTCGGCCAGCAGGTAGCACTGCTGACGGTCGTCGCCGATGCAGCGGAAGACCCACGGGATGTTCGTCTCGATGAACGTCGGGTCCGTGTCGCCGCTGTTCATCATGGGAATCTCGATTTTCAGCCCAACCCGGATGGCGATATGGCTGTTGGCCCCGTCGATGCTGCCCAGGATCGCCCAGACCTTGTGCAGGTAGGCGAGTTTGACAATCTCTTCGCCGGAGGCGCCCCATAGGCCGTTGTCGTTGCTGACCACCAACTCGAACGGGATTTTGCGCTTCAGGTAGCCGCCCTGCGCGTTGGCTTGCTCGATGGCCAGTTCCGCGCCGTGCAGCATCTGCTTGCCCATGCTCTCTTCGTAGCTCTTGCCGCCCGTGGCCACGGAGACAGTCGCCTCGATCGGACCGAGGAAGCCGATCTTCACCGACTGCACATCTTCCGGTTCCGGGATCGCTCGGCCGGGGCCCGTGTACTCCATCTGCAAGAGAAAGTGGCGTTTGAATGGCTCGACGTGACGAAAAGGCTGCACGTCGTCCGTGGTGTTCGCGTAATGGTTGTCAAGCTTCAGCGGCAGCTTGGGCGTCTGGTAAGCGTTGACGGAATTGATGGTCTCGAGGACCTTCAGGGTGTCCTCATCCACTTCGATCGGCGGCATCCAGTCAGGTGTCGTGGCCGTCTGCTTGTCGGCCGTCTGCTTGCCGGCGGTTGGGTTCTCCTGGGCACCGGCGATACCGCCAACGAACACCATGACCCACAGAGCGATGATTCGATAGCGCATGGTAAGCCTCACTTGTGGCTGGCGAGCCAATCAGGTTGTTTTTTGATTCCGGGGTAGTATCCATCCCCGATCGCCCACGCCAGGCCCTTTCCGGTCGCCACCCAGGTGTCGTGCCCGTCGTGGTCCAGATTGATAATGAAGTTGTGCGGCACGGCGTTTTCCATGTCCACCGTCTTGAGCAGCTTGCCGCTGCGATAGATCTGGGCCTTGCCGCGTAACGTGTTTTCGTCGCGGGTGTAGGCGACGACGGTCTCGGTGGGGAAATCGGCCACCACTCCGAGGCCTTTGTCGTGGGCGAACCAGCATTCGTTGGCGCTGCGGGCCGCGATGTTGTTCGTGAAGTCGCTCGGCAGGCCGGTCTCGTGGGCGTACAGGCCGCGCCAGTGCCGGCCGTCGTAGCGGCAGCAACCGAAGTAGGACGAGATCCAGAGCATTCCCTCGGCAGGGCTGGCTCCCGTCACGATCACGTGGACGATGCCGTCGTCGCGGTACAGGTCGATTTCCATCTCGCCGTCCGGGTCGATGTACAGCTTCCACGGATCGCCGCGCTGCTGGCGGTCTTTTTCCACGTCGAACTCCAAGCAGCCGCTGCCCCAAACCGCCAGGAAGACTTTGCTCTTGCCATCGTAGGCCACGCCGTAGTTCCAGATTTCTTCCATGGGGGCGTTTTTCTCGGTGTAGATCGACCACTCGCCCGTGACGGTGTTGTAGCGACTGGCCCCGGCGGTGGTCGCCGCCCAGACGTTCTCGTCTTGAACCGCGACCCCGTAGACCACGTCGTTGACCAGGCCGCTGTTGAGTTGATGAAAGTGGTCGAAGCGTCCGGCGCTGTAGCGAGCCAGACCGCCCCCGAACAAGCCCAGCCAGACGTCGCCAGTTCTCTTGTCGACATCGATGGCCGTGACGACTTTCCACGGCAGACTGTAGGGTTCATCCGCCTTGCCGTCGTTGTCCTTGTCCTTGAACTCCCACGTCTTGATCTTGCCAGTGGGCTTGTCGATACACGCCAAACCGTCCTCGGTACCCACCCAGACGCGCGGACCGTCGGCTTTGACCGCCATGATGTGATCGTCAGGGAGACCATCCTTGACCGTGAAGTGCTTCCATTTCGTGTATACGTACGGCAGTTCGTCAGGGGCGGCGGGCAGCGCGGCTGGACTGGGGTTGGGGCCGGGCGGTGGAACCGCTGTGTCGGGGGACGCCGGAGGCGGGACGGTCGCGGCCGGTTCGGCCGCCAACGCGGCTGCCACCGCGGCCACCAGCGCGATGGTGATGATGGTGGACAATCGCCAAGGCATGGAGGAACTCTCCTTCTTCGCAGTTTCCGGACATGACGCAGTCGCAAAGATGCGTTGCGACCATCCAGTTTATCGCCTCGATTACACAGAAACAAGATGCCGGCCCCCAACTCGGCTCCGGCGGCCGGAACAAGTCCTCGCAGCTCCGGCCGGAATTGGCGCCGTTTTCGGGCGGTTGGCCATGCCGGAACGGCGTCGAATCGGTATAATGGGGAGGTGACCCTGCGCATTCCCGAAAAAGGCGAGAAAATCCGCGTCTAACGGGCCACCTTCCGACCGCTGCCAGCTTCCAGCCGATGACCACTCCCGACGTCGACGAATTCCACGGTGTCATCCTCGACTCGATCAACGACGGAGTTTTCACCGTGGATCGAGAATGGAAGATCACGTCGTTCAATCGGGCGGCCGAGCGGATCACGGGGGTGAAGCGCCGGGAAGCTTTGGGCCGTCCGTGCTGCGAGGTGTTCCGCGCCAGCATCTGTGAAGCGTCGTGCGCCTTGCGCGAGACGCTCGCCACCGGCCGCCCGGTGGTCAACAAGGCCATCTATGTGCTGGGCGTCAAGGGACAGCGGATCCCGATCAGCATTTCCACCGCCGTCTTCAAAGACCGCCGGGGAAACGTGATCGGCGGCGTGGAGACGTTCCGCGATTTGAGTCTGGTCGAAGACCTTCGCAAGGAAATCGAAGGCAAGGACCGCTTTGCCGATATCGTGGGCCGCAGCACGGCCATGCGGCAGGTGTTCCAACTGTTGCCCCTGTTGGCCGAAAGTGAAAGCACGGTGCTGATCGAGGGTGGCAGCGGCACCGGCAAGGAGTTGTTCGCGCGCGCCATCCACTCGCTGTCGCGGCGCAAGGCGCGGCCGTTCGTGGCTATCAATTGCGGGGCCTTGCCCGATACGCTGCTGGAGTCGGAACTGTTCGGTTACAAGGCGGGGGCGTTCACGGACGCGCGGCGGGACAAGCCCGGCCGGTTCGCCCTGGCCGAGGGCGGCACGATCTTCCTGGACGAGATCGGCGATATCTCGCCGGCCATGCAGACTCGCCTGCTGCGCGTCTTGCAGGAGCGCGTGTACGAGCCGCTGGGCTCGGTCCAGCCGGTCACCACCGACGTGCGCGTGCTGGCGGCCACGCATCAGGACCTGGCGGGTCTGGTCCAGAACGGCAAGTTCCGTGAAGACCTGTTCTATCGGATTCACGTGGTACGGCTCGAATTGCCGCGTCTGTGCGAGCGGCGGGAAGACATCCCGCTGCTGATCGGGCATTTCATCGCCAAGTTCAACCGTCTGCAGGGCAAGGATGTGGCGGGGGTGGCGGACGACGTGCTGGCGCGGCTGATGGAATACGACTTTCCGGGCAACGTCCGCGAGTTGGAGAACGTCATCGAGCATGCGTTCGTCCTCTGCCGCGGCGGCCTGATTCAGCTGTCGCACCTGCCCCCCCAGCTGCGCGGGCCCGCGGAGACATGGTCCTTGTCGGAGTTGAGCGGATTGACGCTCGCCGCCACGGAACAATGGCTGATTCGCGACGCCCTGAGCAGGCATCAAGGCAATCGCACGGCGGCCGCCAGGCAACTGGGCATCGATCCCAGCACGCTGCACCGCAAAATCAAGTCGTTGGGGATCGATGTGCCGAGTCCGAAATCCAGGAAACGCCAGGGAGGCTGAGTGGCGGCGAATGTCCGGCAAAATGCCAGAGTCAAGCGTCTCCGTGGCTCTTGCAGATTGCCGGTTCCGCCTCGTGCCGGAATCGTTCGGGTCGCCCAGAAGCGACGGATTTTGGGCCACTTCAAAAAGCGACCGCGCCAAATCCTGTTTTGGCGCGGTAACTGCAATACGAGCAGGCCATGAAGATCGCAATCCCACACTGGCAAGCCCGAGTCTCTCCTGTGTGCGACGAGGCCCGGAATTTCCTGGTCGTCGATGTCAGGGACGATCGGGAAGTCGGTCGGAGCCAGTTCGAGATGACGGCGCCCGGCAGCGACCTCGCCGGCCGCGCAACGCAGTTGCTGGACTGGGGCGTCAATACGGTGATTTGCGGGGCCATCTCGAAGGAACTGGAGGCGATGCTGCAAGGGGTCGGCATCGAAGTCATTTCGCACGTTTGCGGAAACGTGGAGGAAGTCTTACAGGCGTTCTGGACGGGTGGGCTCGAACAGGACCGCTTCGCCCTGCCGGGGTGCGTTCGAAGAAGGCATCGCCGGCAGCAAAACGGCAAATGCCGGAGGGACTTGCGTCTCTGAAGCCATGACTCACAAGATTCGGATCAGCGTCGTCGTTGAAAACACGGCCTGCGGAGCCGGCCTGTTGGGCGAACACGGCTTGGCCTATTGGATCGAGTGGGAGGGCCGGCGCGTGCTGCTGGACACGGGGCAAGGCAGCGTGCTGGCGAGCAACGCCTTCAAATTGGACGTCCCCTTGCACCAGGCCGACGCGGTCATCCTGAGTCATGGCCATTACGACCACTGCGGCGCGCTGGCCGACGTGCTCCGCGTGAATCGGCCTTACGTCTTCGCCCACCCCGCCGCGTTGGAGCCCAAATTCGCTCGTAACCAGGACGGGACCTCGCGCCAGATCGGCATCCCCGCGACCGCCGAGCATGCCCTGCGCGAGCGCCGCGGATCGCTGGTGGCAACGTCGTCCCCGACGCCCGTGTTCGGCCTGTTGTGCCTGACGGGGCCGGTGCCGCGCGTCACGGACTTCGAAGACACGGGCGGTCCGTTCTTCTTGGACGCCCCGTGCTCGCGCCCCGACCCGCTGGTCGACGACCAGGCGGTTTTCTTCGAGACCCGCGACGGCGTCGTGGTCCTGCTGGGATGCGCGCATTCCGGCGTGGTGAACACGTTGCAGTACGTGGACAGACTGACGGGCGGCAAGCCGATCCACGCGGTCTTGGGCGGGATGCACCTGGTCGGAGCCTCGCCGCAGCGACTGGCCCGGACGATCGAATCGCTGCGATCTTGGGACATCCCGCTGCTCGCCCCGGCCCATTGCACCGGCATGCCTGCCACAGCCGCGCTGTGGAACGCCTTTCCCGGCAACTGCACCACCTGCCACGTAGGCAAGCGATTTGAGTTCAACGCTGAGTGACTCGGCGCACTCCGCTTCGGGGAAGTGCATCCCCAAGCTGGCGGCGATGGCATCCCATTTGCCATCCTTCTTTTTGCGCGGGCTGAGCCAGTGCTCGCGATGCTCGACGGGCCCCGGTTTTTCCGGACGTAAAGGCCACAACCGGGCCATCGGGCATGCAACCATTGTCCATACAGCCCTGCAGGACTGAGAAAAATCTGCACGCCTGGAGAAAAGCCATGAAATTTCGCACTCGTGGGTTCATTTCGCTGTTGCTCGCCCTGTCGTTCCTGGTCGCCTTGCTGTCCGGATCCGTCCTGTTCATTAGTCCCCGGGGACGAGTCGCCAACTGGACCGGTTGGACGGTCGCGGGTTTGACCAAGCACCAATGGGCGGCGCTGCACATCAACGCCTGCTTCCTGATGCTCATCGGGACCGTCACTCACCTCGTTCTGAACTGGCGGATCTTTTGGAGCTATCTCCGGAAGAAATCGGCGGGCTTCAACCTGAAATGGGAGATGGCCGCCTCGACCCTGATCACCGCGGCCGTGGTCGCCGGCACGGTCTACGAGGTTACTCCGCTGACCGCGATAGCTTCGCTGAACGAGTGGATGAAGAACTACTGGGAGAGAACGGCGGCGGCGGGGCCGGCGCCCCACGCGGAAGAGTTCACGCTGACGCGTTTGGCGCAGACCACCGGATTGACGGCAGCCGATCTCGTTGCGGCCCTGAAGGAAGATGGGATCGCCGTGGAAGGCGAGAGCACCACGATCGCGGACTTGGCCGAACGCAACGGCTTGGTCCCCAGCCAAATCTACGCCGCCGTTACCAAACGCTTTCCCGATGCCGCCGTGGAAATGCCGGCGAGCGGAGGAGGCGGCCGTGGAATGGGTGGCGGTCGCGGGGTAGGGGGCGGCCACGCATCCGGCGGCGGTCGCGGAAGGGCCGCGCCACACGGCCAGGCTGGCGATCCACCGGCCGGCAACTCCGCCCCTGACGCGGCCCACGGCAAAGGGTCTGGCCAGGGGCAATGCCCCGGTTCCGGCGGCGGAGGCATGGGCATGGGCCGAGGCATGGGCGTGGGCCGAGGCATGGGCGCGGGCCGAGGCATGGGCACGGGCGCGGGCCGAGGCATGGGCGGCGGTCGGGGCATGGGCCGTGGCCGGCAACTGGAGGCGGAGACCATGCCCAACCCCGCTGCCGACAAGGCCCCGCCGGAACCGGACACGCCCGCACCAACAGCGGCGCCGGAGAAGCAGGGGAACGTATCTGAAGCAGGCAGCCCGCTACGCGGCCGAGTGCGGGGCTCCGGTCATCAACACGCACGAAGGCCACAAGCAGCCCTGGACGACCGAGGAGGAGGACTTCGTCCTGATCCGGTACTCCATCATGGAAGCGTCCAAGGTCTGTGGGCCGCAGGGCATCAAGCTGGGTCTGGAAATGCACCAGACCTACTCGCTGATCCCTGCGAAATACGACCGCATCCTGAATCTGGTCGACTCGCCGGCCGTGGGGGCCAATTTCGACACGGGTAATTCGTACCTCGGGGGCGAGGACCCGATCGCGTGGCTCCAGCGGATCAAGCACCGCCTGATCCACATGCATGCCAAGGACATCTCGATCGAACAGTCGGACGCCGAACGCGGCAAGGTGGTGGGAACCGCGGTCGGCTGCGCTTGTGGCGACGGCGTCATCGACTGGGAACACGTCGTTGACGTCCTCCGTTCGATCCCGCAAGATATCGTCTTGAGCGTCGAATGTGGAACGCTGGATCAAGCCGTCCGCAGCATCGAGCATTTGCGCAAGATCGTCAACTTTTAGCCTGGATGCGTCAGCCGGAACAAATCCGCGCGGTTCCGGCAGAAACCAACCGAGGAGTCATCTGTATGGGGCAAGTACGAGTCGTCCACATGGACGACGAAAAACGGTTTGCGGAAATGCGGGCGTTCTTCGAGGAGGACAACCCCGGACTGCGCCTCACGCGATTCGATGTGGATGGCCCGTGCGAGTTGCGGTCCGAGCACGGCGGCATGCGCGTGTTCTGGATCTACCGTGGACAGGGCGAAGTCTTCCTGCCCCGGGGATATCGGACGCAAGAAGGCGACGGCCTGGGGCTGCCCGCCGAGTACCAGCCCGATCCGCTCGATCCGGTTCTTGCCGGCATGCTCCAGCGACTGCAGGCCGGCCGGTCCTCGGTTTCGCCCGAGGCCGGCGTGGCGGTGGACGCAATTCTCCGCCGCTGGAAGGGCGATGCCTTCGCCGGCGACTACGTTGGCGAACTGTGGAAACTCGACCACGTCGCGCGGCCTTGGGCCGCCGACGCCGGTGTGGAAGCGGCGCTCAACTCGTTGTTTCAACGCTACCGCCAGGATGGCTACTCGACCAAACAAGTCGACTCGTTCGAGCCCGTGCTGGAGGGCAATCAACTGATCGTCAGCGGGGACGAAACGCTCCGCGTCCGCGGCCGGTTCGCCTGTTTGACAATGGAAAACGTCACGCGGCGCACCAGTCACGTGTCGGCCGCCAGGCGACTGCGGTTCCTGGCCGACACGGCCGGCGGCTGCAATCCCGACTTCGATCCCTTCCGGCGGCTGCCGCTGACCTGGTTCTACAACTACCCGGGCGAGACGGACGACGGATTGAACTGGGTTAACAGCCACGTGGTGAACATCCCTCAGGAGACTTCGCCGGCCCACTTCCATCCACCCAAGGGGATCGGCGCCGCAGGCGGCATCCCGCAGCGGGAGATGTACTTGACGCTCGATCCGCAGGCGTACCAGTTGAACACTTGGGGCCGGACCGCCTCGCTGATCGTGTTTCCCGACCTGCGGGATCTGAGCCGTTACGAACAGCATCCGCTCCAGCCGGGCATGTTCATCTACATTCCGCCCGGCACCGGGCACCGCGGCCTGGACGTGTTCGTCAACGTGCTCACCATCCCCGGCTTCAAGCCTCACAACGAGTACTACATAGACCGCGACATCCGCGATGCGACCGGCGGCCGGGTGCCGTACAACGAGAACCTGCTGGAGGCCAAGAACTACGAGCACATCGAGGATCTGCTCTAGGCCGAACGTGGGATAGGCTTCCAGCCTATTATCCTTGAGCCAATGGGAATCTGCAGGAGTGACTGATCCGGGTAGATTGGAGCGACGAACAGACCTGGGAGAGGTTGGCGTGTACGAGTACGTGCAAATCCCTTTCCGTTCCTAGTCCGCTGTCTCTCGCTGGATGAGGTTCCGGCGAAGCTTGCTGCATTCAGTTTTGCCAGTCCCAAGGAGACTTGCCATGACCATTCAACGCGTCACTCGTCGTCAATTCGTCACGACCGCCGCCGCGGCCTGTGCGGCACCGTTCGTCGTCCGTGCTTCGGCGCTGGGAGCCGACGTCCGGCCCGCTCCCAGCCAACGGATCACCGTGGGCATGATCGGCATGGGGCGTCAAACCAAGTATGCCAACCTGCGGCAATTCCTAGGGATGCCCGATGTCCAGGTCGTGGCCGTCTGCGACGTCGATGCGTGGCGACTGGCCGATGCCAAGCAGCAGGTCGAAGAAGGTTATGCCAAGAACCAACCGTCCGGCACGTACAAGGGCTGCGAGACGTACCGGGACTTTCGCGAACTGTTGGCACGCCAGGACATCGACGCCGTGATGATCGCCACACCCGACCACTGGCACGTGCCCATGGCGCTGGCGGCGATGGAGGCCGGCAAGGACGTGTCGCTGGAAAAGCCGATCACGCGCAGCATTGGCGAAGGACGTAAACTGTGCGACGCCGCCAAGCGGCTGAACCGCGTCTTCCGGGTCGATAGCGAATTGCGGTCCTACCCGCACATCGTGCAGGCGGCCGAGCTGGTCCGCAATGGGCGGATCGGCAAGGTACACACGGTCACGTGCCGACCGGCGGATTCGTGCTGCTGGGGCGGTTCCCATCGACGTATGGCGGCGAGTGGCGATGCGACCTTCATCCTCGCGTCAGCCGCGACGGCCAGCTGATCATCGTCGATTCCCCGCACGGCGGCGACGGTCGGCAGCAGCACGTGATTGATATCAGCCGCATCCTGAGCCCAGCGCCGTCGATCAACAAGGCCGACCGCGAGCCTCGCTCCTGAAGCCCTGCCTTCCCCGAAATCACAGCCTCGGAGAGCCGCGATCGACCCTAAAACCGCTACAACCGGCAAAATCTCACTAAAGCTCCCACCTTCAGAATGCCGAACTGGGATGTAGTCGTTTCTGGACCCGATATCTGTTCGGTAGTGAGGTTGTCATGAGGAGCAAACGATTCTCGTGGGTCGCCGTACTGGTGCTAGCAGGTCTAACCGGCTGCGCCATGTGTGACAACTCTCAAGACTGCACGTACCCAGCCTTCGGCGGAAAATGGCAGCGTGGCAATCCGCTTTCGGGTCGAGTCGGGTCGCTCTTCGATCCGGCGGGCGTCCACATCAGCGAGCAAATGATGCTGACGGAAGAGGGGCCGACTCTGGCCGAGCCCGAGGCGCCTGAGTTCGAGCCTGCCGAAACCGCGGAAGGACCCGAGACCGCCGAAAGTGCAGAGTCCGGCGAGGACGTAAAGCCCGCCGAAGGGCCAGAGCCGACCGAAGGGCCCGCGGCCATGCCCAAGTCGACGCTCGAAAAGCTGCTTCAGCAGGCTGCCCCGGCGATGGACGAGGCGGAGACGATGCCGGAAACGGCGGAGAAGACGAAATCCGGCGAAGGCGCGAAACCGGCGGTGGACCAGGATGTTCCCAAGGCCGACCTGCAACTGCCCGCCATGCTGGACGAGATGCCCAAGACGGAGAAAACCAAGGACAGCGGAACCAATCTGCTGCCGCCGTTGGAGCTTCCGCCTGTGCCTTGAACCGGAAAGACGCATCGCGGCTTGATGTTTCTGCGCGGATTGCCGCCGGCTGGTGATCCCGCCTCCTGGAATAGCCGCGGTCGAAGTCCTGGGTTACACTGATGATCCTGCCGGTGGTTTTCACAGGACTTTGGGCGGCTTCCATGACGAAATCTCCCACGACCGACGCGGTATTCCTGCACGGCGACGACAATGTTTGCGTAGCGGCCCGGCAGTTGGCCGCCGGCGCGCAAATTGTCGCGGGCGACCAGCGGGTGACCCTCCATGGCCCTGTCAAACTGGGGCACAAGATCGCCGTCGTGCGGATCCCGCGAGGGCAGCGCGTCGTCAAGTACGGCCAAGCGATCGGTGTGGCCACGGAGAACATCGAAGCGGGCGAGTGGGTGCACACGCACAATCTGAGCAACGGGGACATGGAACTCGACTACGCGCCCGCCACGCAGATTCCTCCGCCGCCGGCGCCGATTCGCGATCGCACGTTTCAGGGCTATCGCCGCGCCAACGGCAAGGCGGGCACGCGGAACTACATCGCGGTGATCTCGACGGTCAACTGCTCGGCCTCGGTCTGCAAGTTCGTGGCCCAACGGTTCGATCGAACGCTCTTGAGCGACTATCCCAACGTCGACGGCGTGATCGCCTTGAAGCACAACGGCGGGTGCGGCATGGCGTACCGCGGGCTGGCGCACGAGATGCTGAACCGGGTTCTCGCTGGAACCGCCAAGCATCCCAACATCGGCGCGTACCTGTTGATCGGTTTGGGCTGTGAACAGGGCACGATGGACTATCTGTTGGAGAGCCAACGGCTGGTCCGGATCGGCGGCCTGACGGGGCCGCCCAGCGATCCGCCGGTGTTCTGCGTGCAGGACCTGGGCGGAACGGTCAAGACGGTGGAAGCGGCGGTCCGCAAGGTGGCGGAATTGCTGCCGCGAGCCAACGACGTCCGCCGCGTGCCGATTCGCGCCGGAGAATTGATCCTGGGTTTGGAGTGCGGCGGGTCCGACGGGAATTCGGGCATCACCGCGAACCCCGCCGTGGGCGCGGCCGCCGACCTGGTCGTGGCCTGCGGCGGCACGGCGATCCTGGCGGAAACGCCGGAGATCTGCGGGGCCGAACATCTGCTGACGCGCCGAGCCGTGTCGCGGGAGGTCGCCGACAAGCTGATCGAGCGGGTCAAGTGGTGGCAGTGGTACACGGGCGTCTTCGGCGTCGAGGTGAACAACAATCCGTCGGTCGGCAACAAGGAAGGCGGCTTGACCACGATCGCGGAAAAGAGCCTGGGAGCGGTGGCCAAGGGCGGCACCACGGCATTGGTGGACGTCTACCAGTACGCGGAGCCGGTAACCGCCAAGGGGCTGGTCTTCATGGATACGCCCGGATACGATCCGGCCAGCACGACAGGGATCGTCGCCGGCGGCGCCAACGTGGTTCTGTTTACCACGGGACGCGGCAGTTGCTTCGGGTGCAAGCCGGCGCCGTCGATCAAGGTCGCCACCAACACGCCGGTCTTCGAGCGGATGATCGACGACATGGACATCGACGCGGGCGAGGTCCTCAGCGGCCGGAGCGTGGCGGACGTAGGCCGGGAGATCTTCGAGGAGGTCTTGGCCGTCGCCGGCGGCCGGAAGACGAAGAGCGAGTTGTGCGGCATGGGCGACGAAGAGTTCGTGCCCTGGACGGTCGGACCGGTCTTGTGAAGCGGAGCCCCGAAATGCCGGAACCGCCCCCCGCATCGACGCTGGTCGTGATGGCGACTTATAACGAGTTAGAGAACCTGCCGGACTTGACCGAGGAGATTTTCCGGCACGCGCCGGATGTTCACGTGCTGGTCGTGGACGACAATTCGCCGGACGGAACGGGCCGCTGGTGCGACGAGCGGGCGGCGGCCGATCGTCGCTTTCAGGTCATCCATCGTCCCGGCAAGCTGGGTCTGGGGACCGCCACGATCGCCGGCCTGCGCTACGCGGTGCAACAGAATTACGAATACGCGCTGGTGATGGACGCCGACTTCAGCCACCATCCGCGCTATCTGCCGGACCTGCGCCGGGGCATTGAGTCCGAGGGATCCGGACCACCGCCCGACGTCATGATCGGTTCCCGCTATGTGCCGGGCGGCGGCGTCCAAGGCTGGCCCTGGCCGCGGCGGTGGATGAGCCGTGGCGTGAACCGGTACGCACGCTGGTGGTTGCGGTTGCCGGGCAGCGACATCAGCAGCGCCTTTCGTTGTTACCGCGCGGCCACGTTGCGCCGCCTCGATTGGAATTCCGTCCGCGCCCGGGGCTACGCCTTCGAGGAGGAGATCCTCTGGTGGCTCCGCCGGCACGGCGCACGCTTCGGCGAAACGCCAATCGTGTTTGTCGACCGCCAACGCGGCCGGTCGAAGGTCGACGCACGCGAGGCGTTGTCCGCCATCTGGAACATCTTTATCCTTGGTCTCCGAGGCTGGTTCACGCGGCCGGCTGCATCCTCCAACCCCTCCCAGACAACGCCATGATCCGTGTACTGCAGATCATCCCGTCGCTGGATCGCTGCGGGGCCGAGAAACAACTGGTCTTGCTGTCCACCGGCTTGCCGCGGGACCGGTTCGACGTCCACGTCTGTGCGCTGACTCGCGGCGGTCCGCTGGAACAGCCGTTGCGCGAAGCCGGCATCCCGATGACGATCATCGGTAAGTCCTGGAAGATCGACCCGCTGGCCTATCACCGGCTGAAACGACACATCGTGGGGCTGCAGCCGGACATCGTCCACAGCTGGATCTTTGCCGCCAACGCCTACGGGCGGCTGGCCGCCCAAGCGGCGGGCGTCAAACATATCCTGGCCGGCGAACGGTGCGTCGACCGTTGGAAACAGTGGCACGAACTGGCCCTCGACCGGTACTTGGCCCGGCGCACCGAACGGATTGTCACCAACAGCTCCGGCGTGCGGGAGTTTTATGTCGAGCGGGGCGTGCCGGACAAGTTCGTCATCATTCCCAACGGCGTTGCACCTTTCGCGCCGGCCGCCTCGGCTTCGCGCGAGGAAATCCTGGCGGAACTCGGCCTGCCAGCCGACGCGCGTCTGATCGTGGCCGTCAATCGCCTCTGGCCTCAGAAACGAGTCAAGGACCTGATCTGGGCCGCCGACCTGCTGAAGATCGTCAGCGCGCACGCGCATCTGTTGATCATCGGCGACGGTCCCCAACGCTGGCGGCTGGAACGGTTCCGCGATCAGTGCGAGATCCAGGACCGCGTCCACCTGCTGGGACAGCGGGACGATGTGCCCCGACTGCTGCCCCACTGCGAGTGTCTCTGGCTCGGCAGCGCGTATGAAGGCCAGTCGAACGCGATTTTGGAGGCCATGTCCGCCGGCTTGCCCGTGATTGCCACCGACATCGCTGGCAATCGGGACTTGGTGGCGCCCGGAGAAACCGGTTACCTGGTTCCGGTCGGTGACCGCGCGGCGTTTGCCCGCTGGACCCACGCGCTGCTGAACGATCCGGAACTCGCCCGCCGTCTGGGCTCAGCCGGCAGGCAGCGAGTGTTGACCGAGTTCTCGGTCGAAGAAATGGTCGCCCGCCACGCGGCGCTGTATCAAGAACTGTGCTGAATGAACAGCACGTCCCCGTCTTGGACCACGTATTCCTTGTGCTCTTTCCGCATCAGGTTGTGAGCTTTGACTTCGCGCTCGCTGCCCAGGCGGTGCAGGTCGATAACCGTCATGACTTCGGCCCGAATGAAGCCGTGGGCCAGATCCGTGTGAATGCCGCCGGCCGCTTCGACTGCCGTGCCACCTTGGTGGATCAACCAGCTGCGAACCTCTTTGTCGCCCGCCGTAAAGAACAGCATTTGGCCCGAAACGTTCATGATTTGCCGGATCAATGCCTCGCGGTCCACCGGCCTTAGGTTCATCTCTCGGCAGAATTCATCTCGCTCGTCGTCCGGCATTTTGGCCAGGCCCAGTTGCAGGTTCAGCGAGACGGCCACCGATTCGACTCCGGGTGGGGCACTTGTGGAAAACCGCTCCGGCTCCGCATCATCGTCCGCCACGTTGACCACGATCAAACGGGGCTTTTCGCTGAACAACTGGAACGAGCGGATGGCGCGGGCTTGTTCGACCGACAACTCCTCTTGGTGCAGCGGGCGTCCCGACTCCAGGGTCGCCAGCAACGGCTCCAGGATGGCCAACTCCTTCTCCAACTCTTCCCGATTCGGACGCGGTTTGTTGATCTGGTCGCGCAGCCGCTCGATCCGCCCGGAAACGACGTCCAGATCGGCCAGCAACAGGTCGTCCTCGAATCGCACCATATCGGCGGCGGCGTCCGAGCCGTCGAACGCAGCGACGACCAGCACCAGGCAGCCAGCCTCGCGGATCTTCGCCAGCTTGGCCGCACTGCCTTCGTGCGAGCGGCTCAAGCCGGGCGTATCGACGATCTCCAGGTGGGCGTGGGTGACCTTCTTGGGCTGGTAGATCTTGCACAGATCCGCCACGCGAGGATCGACGATGGCCGCCGTCGCCATCTGCGTCTCGTGATGATGCGACGGATTGGGCGCTACGCCCGTCAGCCACTCGAACAAGGTGCTCCTGCCCGATCCTTGATAGCCCACGATGCCAATTTTCATCGGTCCGGCCCTCTAACGCGGCCTTGCAGCCGCAACCCGAGTAGCATGGCTCTCCGAGCCGTGCTGAATCTCCAAGTAAGCAAACTTAAGCTTTCTCCGGAGCTGATACAACGGGTCTGCGTGGGCATTTCTTGCGACCGCTCGAATCATGCTCTCTGCCGGCTTGCAGTGGGAGGCTTCAGAGGCGAGAATGGGGCATCTGCGTAACGGCATCAGCTTGTTCCAGCCGCTTGGCTCGCACCGAGCCAGTCCGGAGGGACGGTCTGTTGCGGAGCCACCAGCCTTTATCTTCCCGGAGACCTCACCGTGTCCCATTTCTGCACAACGCCCGCCCTCGCCGGACCCCGACTCAATACGCTTCCCCGCGTCCGATGGTATCGGCAAACCGCCGTGCTTGCGGTCGCTACCGCAACGCTATTGACCGCGCTGGCCGTGCCCGCGACGGCCGAGATCTGGAAGGACGCGACCGGCCAGTTCCAGGTCGAAGCGGAATTCCTCGGCATCCGCGGACAGGATCTTTACCTGAAGAAGACCAACGGCGTGACGATCAAGGTCCCGCTGGCCCGGCTGAGCGCCGAAAGCCAGCAATTGGCTCGCCAACTGGCCATGCCCGCGGCCCCCGCGGCGCCCGCGGTTCCCGCCGCGCCGGGCGCCGCTGACACGCCGGTCACCGCGCCGATGCCGGGCGCCGCCGACACGCCGGACGCCGCCGCGCGAGCGCTTGCGGCGAACTTGGAGGCGGGCAATTTTCGGGCGGTCTGGGAGGCCCTGCCCTCACGCTACCAGAGCGATGTCAACGATCTGGTGCACACGTTCGCCGCCAACATGGATGCCGGCGTCTGGAAAGCCGGCACGAGCCTGGTCTTGAAGGCCGTTCGCGTGTTGAAGGAAAAGAAGGAGTTCATCCTCAAGCAACCGGCGCTGGCCCAGTCGCCGGTGGACCCCAAGATCGCCGCCGAAAACTGGGACGGCTTGGTGGAAGTCCTGGAGACGATTACCTCCAGCGAACTTGCCGATTTGGGAAAACTCAAAACGCTGGACGTCGGCGCGTTCCTGGACGGCACGGGCAAGAAGGTCGCGGACCAGATGGCCGCCCTGGCCAAAGCCGCGGACGAAAAGAAGCTGTCGCTGACGGATTTCCCCGGCGTGCCGGTCGACGCCATGCCGCTGGCCGGGATCGCCAAGGCCAAGTTTTCGACCGTAACCATCGCGGGCGACGCCGCGACGCTGCGAGTCGACAACGAAGGCAAGACCGAAGACCATGAAGTCGTACGCGTCGACGGCAAGTGGCTGCCCAAGGAGATGGTCGATCAGTGGCAAGAGAAGATGCAAGCCGCCAAGGACGCCTTGACCAAGGACATGCCGGAACGTCTCACGAAAAACAAGATGCAAATCATGATGCCGATCCAGCTGGTGCAAGGCGTGCTCGATCAGTTGCTGGCGGCCCAGACGCAACAGGAGTTCGACCAGATCGTCCAGCAAATCATGCAGACCTTCGCGCCCCAACCGCCGGGAGCCGGTCCGGGAGTCCCGCCCGGCGGCGATGCCAAGCCCGCGGCGGACCCCTTCGGGCCTTGACGCCGGACGCCGTTTTCAGTGCAATCCATCACAAAAGTAGCCATCACACTCCGTGTGATGAACCGCAAGAAACACCGGACGCCTATTTCTCGAGCGCCGCCAGGCTCGTAGTGCCGGCTTGAACCGGTTCACACCGCCTGAATGCGGCACGCTAAACAAGGCGCCACGACAAACCGGAACGTTCCCCGCCGCCATCGTTCGGAGGACCCCAAGTCGCTTCTGCAACAGACTGGAATCGAGCCATGCGATGCTCCTGTGCGCACTTTC
>CAZAQY010000028.1:0-50212 GCA_964486845.1 uncultured Pirellulaceae bacterium
CTATCCTGGAGCCCGTTCTCCGCTGCCTGGACGGTCGCAGAGCGTTGTGTTCGCTTCCCTGGACTCCCGCCAGCCCGCCTACGGCGGGTGCTGAAGCAGATCATCCTCAACGTAGTCCGCCCTTTTTCGACAGCCTATGCGGTCTACGCAGCCAACCACGCAACCCTGCAGTTCGGGATGGCACTCCAGCACGGAGTCCAGGGCCAGCAGATACTGCCGGACCAGCGGCCTGGCACGGTCGCCCTGGTGCCAATCTCTTCCAGAACCCTAGCCCCACTCTGGCCCCCCGCTTCCCGGTAGCCACCCCTTCCGATCCAACCCCCGCGGCTCCGAAAAACTGGCTCCCTGTTCCGCCGGGTGCCGCAACGTGACACCGCTTGGGATTGCATCCAGGGGGAACTCCGCGCCGATCGCGGCCACAGGTCAACGTCTCCCCGCCGATCAATCGTTCACACCGCCCCAGAAAGCGATTGGAATCTCATGGCGGTATTCCGCGTTCGAATGCTTTTCTTCGCCTACGCATCGCCGCGTTTGTAGCGTTTTTGTATCGCTGCCACTTGCCGAAACTGACAAACCGGCTAAGCTCGTGGACTGAATGCATGGCTGTAATGGCTTGCATCAAAAGGGTTTGCTGCAGATGAGGAACAGCAGCATGCGGGCTTTCAGAGAATCGCAGCCTCTCCGCGTGCCGTCAGTTAGGCGGCGCGCCCGACGCTCCGGGATTCTCGGCCTGACGGGATGCGTCCGCAAGGCTCCGTCTGGCCGGCGACGATCCCAGCTGCGCCGCCTGGAATTGACGAGACATCCGCCTCGGGATCTGGTTGGGGCAGCGCACAGCACCGTTCCCACAACCGGGACTGCTTCATGAACGAATAGAACCCCTGCAGCATGGCCAGCTGGAAGCCTGCGACGCCGTCCAAGAAGCCCAAGTGCAGCACGTAGGCCCGGAGGAACCGCAAGGGGCCGGTCAGCACCAGCCGGGACAAGCTGGGCCGGCGTCCGGCGCGATGCCAGACATCCGCTTGCCAGCTCGTATAGCGGTGGAATTTCTGGAAATACTGATCGTAGCTCCAGCACGTGTAGTGCAGCATCCGCGCCTTGAGTCGCCCCACCCGGCCGCTGCGGATCGCGACTTCGGCGTGGTCCGTGTCGCCGACATAGGTCCCCTGGCCACGGCGGAAAAGCCGCAGGACGCTATCGTACCCCCAGCCGCTGAACCGGATCCGGTGTCCCATGAAATGGTTGTTGCGGTAGACCCAGTAGCCGTCGCAGGGCGATTCCGACGCTAGCACGCGGCGGATCTCCGCCGCCAAGGCAGGCGTGACCCGTTCATCCGCATCCAAGATCAGCACCCACTCGCAAGAGGCCTGCGGAATCGCCCAGTTCTTGAAATCGCCGGAATGCACGTATTCGCGCTGGATGACCCGGCAGCCGCCGATATCCGCGACGACGTCCAGCGTGCCGTCCGTCGAGCCGGAATCGGCCACCAGCACCTCGTCGGCGATTTCGCGCACCGACTCGATGCACAGGCGGATGTTCCGCCGCTCGTTCTTGCAGGGGATCAAAACGGTCAAACGCCCCGGCATGGCCGACCTCCTTGTGGCAAGCTCGCAGATGCTACCGGTTCCACAGCGGGGCACGATACTACCTGTACGCCCCATGACCGTCAAGACAAACCTTGCCGGAGCGCCGGACTTGCAGCCTGCCGGAATCGCGGATAGAGTGCCGGCGTCGCGTCCACCGTGACCTCGAATCACACATCGTGCGGCTAGTGCCGCGTCCTGGCGGGTTGGTAGTGCCGGCTTTAGCCGGTTTCGACCGCACACATGCGGCACTACAAGCCCTGTTTTGGATTTGAGGCGGCACTGGGACGGCGGTCCGGGGGAGACGATGCCGAATTTCCTGTTGATCGACCACGGGCTGGCGGAAGTGGGAGGCCACAACTACCAATATGCCGTGGACATTCTGACCGCTGCTCAGGACTGCGGCTATCGGCCCGTCTTGGCGTTGCGGCGGCAGTTCTCGCAGAACGCGGCAGTGCCTCCTGCGTGGCGCGTCTTCCGGGTGTTCCGGTTCGGCCCCAAGCATGCATTCTCGGCGGGAGTGGACGGCAAGAGCCGGAGAGGAATCGGCCTTGACGGGCGCTGGCTGGATCCTGCCAACGTGGCCTGGACGGCGCGGATTCTGGACGTGGCCCGCCGCGCGGACCGGCGCCGGCGTCTGCAGGACTTTGAGTCTGCCTGCGCGGCGGTGTTCTCCGAGATCGGGTTTCACGCCGAGGACATCGCACTGCTGAGCACGATTACGGACTTCGATCTGCTGGGCCTGGTGCGATTCCTGAAGGCGAATCCGCACAGCGGTCTGCTGGATTGGCACGTGCAAATGCACTTCGACATCTTTGCGGGTCGCGAGCCCGATCACGCCTGCCAGAGCGCCAAACGGGACCTGCTGCGAGGCCAGCTGTCCAACGCGCTGGCGCAAATTCCGGCGCACCGGCTGCACTTTTACTGCACGACGGACGAACTGTGCCGACAGTACAACCGGTTGGAGGTCGGGACGTTCCAGACGCTGCCGTACCCCGCTCGCCTTGCGCCTCACCACACGACGGCCCCACGGCGGGCGGCGCCGCGTCCCTTGCGCGTGGCTCTGGCGGGCGGAACGCGACGCGAGAAAGGAAAACGGCAACTGTGCCAACTGATACAGTCGCTTTGGGACGAATTCCTGACCCGCGGGCAAGTCCAATTGTGGCTGCAGATCAACCCGGAGGCCCTGCGCCGCCAGCTAGCAAAGGAGACGGTTGCCGCTACGCACGTCACAGGCAACGTCTGCGAGGAAACCGACGCGCCGATCGTTGCGGTGAAACACCCGCTGCCAAGCGGCGATTACGACGAGTTGATACGCCGTTCTGACGTCGGTCTGTTCATCTACGACAGCCAGCGCTATCAGTCGCGTTGCAGCGGAGTCCTGGTCGAGATGCTCTCGGCGGGAGTGCCCGTGATCGTGCCCGCCGGCTGCTGGCTTTCGGAGCAGATTGCTGATGCCGGGTACGAACATCTGGATCGTCTGCAGGGGCAAGGAAACGCGCTTCAGCAGGTGGAGGTTCCGCGATCCCAATGGCGAAAGGGTGACTCCGAATGGCCAGGGGGAACCTCTCCAGACGCGGTTGCCTGCGGTCCAGCCGGGGAACCGGCGGTCACGGAAGTCCCGGTTCCGGCCGGTGCCGCCCAGGTGTTGGTCTCGTTTGGCTGGGGGTCCGAGAATCCGCCAGGCGCCTATCTGCGCGTCGAAACCTCGAACCCTGAGCATGCGGCGAGCGACGGCCCCGTGTCAAGCGCCGCCATTGTGGGTCCGAGACATGCTCCGGGAGCCGTCCATGTTCTGGCCGCGCTGGAACCGACTCAAACCGTGGTGCGGCTGCGATTGCAGAATGCGTACCACCAGATGCCGCTGTACGTCCGCGAGGTGCAGCTTGCTTTTTTCGCCGCACCGGCAGGACAGAAGGGATATCCTCTGGGGCAAGTCGGCCTGAGCGTGGCGGAGCCAAGCCTAGTGGTGGCGGCGGTCCGGGAGATGCTCGCCCACCGCCAGCACTATCAGCAGTCGGCGCGGGAATTCTCGCTGCCTTGGAACCTGGCTCACGCGCCCAGCCGTTCCGTCGAAATCCTGCGGGCGAATCGGTGATGCCGGCTTGGCATGGTTCTCGACCGCGTGTGGGACGCTATCGGGGCGGACATTCGGGTTTCGTTCTTGCGGCCATTCCCGAACTTCACTACAGTACGGCCCCAGGCGGGGCGATGGCATCTTGGCGGGACTGCCAGACCCAGCGAGAGCCACACGGGAATGCAGCGGAGGGCTAGCGGGGTAACCGAACCATGGCTGCGACCAATATCGTCATCGTCCCCTACTACAGCGAGCAAGAGATCGATCGCTACCTGAAGATCGCCGGGCAGATCTTGGCGTGGGGACCTCAGGAAACCCCCTTCGAGTTTCTGCTGGCGTCCAGCCCGCGCATCGAACCGAGCCGACGCCTGTTCGACCAGTTCTCACGCATCGCCCCTGTACATGTGCTAGCATGCCCGTCGCAGGTGTTCGGCTATCCCCAAGGCCCGACCGCGATGTTCTGGGACTGCATGAATCACATCGCCGCGACGGCGGTGGGCGACGGCGGTTTCAGCCTGTGGATGGAATCGGACATGGTGCCCGTGAAACCCGACTGGCTGGATCGGCTGGCCCAGGAGTGGCAGCAGGCCGGCGATCTGCTGGTCATGGGCTGTTTCGTCCCGACCATCTACAAGCAGCGGTTCCTGCGGCCGACGAGGGTCTTGGTCACCGAGCACATCAACGGCGGCGCGTGCTACGCCAAAGATTTCGGCCACCGAGTGCCGCCGGAATACCGAGTGGGCGTTTTTGATATGGCCGTCCATCCGTACCTCAGGCAGTGCGGGAGATTTCGCACCACTCAGTCGATTGCCTTTTCGACAGTGAACCGATGTGAACGCGACCGCACCGACCCGCGACGCGTCATCCTGCACGGTCTCATGCAAGACAAGGACACGTTCCTCGACCGCTGCTTGCGACCGTTTGACGGTGCCGAATCGGCTGCGCAACCCAAACCTTCGCGCCTTCGCCGGACGCGCTTCTGGGGCCAGCGGCCGAAGACAGCCGAGTCTTGGCGCGAATGGTTCTTGGACGCCCTGTTTCAGGCTCAGGAAGCCTGGTCGCTGAGGCAATCGGGCACGCGGTGATTGCGGTCAGGCGGCCCGTTGATACACGACATCGTAGTAGCTGCCAGCGCCGGAAGGATGGGCTGCGAACGGGTCGCGCTGGCACTCCGTGAATCCCGCTGCTTCCAGAAACGCTTGTATGTCCCGCAACTGACAGCAACCCTCGTACGACTCGAAATCCGCCGCTTCCGTCTTGATAAACCGGAAGTGCGGCAGGAGCTGTGTGGCACCTTGAAGCACCAGCAGTTCCGAACCCTGCGTGTCCAGAATCAGCGCGTCGAATTGGTCCACGGCGATTCGCTCCCGCTGGACCAGCGTGCTCAGTGTAATCCCCTCCAATACAAGCGTTCTTTCGTAACGAACCGCCGGCCAGATGTCCCGGTGCAGGGCGAGATTCAGGATGGACGAGGAGGCGCCCTCGTTGCTCGCCACATGGAATTCGTGCCTCCGGCCGTCGGCGTCCGCTACCAAGTATTGGTACGCGACTTGACGCGGAAAGCCCCGCAGATTGCGCTGCAGTTGTCGGAACACCTCTGGAATCGGCTCGATCCACACCACGTCCAGGTCGTGCGCCGCGTAGATCGCTCGTTCTTGGCCGGTATTGGCACCCACGTGAATCACTCCAGAGACGTCAGCCAGAAACGTGCTCCCGTTCCTGGAAGTTCGGTTCTCGGAGTCGCCACCGATCTTCTCAAACAATCGCTGGATCAGCCGTCGCATGTCGTTTCACCTCATGCAGCCTGGGCCCGCTCGGTCGCAATCGCGTCCGGCTTGCGGTAATACACCAAGGAGGTCCCCTTGATCCATCGGAGGGGCAACCGGCCGGAAAGCTCGTTCAGGAAACGGAATACGCCCTGCGCGTGGCACGAGCCCAGGTAGTCGTGCCAAACAATCAGACCTCCAGGCCGCAGCATCCGTAGAGCCTTGGCCGTGTCACTCGCCACATACGAGTACGCATGCGAGCCGTCGACGAAGATCAGGTCGAATTGCTCTACGTAGGGCGTCTCGTCAAACGCCTTGCTGTCACCGAAGAGTTGCCGAACCTTGTACGCCACGTCGGTGCCGCTGTAGTAGAACGTTGCGAAGCGGGACTCGTGGAGCGCGATCGCCGTGTCGTTCGAGCAAGCATCGAGCGAGGCTTGATAGGTTTCCAGCCCGTCGGGCGGCAACGTCAGCGTGGTAATCCGGGCGTCGGGGGGACTGTTGCGCGCCCACAAGTAAGTCGTACGGCCAGTACACGTTCCGAATTCAAACATGGCTCGCGAAAGGCGCGCCAGCTTGGCCAGAACCCAAGCTTCGTCGAGACTTGGACCCGAAAACACCGCCCCGTTGCCCAGCAACGGGACTTCGGTCGCCCGCATCGCGTCAAGCTGATCCACCGCGAAACAGGGATCCACCTCCGCCAGCGGCACCTGCCGGACTCTGGGTCTGGGATGGATCAGCCAACGCCGGTGGCGGTAGAGCCGGTACATCCGATCGAGCTTCTGCACCACGATCGCTAGCGCCACCAGCAGAGCAAGATTCGCTGACCAAAGCAGGTAGATCATGCGATCTCCCTTCCCCATTGAGGCGGGGCCGTGCCTATTGGGCCTCGACAGACCGAATTGCGGACCCTCACACCAGAACGATGGCGTTGATCGTGCCATAGAAGGCGACGATCGCTCCGTCGGACAGGAAAGGGTTTAGGTTGACCAGGGGAAACGTCAAGCCGCAGGAGACAGTCTCTCTGGCGGCGGGAGTGGTAGTCGTGCGCACAGCGGAGATTCGTGGCCGAGCGGCGACTCGCAGGGACTGCGCGCCTGTCGTCCCACGAAGCTCTCCTCGGAGCCTTGCTGGGAGGGGGACTTCAGATAGGGCTCGATGGCCATCGCACCCTCGACCTGAGCCCATTGATCTCGATCCGCTTGCTGCGCGAACAGATACAGGGCGTATCCGCCCCATCCTCCGCCGCAGTACTTCCAGGCCACGGCCTGCCGCACTTCGGGCAAGGGCTGCATGCCTTCCAGCAATTGTGCCTGATGCGAGCGGCGGACGGCTTCCGCCAGGCCGTCGATGCTCTCCGCAAAAACGGCTTCACGGGCCAGAGTTCCGGCTTGGTAGATCACCTCGAAATCCCGCTGCAGATCCGCGACAGCTGGCGTGTCGTGGGGGACGCCTGTCCAGAGCAGTGCCATCCGGCCGCGCAACATCTCGCCGTCGCGTTTGAACTCCAACCGCGGTTCCTCCCCGCTTTTCCACACACACAGCCCCGTTTCGGAGATGATCGCCGGGTCTTGCCAGCCCACGCCCAGCTTCAATTCCGCCCGCACGCCGTCCCCCCCCCGCAACATGGCATAAGCCCCGCTGCCGCCCAGACCGGATCGCGCTCGGTAGGGCCAATCTCGCAGCGAGACCAACGGCGAGATGGCACAGTTGACGATGCGGCCTCCGGGACGGGCGAACCGGGGCACATCCAGCCAACCGCCCGCGAAATCGACTCGCAACGGCGCCAGGCTGGGGGCGCGAATGTGACTGACCAACTCGGTGGTGGACACCGGAGCCACCTCGGGCGGCGTTTTGTCCAGCACGTGGTATCTTGCCCCAACGCGGGCACACAACTCCTGTTTCACGTCCCCGTACTGATCGTCGACCGTCACAGCGAGGATATCCGGCTTCAAACGGAGAAAGTGGTCCTCAAAATCCAGTCCGGGCTTCGGGCCCTCTCCTATCACCACGCGATCGACCACTGATAGCGATGATAGAATCGCATGCTTGTGCTCGTCCGGCAGCGAACTGCGGCGCCGCTTGTGAGCCCACAGCACGTCGGCCGATGCGAAACAGACCGTCAATTCGGTGCCCAAGGCCCGCGCCTCGCGGAAAAACTGAATGTGCCCGGCGTGGAGAATATCGTAGCACCCGGATACGAATACGTGAGTCTTGCGAATCATGGCCGCCAAAAGACCTCCATCGGAGTCGACATGGCAAGAGACAAGAGAATCGCAACTTGGGGCGAATTGTCGGCAAAAAGTCGTTTTCGGGGAAGGTCAATTCCGTCGTCCACGCGCCGCCGGACCGCGCCGGCGCCGGGAAGATACAACGCGGTTCGTCTTGCAGGTTCTCTCCGCTCTCGGATACACTTCCCCACCTCGTTAGTCGGTTTCTGACGCGCGCTATCGAGTCGCCTCCAACGCGTCTCCGCCCGCGTCGGCCTTCGCCGGCTGCGATGTGTCGGCCGGGACCGGTCACCTCGTCGAAGACCTGTACGCGCTGGCACGCTGTGACTATCTGGTCGGGCCGCCGAGCACCTACACGGCCTGGGCCTCGTTCTACGGACAAGTCCCGCTGTGTCATCTGGAGACCGCCGAGCAGCAGTTGTCTGGTCGCGGGACTGGAGCAACGTGGCGTGTTGGACAACACGCTCGTCTTCTTCCTCAGCGACAACGGCGGCAATGCCGAAAGCGGCCGGACGGACGGCTGGAGGGGCAACTGCCCGGCCATTTGGTGGACATCATGGCGACGTGCGTGGACGTGGCGGGGGCGGAGTACCCGCGGGAGTTCCAGGGCAAACCGATTCAGCCGACGGAAGGCGTCAGTCTCCGGCCCGCGCTCGCGGGTCAGCCGCTGGACCGCGAACAGCCGCTGTTCTTCGAACACGAAGGCAATCGCGGCATTCGCGACGGCGACTGGAAACTTGTGGCCCTGGGTCCCGGCGAGCCGTGGGAATTGTACAATTTGAAGGCCGATCGCACCGAACAGCGGGACCTCGCCGCGCAGCATCCGGACAAGGTCCGGCAACTCCTCCAAACTGCGTGCAGGAGAACGACAGAGCAGGAAATTGCAGCACCAAGCCAGGCACACCGTCCATGTATCCCAAGACGCGAGACCCTAACCCAAACTTTCAGGAGGCACCGCGATGATTTGGCACAGCTTGCTACTGACACTGACCTTAACCGCTGCCGAGGCGGGTGGAAACCTTTCGCCCGAAGACAAGGCCGATCTGCAAAAGCTCTTTCCGGAAGGAACGACGACCTCGGAGAAATTGGACCGCTGGGTGATGGTCACGGGCGACTTTGACAAGTGCGAAGGCCGCCAGTTCCAGCCGACCGACCCGGCCGCCTGGCGGATCACGGCGACGGAGCGCGGCAAGGTGTTCGAGCAGTTTGCGCAAAGCAAGTACCAACCGCCACACCGCAGCCCGTTCAATATCGCTTGGCTGAAAGACGTGGTCGTCGAAGACTTCGTGTTTACGGCCCACGTGAAAAGCACGACTCGCGACTACGGCCACCGCGATATGTGCCTATTCTTTGGTTGCCAGGACGCGGCGCATTTCTACTACGTCCATCTGGGCAAGAAGGCCGATCCGAACTCGAACCAGATTATGATCGTCAACAACGCGGCCCGGGTCAAAATCACCAAGAAGGAATCGCCGGGCACGGACTGGGACGATCAGTGGCACGTGGTGAAGATCGTGCGGCGCACGTCCGACGGATCGATCGAAGTCTATTTCGACGACCTGAAGACGCCCGTGCTGACGGCCCAGGACAAGACGTTCCTGTGGGGCCAGGTCGGCATCGGTTCGTTCGACGACACGGGCCTGTGGGACGATGTGAAGCTGCAGGGCATCCGCCGCACAGGGCGATGAACGCAGAAGCCCGGCTTTCTCGGTTAACCGCGACCCACCGGGAAGCGCGGGCACGGATGGTGGAGCGAATCCGCACCGCGCGCGCTCCTCGTTGGGTCGCGGTTAAACGAGTTCAACAAGCGGCAGCCGCAAGCCGTGATGGGACGCGCAGAGTGGATGCATGAACCGACGCAGCCGCCGAAGTTCGACAACCGCGCCGCAATCCGATCGACCCGGCCCACCGGCGGCGGGGACTGCCGGCGAGTCGGCCGCCGCCACAGCGGCCTGGCCGGTCCGCTACCGCGGGTCGTTGCTGGCCATCGCGCTGCTGGCGGCCGTGCTGTTGGCCTACGGCCCGGCACTGCACGGCGGACTGTTGTGGGACGACGACGCGCACGTCACACGCCCGGAACTGAGGTCGTGGCACGGCCTGTGGCGGATCTGGTTCGAGCTGGGCGCAACTCAGCAGTACTACCCTTTGCTGCACACGGCGTTCTGGATCCAGTGGCAGTTGTGGGGCGAGGCCACGCTGGGCTACCACGTGGTCAACGTCGTGCTGCACGTTGCCGCTGCGCTGCTGTTCGCCGCGATGCTCCGGCGCTTGGCCGTCCCCGGAGCCTGGCTGGCGGCGGCCTTCTTTGCGCTACACCCGGTACACGTCGAATCGGTCGCCTGGATCACGGAGTTAAAGAACACGCTCTCGGCCGTGTTCTACTTGGCCGCGGCGCTGGTCTACCTCCGCTTCGATCGAGACCGCCACTGGCGCTGGTATGCCGCGGCCCTGCTGCTCTTCTGCCTGGGACTGCTCAGCAAAACCGTCACCGCGACGCTGCCCGCCGCGATGCTGGTCGTCTTCTGGTGGCAGCGCGGGCGTCTGTCCTGGCGGCGTGACGTGTTGCCGTTGGTTCCCTACTTCATCCTGGGCGCCTTGGCCGGCGTGTTCACCGCGGCGGTCGAGCGCAAATTGATTGGCGCCGAGGGCGAGGCTTTTGTTCTGACGGCCGTCCAACGCTGCCTGATTGCAGGGCGCGTGATCTGGTTCTACTTGGGCAAGCTGGCCTGGCCTCAGGACCTGGTGTTCATGTACCCGCGATGGGACGTCAACTCAGCGGTCTGGTGGCAATACCTGTTCCCTGCGGCGGCCCTGGCGCTGCTGGGCGCGCTGTGGTGGCTGCGGCGGCGCGCGCGCGGACCGCTGGCGGGAATGCTTTTCTACGCCGGCACGCTGTTCCCCGTGTTGGGGTTCCTGAACGTCTATCCCTTCCGGTATTCGTTCGTAGCGGACCATTTTCAGTACTTGGCGAGTCTAGGCGTGATCTCGCTGGCAACGGCCGGACTGGCATCCTGGCTGGGCCGTCGAGGACTTTGGCGGCACCCGGCCGGCTATGCGGTGTGTTTCTTGCTGCTGGCCCTCTTGGGCACATTGACGCGGCAGCAAAGCCGGATGTACGCGGATTTCGAGACGCTGTTCCGCACGACGATTGCCCGCAATCCGGGCTGTTGGATGGCGTACAACAACCTCGGCATCGCCTTGGCCGAACGCGGCGAGTTGAAGGAGGCGGACGAGCGGTTTCGCAAGTGCCTGGAGATCAAGCCGGACCACGCCGAGGCCCATAACAATCTGAGCCTCGCGCTCCAGCGGCTCGGCCAACTCGACGAGGCGATCGCGCATGCCGAACAAGCCCTGAAATTCAATCCCAATTATGCCGAATGCCATTTCAACCTGGGGAATACGTTGATCCGAAAAGGACTGGTCGAGGAGGCCATCGGTCACTTCCGGAAAGCGTTGGAAATCAATCCGGACTACGTCAAGGCTCACATCAACTTAGGCATCGCGCTGCTGGACCGCCAACGACTCGCGGAAGCCGAATCGCATTTTCGGCGCGTTCTGGCAATCGAGCCAGATCATGTCGGCGCCAATCAGAATCTGGGCGTCGTGCTGTACGAACAGGGCCAGACCCGCGCAGCGCTGGATCGCTGGCGGGATGTCTTGCGGCGGCAGTCCGATCAGGTGGCAGTCCTAAACCGCTGCGCTTGGATCTTGGCCACCGACGCCGACCCGTCGATCCGCAATGCCGCCGAGGCGGTCGCGCTCGCGGAGCGAGCCTTTCAGTGTACCGCCGGCAAAGACCTGCCGGTCTTGGACACACTGGCGGCTGCCTACGCGGAAGCCGGACGATTTCCGGAAGCGGTGCAAGTGGCACAGTTGGCTCTTGCCCGCGCGTCGGCCGCCGGGAATTCGGAGTTCGTGGACATTCTGAAGCATCGGATCGAACTCTACAAGGCAGGATCGCCGTTTCGAGATGCACGCGGCCCGCCACCGAAATAGAAGCCGCGTTCGGCGAAGCGTCGCAGACCAAGTCGGACATTGGTCCACTTTCCTCCCGTTGAACAAGCGATTCAGATGGGCTAGATTGATCTGACGGTTACCGTAGAGAAACATCGCCTGGAATTAGATTTCTGTCCCACTTCGCAATACCTTAGTCATCCGGAAGGATGTTGAAGCCATGCCAGAATCAACTCGAAGTATCCGTCAGTTGCCCCATTTCCGGGTACCGGTTTCAGAACTCGCCGCCTGGATGGATCGCCAGAGGGGGGGGTCGTGGTGGAGCGTTGACGGGGATCGTGTCCTGATGCAGCGGCTCGATTTCCCGTGTCCGAGTGACGAGTTGGCGAAAGCACTGGAGAGTCTTCGAGGGACGCTGTTGCTTCTGGACTCAAGGCAAACGCCCGTCGCAACGGGTGAAACGCTCTCATCGGAGGAGATCGGCGATGTCGCCTATTTGGACAAGAAAGGTGACCGCGTATTCCGGTTTTGCTGGGAGGAAAGGCCTGACGCGGATTGGCTTCTCGTCGAGGACAGGGCCATGGAACAAGTCAGCCGCGTCCCGGAAGAGACGGAAGAATAGCGATGCCAAAGCCCGCGATAAATTTCGATACGTATCTCAAGCGCATCCCCAGTCACTCGATCGATCTGCCGCAAGAATCTGAAGTTCCCTGCTACCATTATAGGCGTTCGGCAAACGATGCCTGGAACCTCCTGGTCTACATCGAACGGAATCTCGCGGAAGTCTCTGTGTATCGTGTGTCCTACGATGCGCACATGCACCGTCTGGCGACCATGGTACTGCTAGGAATGGTCGAAGCCTTTGAGAGATTCCTAAAACAACTTGCAGCAGAATGCATCAATCATGTCGCGAGGTGTACGAGCGACGACCGGCTCGATGTCTTCTCGGCCAAAGGCAGCGTTATGGCTGCACATTTCAGCAGTGGCAATTTGGGGAGATCGCTTTGCGAGCCTCTTGCCTGGTGCGACTGTGACGAAACCAACAAACGATTTCGCCGGATTCTCGCCGACCCTTTCACGCAGGGAGAATTCTACGTTTTCCCAAGCCACACTCAGAATCCTTCGGGCCTACGCGATCGCCATGAGTTGATGAGCATCGTCTGGCAACTTCGCCACACAGTCGCTCACAACATGGGTGTCGTCACGCCATCCGACGCGCTCAAGTTACGACTGCTTGTCAAAGGAATTGTTGAATCTCCTCGGCTGCTTTGGCCAACCAAGGGGGACGTTTGGTATGTCAAGCTCTTCCTTGATGAAACAGCGGAATTGTTGAATCGTGAGGTCGGCGCCCGACTCGCCGCATTGCTCACCACGCTTCATCAAACGGATCCCACACTTTTCCAGGCAGATGTGAAGGCTCAGGAGCTGGCCGATTTGTTCAAGACACCTGCGACAGTCGACGGCCATCTACGCAATCCGCTTTGACCGAAGTGTTGCCTAAGCAGAGCCGGCCGACGAGGGACGATGTCCGGAGGTCGCTGAACCGAGTCGAGGCCAGGATACGGTTGAAAACCGTTGCTTGAGGCAGCGGAAGAGTCGATGACAGAAGTATCGCGACTGGGAGACGCCTTGTGCAATGATTAGGGAACCACCTTCACGCAGCGGCGGCTCGCGCAGCCAGATCATCATTCCCGCGCGACTGGCGTCGACTCGGCTGCCACGAAAGCTGCTGTTGCGCGAAACCGGAAAGACGGTTCTGCAGCACACCTATGAATCGGCCAGCCGAGCCCGCAAGCCGCTGGGGATCTGCGTCGCGGCGGACCACGAAGAAATCGCTGACGAAGTCCGGCGTTTCGGAGGGCAGGCGTTCTTGACCGATCCGGCGGCGGCCAGCGGCACGGACCGCGTCGCCGAGGTCGCTCGGCAGATGCCCGACGCGGATATCGTGGTCAATGTCCAGGGCGATGAACCGGAGATCGCCGCCGAAGCTATCGACTTGGCAATCCAACTGCTGGAGGACCGCCCGGACGCGGTCATGTCCACCTTGGCGACCCCGATCCGCACTCGCGAGCAGCTGGACGAGCCGTCTTGCGTCAAGGTGGTTTTCGACGCCGGGTACAGGGCGCTGTACTTCAGCCGCAGTCCGATCCCTCACGCCCGCCAGTGGGAAGATTCCTTGCTGGCGGACAATCCGCCGCATTTCTATCAGCACATTGGACTGTACGCCTACCGCCGCGAATTCCTGCTGCAGCTGACTCAAATTCCCAGATCGGACCTGGAAAAACTGGAGAGTTTGGAGCAGTTGAGGGTTCTGTCAGCAGGTTTCACAATCCTGGTGGGCGTCGTGAGCGAACCGACGATTGGAATCGACACCGAGAAGGACTACCGGGCATTTGTCAGACGGGCGTTGAATTGCTAGAATCGGGCCATAGAGCCGCCAGCATGGCGGTTTCACCTCTCCTGCCAGTTGTTTTTCAATCACCGCAAAGTATTGTGCGCGAGAGACTTATGTCTGCGGCACCAAGATGCTTTGGCGGACATCATCGGTTCAGCAAGAGTTGCTTGCCAGGAGGGCAAATACACACATGACGAAACACATTTTCGTAAATCTGTCCGTCATCGAAAAGGAACGCCGCGGCGAATTTCTGGGCAAGACGGTCCAGGTCATCCCGCACATCACCAACGAGATCAAAGACGTCATCCAGAAGTTGGCCGACGATGAAACGGACGTGGTCATCACGGAAATCGGCGGCACGATGCGGCTGGGAGCGCAGATCGCCGAACTGGCGCCGGACAGCCGCGCCGCGCAGTGCTACGGACGAGCAACGATCTCGGAACGGCACCGGCATCGCTACGAATTCAACGCCACGTACCGGCAGCAATTTGTGGCCCACGGGATGCGGATTGCCGCGACGAGCGACAACGACAAGCTGGTGGAAATCGTTGAATTGCCGGCACATCCTTGGTTTGTGGCGGTCCAATTCCATCCGGAGTTCAAATCCAAACCGACGGCCGCGCATCCGTTGTTTGCCGGTTTCGTCGGCGCAGCCATCGAACGGCACAGTAACCGGTCCGAACGCCTGGAGGAGGTTATCGTATGAGCGACCAACAAGACGAACCGAAAATCGTAGTAGACGAGGATTGGAAGACCCGCGTGCGGGCAGAGAGAGAGGCGGCCAAGCAAGCGACCACGGCGGAGGACGCGCGGCCAACTGGCGAAGCGACCGGCGAAGCGGCCGCCGGCCGGATCCCTCCCGCGTCGTTCGAGGTGCTGATCACCACCTTCGCGGTCCCGGCGCTGACTGCCATGGGCAAGATCCCCGATCCCGTCCAAGGGCATCCCGTCGTGCGCCCGGATTTGGCCAAGCACTATATCGACATGCTCAGTTTGATCGAGGAGAAAACCAAAGGCAACCTGACGAAGGACGAGGCGGGCATGCTGGATGATCTGCTGCATCAGTTGCGCATGACGTTCGTCACGACGCGCAAAGAGCCGGAATCGGAGAAAAAAGACGCGCCGACGTAACCCGCGTCCCAGCCGGGAGCGCGGCCTACCAGCGCTCGG
The DNA here is from genome assembly GCA_964486845.1 of uncultured Pirellulaceae bacterium. Taxonomy (GTDB): domain Bacteria; phylum Planctomycetota; class Planctomycetia; order Pirellulales; family Pirellulaceae; genus Anammoximicrobium. Next base: position 15,177 of record CAZAQY010000028.1, read on the forward strand.
CGCGGGTCTCCGGCCGCGCCGAAACGTCCGACCCCAGGTCTCCAACGGCAGGGGAGACCTGCGGTCGATGTCGGTGGCTCGGTCAGAGACCGGCCACAACGCCGCCAAGAAGAAGGGCGCAGCCAAGCCCAGCGAACAAGAGCCAACGGGGCGTGAGTACTCGATGCGGCAGCCAGCCTTGTGCGACATTCCCTCTGGTTGCTGCTCCCCTTCAGAGGACCCAGGCATGCGGCACACGCGGCCGTGCCGCATCGAGTACTCGCGCCCCGTTTCGCTCCACTCCAGAAGCCCGGCTCTTCGGAAAAGTCGGACCTCTTTCCACTACTCCGTCAACTTGACAGGTTGTCAAACAAACGCCGGAACCCCGGCATCTGTTCCTCGACATACGCAAACCAGCGGTCGGGGCGCCACAGTTCGATGCACACGGCCGCCCCCACTACCAGCACATCTCCACCCCGTTCGACACCCAGAAACTCCCGGAAGCCTTCCGGCAGCACCAATCGGCTGCGGCCAGCGAGCTTGACCATCGTCTGCCGCGTGGAGATCAGCCGTCCCAGCAACTGCACGTCCTCGACCCGTCCGTCCAAGCGGCCAGCTTGCATCTTCTCCTTGACCAGCCGCAAGCCGCTGTCCAACCTATCTTGCCATTGAGCGGCGGACCATAAACTCAAGGCTCCAGCTCGCTCTTTCGCCAGAATGCACTCCTCACCGTCGGCCGCCAGCAACTCGGCCATCTCGTTGGGGATGGAAAGCCGATAGCGATCGTCTAACGCGCGACGGAATTCGCCCAGGATGAACGATTCGGACATTGCCATCAGACGCCTTCAAGGACGGCTCACCCACGAGATCGTTCCCTCCTGTGATTCAGGCGAGCTTTGGGTAAATTTCCCGCATTAAATCCATTTTATTCATAAAATTGGGCAATAAACCCACGCTGGCAAGTAGTGTAGCTGGTTTCTTTTGAAATGCAATGGGTGGTTGGGCCAACTTTTCCACGAATCTGTCCTGAGTTTTGCACGTAAAACCCTGTTGAAAGCTAAAATCTTGCCTAACTTGTGTAGAAAATTTTGACGACTTGACGTATTAAGGAATCGTTGAATGCCGTTCGAAGGTTAATCTGGCCTGAGAGGGGAAACTGCCGCCTGTATGCGAGATTCCCGGAAGTGTCAAAATCGTGGGCGAGGTGGCTTGGTCGTGCCCATTCCAGATTCCAGCAGCGAAGCGATTGTCGTCACGGGGATTGGTATCATCACCTCCGTGGGGCGAGACCGGGAATCGGTGTGGCGAGCGGTTCGTGAAGGCAAGAGCGGCGTGCGTCGAGTGGGAGCCTTGCGCGGCGTTCCTGCGGGTCTGGTGCTGGGCGCCGAGGTAGACCTGCCCGGCCTGCCGCAGGGCCGTATGAAGGTTTTTCCGTTGAGTCAAATCGCGGCCGCCGAGGCGATCGACGATGCGCGGGTCGATGTCGGTTCGATCGCTGTGGACCGGTTCGGGTGCTTCATCAACGGGCACATGGGCGACAGCCGATTCGTTGACCTGCGCGTCGGAACCCTTGCCGCCGAAGACGTCGGGGTGCCCTGGTGGCAGCAATTCCTTCCGAACATGGCCTGCACGGAATTGGCCAATCGCTTTGGGCTCTATGGACCTCGGCTCAGCTACTCGACCGCCTGCGCCAGCAGCTTGATCGCGGTCCTGTCGGCGGTGCGGGCGATCCGCGACGATCAATGCGACATCGCCCTGACGGGCGGCGCCGACGCCATCGACGCGCTGTTTGCGGCTGGTTTCCGGCAGATGAAGGTCTTGGCCGAAGACGACGATCCCCAGCGGGCTTGCCGGCCCTTCGACCGGAACCGGCACGGCTTCGTGCTGGGCGAAGGCGCCGCCATGCTGATCGTCGAGCGTTTCAGTCACGCGGTGGAGCGGGGCGCGAAGATCTATGCGGAAATCAAAGCTTGCACGGCGCTGGCGGAGGCCCACCACGTGACGGGACTGGACGCCGAGAGCGAGTCGCTGACGCGGCTGATCAAGGAAACGCTGCGGAAGGCCGACCTGCAACCGGACGACATCGGCTACATCAACGCGCACGGAACCGGGACGGAACAAAACGATCTGGTCGAGATGCGTGCGATTCGGCGGGGGCTGGGGCGAGCGGCCGATCGCGTCTGCGTCAGTTCGATCAAGTCGATGCTGGGGCACATGATCAACGCTGCCGGAGGCGTCGAACTAGCGCTCACCCTGATGGCGATGCGGGACGGGTTCGCTCCGCCGACCATCAACCTGACCGATCCCGATCCGGAGCTGACGTTCGACTGTTTGCCCCTGGTCGGTCGCCGCAATCGTTTTCAGCACGCGCTGAAGCTGTCCGTCGCCTTTGGCGGCCATCTGGTGGCGGTGGCACTGAGTCGCTGGAACGACGCCGCCAGCGGTTTTGCCTACCCCGCCGAATTCGGCCAGCGCGTGGCTTAGCAGCGTTCGAGCAGGAACGGTTCCCTGTTTCTTGCTGATCATCACACGGAGTGTGATGGCTACTTTGACGAGGTGATCGTTGTTTCTCGAACGCGGCTGAGAGGCCCGAACAAGACTGCCCGCAGGTCCGAATCCCCAAGCTCGCTTCCCGCTCTTCAGGCGCGCACGATCTGCGCGCCTTGCGCCGGCCGGGTCGTAAACAGCGACGGCGCGAGGCCCGTCTGCTGTCGATAGTCGGCGTCGATCGCGGCGGCCAACGGTTCGAGATGTTCTTTCCGGACGAGGCTGACGGTACAGCCGCCGAAGCCGCCTCCCGTCATCCGCGAGCCGATGACCTTGCCGCCATCGCCGTGCTTCCGCGCCAGTTCGACGAGCAGATCCAGTTCCTGACAGCTGACTTCGTAATCGTCGCGGAGCGAGGCGTGGCTGGCGTACATCAACTCGCCCAACCGCGCCCACTCGCCCGCTGCCAAGCATTGGGCCGCGGTTTCCGTGCGTTCGATTTCTCCGATCACGTGCCGCGCTCGGCGCTGCAGCACCGGTTCCAACGACGGGCTGAATTGCGCGAGCATCTCCAGCGAAGCGTCACGCAGCGAGCGCACGCCCATCGCGGCAGCCGCCGTTTCACACTGGCTCCGCCGCAGGGGATACTCGCTGCCCGTGAGTTCGTGTTTCACATTGGTGTTGACGATCAGCACCTCGACGTCCGGATCGGCCAGCGGCACCAGTTGCACTTCGGTCGAACGGCAGTCCAGCAACAGCAGTTTGTTGGCTTGGCCCAGGACCGACGTGAACTGATCCATGATCCCGCAGGGCATGCCCGCGTACTCGTGTTCCGCCTTCTGGCATAGCAGCGCTTTCCGGATGGGATCGAGCCTCTTGCCCGCCACCGCCTCGATCAGCGTAGCAGTGGCGACTTCGAGCGCCGCGCTGCTGGACAATCCGCCGCCCAACGGCACGGTCGAGTCGATCAGCACGTCCAGCGCCGGCGGCTCCAAGCCCTGCTCGCGGCAGCCGACCATGACGCCGTACACATAGCGCGCCCAGGGAGCCAGCTGGCGGAAGTCGGACGCGCCGACGCGAACACGTTCCGCTTGGTCCATCGCCGAACTGTACAGGCCGACTTCCGCATCGCCCGCCGGTCCTTTCGGCTTGGCGGCCGCCATGACCACGTAGCGTTCGATGGCCATCGGCAGCACAAAGCCGCCGTTGTAGTCCGTATGCTCGCCGATCAGATTCACGCGGCCGGGCGCAGCGGCGATCCACTGCGGCGCACGCCCAAAACGCTGACGAAATCCCTGTTCCACACGGGCGACAAGTTCGTGCAAAGGGATTCCCGGATCGACGATCGAGCCCGCAGCTTCCCTCCTACGCGTTCCAGGCGAATTGTCCTTCATCAGGTTGATTCCCCCAAAAAACCAGGTTCGACTCTCGCTCAGAAGCCCGTCTTTTTCGGAACAGCCCGGCTTCGTTTCAGCCGATAATCGTGAACGGTTGCTGAAACAGTCGCAGCCGTCCATTCTTACACACCCGCTCGCAAAAACGAAGGGGCCTTGGCCCGGACTCCTGCAGCGTGTCTGTGGCCGTGTTTCCCGGACGGCGCGAGCAGGCACAGTTGGCACGAAACCGCCTCTCTTGTTAGAATGCAACGAACAATGGACTTGTAGGAGTTGCTTTCCCAGCCGATGAAACCGGGGACCGAAAGATGACCGCAGTCTTGGCAGTTCCGCCCTGCGCCGACATGGCCGATGACCGGCTGTACGAAGTCGTGGACGGCCAGAGGAAGGAGAAAACCGCGGGGGCGCGCCAAAACCTGATCGCTTTCCGTCTGGGACGTCTTCTCGTGCGGCACGCCCCCGAGGAAGAGACGGGGCACGCCGTTATCGAGAATCTTTTTTTACTGGATGCCGTGAGTGATCTCCAACGCCGTCCCGATTTCGCCTTTGTATCTCGCGAACGCTGGCCTGGTCTGCCGCCGAATTCCAATGCCTGGGACGTCGTCCCCGACTGGATGGTCGAGATCGTCAGTCCCAACAATTCGGCGGACGAAGTGATCGACAAGGTCGACGAGTACTTCCGAGCGGGAACGCGGTTGGTGTGGGTCATCTTCCCCAACGCTCAGCAGGTATACGTCTATACGTCGCCTACGGAGGTCGCGGTCCACAAATCCGCGGACGAGTTGACGGCCGCGCCCGTGTTGCCGTCGTTGCGTTTCGTCGCCCACGCCCTGTTCGAAGGCATTTCCGTGGCCGTGGACCGCACGTCGTGAGGGCCATCGCGAGTCCGTGACGTCTCTATTGTGTGACGGATGAACTGTTGCCCGCCTGCGAGGTCGCCACGATGGAATCGTCACGTACTGACAACCTGGACAACGCGCGTCCGGCCAGGCTCCGGCGGGCCTTGGGGCCGGCCGTGGCGACGGCGGTGGTCGTGGGAAACACGATCGGTTCGGGCATTTTTCTCAAGCCCGGAAACATTGCGGGAGATTGCGGTCAGCTCTGGCTGATCCTGTCCGTCTGGATCGCAGGCGGCGTGCTGTGTTTGCTGGGCGCGCTGTGCGTGGCCGAGCTGGCCACGATGCTGCCTCAGGCAGGCGGGCTGTACGTGTATCTGCGGGAGGCCTACGGCAAGCCGGTGGCCTTTCTGTTCGGCTGGTGCGAGATGCTCTTCAGCCGGCCGGCCTCGACGGGCGCCCTGGCCGTGGCCTTCATCGGATCCCTGACTCTGGCCCTGCAGTGGAATGTGTCCGTGGGGACGCAAGTGGTGCTGGCGATCGGTTTGCTGGCCGTCTTGGCCTGGGTGAACGTCCTGGGCGTGGTGTGGGGAGGCCGAGTGCAGTTTGCCACGACCGTGGTCAAAGCCGGTTTCCTGGCGCTGCTCGCCCTGCTGCCGTGGCTCTTGCTGCCGTGGTCCGAACGGGGCCTGCAATTGTCCAACTACGCAACGGCGGTCACGCCGCGACTGCCGACGCTGTCGCTGCAGCTGAGCGCGGTGCTGCTGGCCGTCCTCTGGGCCTACGACGGCTGGCACGGCTTGGCGCCGTTGGCCGAGGAGGTGCGCAGGCCGCAACGCAATATCCCGCTGGCCCTGTTCGCCGGCGTCGGGATCCTGGTGCTGCTGTACGTAGCGGCCAACATCGCTTATCACGGCGTGTTGTCCATGCCGGAGATGAAGGCGGCCGGCAACCACGCCGCCGAGGAGATGCTGCGGCGATTGCTCGGCCGCTTCGGCATGGCGAGCATGTCGGCGGTGATTCTGTGCAGCGTCTTCGGGGCTCTCAACAGCAACCTGCTGTACGCGCCTCGTGTCACCTTTGCGATGGGCCGTGACGGCGTGTTCTTTCGCGAACTGGGCCACGTTCACGCAGCTTATCGCACGCCGGTGATCGCCATTGTGGTTCATGCCGCCATGGCCGCCGGCTTGGTGGTCGCCGTGGCCTGGGGACGGCACTTGGTCCGAGACGTGGCGGCGGATGCGTTGACGGGGGAATTGGCCCGGCGGACGGTCCTCAGCCTGCAGGGCGGCACCACGTTCGACGTGCTGACCAACTGCGTCGTAGTCTCGGCGAGCATCTTCTACATGCTCAGCGTGCTGGCCGTGGTCGTGCTGCGGTATCGGCGTCCGGAGTTGCGGCGCCGTTATCGGACCTGGGGATACCCCGTCACGCCGCTGGTGTTCGTGGCGGTCTACGTCTGGTTCCTGACGCAGATCTACGCCAGTCATCCGCTGGAATCGCGCGCCGGACTGTTGTGCATCGCGCTGGGTGTGCCTGTGTACTGGTTGTACCGGAGGTGGAGCGGGTCAAGAAAGGGTCAGCTATGAGACTGCTCGGTATTGTCGTCGCCGCCGTTGCCGCGGTTGTTGCCGCGATTCCTGCCACGGCGCAATCGCTGGACTGTGTACGGGTCGTCAACGATCGAGCGCCGGACTGTTCCTCGCTGGCGGCGATTGTCCAGTCGGTGACCAAGGACTGCAAGACGGACGACGATCGGGCCATCGCCATCTACAACTTCTGCCGCTACGACCATTACCATCAGGCGGCGGCCGTTTTGCCGATGCCGCTGGAGCCGGCGAAGATGAAGGCGTTGGAGTGCGGGGCAGCGGCGAAGGCGGAGAGGCTGCGGACGACGGGGGACTGGCCGTGGATGTCGGTGAGGCGGGCGGGGCGGTGGCGGGCGAGGAGGGCACCCCGAAGAAGGGGTTGGCTGCGGATTTGTGCTGGCTTGAATTTGCCAAATCGTGTATTCTTGCGTCTGGGAATGTTTCCAGTACGTGAGGAGATAACCGTGAGTGGCGCAACGACATTACTCGACTCTCGAATCATGGCGGAAGTCGTCGAGGCCCAGGAGGGCGATTTCGAACTTGATGTGGCGCGAGCGATCGTCCGACTGCACTTCTCGGACGCACAAAACGAGCAGATGCGGGAACTGGCCGACAAGAACAACCGGGGGGAACTGACGGAGGAGGAACGCGACAAGCTGGAGAGTTACCGGCGCGTCGGAAACTTCCTGGCGTTGCTCCAATCGAAAGCACGGCTGTCGCTGAAGCACGCGGGGCTCTGGCAGCGATAAGGGGCCGCGATGGATGTTGGACTCCGTGAATTCGTCCCAGCAGCATCACGGTCCAACTGCCGAGAGCAACCTTGCCCTGTCCTGCTTCAACTGCAACAGCTACAAGGGTCCCAACATCGCGGGGATCGATCCTCAAACTGGTCTGTTGACGCGGCTCTTCCATCCGCGAGTCGACGAGTGGTCCGATCATTTCGAGTGGGACGGGCCGAGACTCGTGGGAAAGAGCCCCGTTGGCCGAACCACGATCGACGTCCTGAACATCAACGTTCCACAGCGTTTGGAGCACCGAGGCCACCTGATCGAAGAACAGGTCTTTCCACCGCCGAACCGAGGAGGATCGGCTGACCTGTCGAGACGATTCGACAAGGTTCTCGCCTGATCGGCCGCGCAAGGCACCTGACGCCGGAACTGAACCAGCGGCAGGTGTAGGGCCTTGCCTCTGCTGTTGACATCACGGTCAGCCTCCCGATCGTGTGCCTTTGCTGCCAGCGGCCGCATCAGCTGCGGATCACCGTCGGACAGGCCATCCGCGACCTAGAACTGCTGGCCACCGTCTACGAACCGGCGGACATGGAGAATCGCTAACAAAACCGAAATCGGAGACCTTCGGTCGGCGGTTTCAGCGGGGTCAGAGACCCGCGCCGAACGGTGGAACGGTGACTACGGGTTGAATCATCTGTCGGCGGAAGTCCGTCGCGCGTGGGGTTAGGGGCAGCTCCATGCAGGTCGAGAGCCATGGCGGCCAAACGAGTCAGAAGCCCGGTTCTTTCAACAAGGTCGGGTTTCGTGCGTGGCGGCCGATGCCCGGATACACGGCGTCTTCCGTGATCACCAAGTCCATGAACACGTCGCGTCTGCCTGTGGGAACCTCCGCCACCATCTGACACTGGAACGCCAGGCCGGCCAGGACGGCATTTCGGCGGACTCGGTGCAGTAGCCGGTCGTAGTAAGCTTTGCCGTGACCCAAACGCGCGCCGCGGCGGTCGAACGCCAGCCCCGGAACCGCGATCAGGTCCAAGTCACGGACGTGGGGGCGCCGATCCGCTTGCGCCCGCAAGACTGGCGGTGGCTCCAAGAGTCCAAAGCCGCTGGGCTCCAATTCGCTCAGATCCGTCAGCAGGAACAGGCCCAACTCGTCGCCCTGGCAGAACGGCACCACCACGCGCCGGCCACTGGCCAGAATCCGCGGCACGTACTGGCGCGTGCTGACTTCGCTGCGCACGCCAATGTACAGCATCACCGTGCGTGCCTGCTGGTACGCCGGCAACTCCAATAGCCGATCCATGATCCTGCGGCTCAGGCCGTCCTTGTCCTGTTGTGCTTTGCGGGCGGCCAGCGTCTGAAGACGCATCTGGCGTTTTTGTTCTCGCAGGTCGATCATCGAGCAACTCCTTCCATCGCCGTCCAGTATGGCGACGATCGGCGGATGTCGCAACCGCGTCAGGTGTCCGCCGTGGGTTGGGACTCCGTCCCGACCCGCGGAAACCGGCAGCCAACGCAAAAGTCATACATGGTGTTTTCTTTCGCCGGTCAATCCGCGATAATCGAGCCCACGAGAGTGTCCGTGTTAGGAGGTATCGCCATGCACGATCAAGCACAGCAACATTCGCCGTCCGGCTCGAACCGGGCCGTGTCCCGCCGTCAACTGCTGCAGGCCGCCGTGATCGGTGCGGCCGGCCTGCCCCTGTTCCGCACTGCAACCGTCGGAGAGGCAACGGCCGCGGCCGCCGATCCGCCGCCACCGCTGCAGCCGCTGAACCGTTTTCCGCGGATGGTTCAAGAGTTCTTCGTGGCCCAGGTCCGCGCGGCCGAAGCGAAGGGGATGGCCGCCAGGCAGGCGCTGCAGACCAAGGCCGACGCCGAGGCCTACGTCCAGGCCGTCCGCGCCAAGATCCGCGAGTCGTTCGGACCCGAACCGGAACGTACCCCCCTGAATCCGCGCGTCACGGGCGTCGTCGAACGGGATGCGTACCGGATCGAGAAGGTGATCTTCGAGAGCCGGCCCGGATTCCCTGTGACCGCCAATCTGTACCTGCCCAACGGCCGCACCCAGCCGGTTCCCGGCGTGGTCGGCACGTGCGGGCATTCGACCAACGGCAAGGCCGAGCAGGCGTACCAGTCGTTCGCCCAGGCACTGGCTCGCCTGGGCTATGCCTGCTTGATCTACGACCCGCTGGGCCAGGGCGAGCGACTGCAGTACGTCAAAGAGGACCTGACGCCGCGTTTCGGGGCCGGGGTGACCGAACACTTGATCGCCGGCAACCAGCAGTTCCTGGTCGGCGAGTTCCTGGGCATGTGGCGGGCGTGGGACGGAATCCGAGCACTGGATTACCTGCTGACGCGGCCGGAAGTCGACCCGCAACAGATCGGCGTCACCGGCAACTCCGGGGGCGGCACGATGACCACGTGGCTGTGCGGTGTCGAGCAGCGTTGGACGATGGCGGCCCCGTCGTGCTTCGTCACCACCTTCCGCCGGAACATGGAAAATGAGCTACCGGCCGACACGGAGCAGTGCCCGCCGAAAGCCCTGGCACTGGGTCTGGATCACGCGGATTTCCTGGCGGCGCTGGCTCCCAAGCCGATCATCATCTTGGGCAAAGAACGCGACTACTTCGACGCGCGCGGCGTCGAGGAGGCTCACGCCCGACTGACGAAGCTGTACCGGCTGCTGGGCCCCGAGGACGAGATCGCCGTGTTCATCGGACCGACCACGCACGGCTATACGCAGGAGAACCGCGAAGCCATGTACCGCTGGTTCAACCGCGTCACCAAGATCTCCGACGCCACCACCGAACCGCCGCTGACGATCGAGAAGGACGAGGTCCTGTGGTGTACGCCCAAAGGCCAGGTGGCCGAACAGGGCGCCCGCACGGTCTTTCAATTCACGCGGGACAAGTCCCAGGCGTTGGCGGCTGCCCGCGGGCAAGTCTCCGGCGCGGACTTGACTCGCGCCGTGACGGAAGTCCTCAAGCTGCCGCCGCGCACCGGCGTGCCGGACTATCGCATCCTGCGCTACCTGAGCTCCCGCCGGTACCCGTTGGCGCAGGCCGTGGCTTACGCGGTGGAGACCGAGCCCGGCATCCAGGCGCTGGTCTACCGCTTGTACCAGGAGCCCTGGTACTCGCGTCCACCGCGCGGCGGGCCGCGGGCCATCCTGTACGTGTCGCACCATTCCAGCGATGCGGAACTGCGCGACGAACCGCTGATCCGCGAAGTGCTGCAAGCCGAACCCGACTCGCCGCTCTTCACGTGCGACGTCCGCGGCGTCGGCGAATCGCGCCCGGAGACGTGCGGCGTCAATTCGTTCCTGGCCCCCTACGGCTGCGATTACTTCTATGCGATCCACAGCCTCATGCTGGATCGGCCTTACCTGGGGCAGAAGACGCACGACGTGCTGTGCGTGCTGGATTGGCTGGCCAGTCTGGGCCACACCGACGTCCACCTGGTCGCCAAAGGCTGGGGGGCGCTGGCCGGCACGCTGGCGGCGGTGCTGAGTGACGCCGCCAAGCAGGTGACGCTGAAGAACGCCTTGACGTCGTACACCGACATCGCCGAGTCCGAACAATACGGCTGGCCGTTGTCCGCCTTGCTGCCCAACGTGCTGGCCCGTTTCGACCTGCCCGATTGCTACCGCGCCTTGCAGACGAAGGTGCTCCGCATCGTCGAGCCTTGGAATGCGATGGCGGGAAAGATGTAACGTAGACCTCTCGCTCCGCGAGGGGAGAGCCAGGCATCGAGCGGAGCGAGATGGCGGCCCTCACCGAATTGACCCGCGCAGCCGTGAACGACGTGCTGATCTCGAAAACGTCGTGCTTGCCGCTCGAGCATGTCGGAAGTTGAAATTCATGCAAGGTTACGGCAACGGACCATCGACCGGCTTGGACCAGACCGCGGCGGGGAAGATCCAGACCGGGTTCCGGCGCGAAGACGTGTTCCTGGGACCGCAGGACAAGCAGGTGCTGCGGGCCTTGGCCGAGCGTGTGGCGGAAATCGCCGGCGGCGAGCGGATGGCCGAGGTCCGCCGCCTGTGGACCGCGCACAACGGCCTGCGCCGCCAGCGGCCGTTGGTTTTCTGCGATCCGGAGAACGGCTGGAACGAGATCATCACCGAAGCGCAGATGCAGTGCCGCGGCAAGCTCGCCCGCCGCTGGGAAATGGACCTCCGCAAGGAGATCTTCTGGGCCGAAGGCATGCGGGACGACAAGCCCGTGGAGCCGTTCTTCGACGTCCCCTACACCGTTTCGCCCGACGATTGGGGACTGCAGGCCGAATACCACAAAACCGACTCCGCGGGCTCGTACGTCTGGGATGCGCCGATCCGCGACTACGATCAGGACCTCCCGCGGTTGCACTCGCCGCAATACGAAATCGACTGGGAAACGACCCGCGGTTGCCTGGCGCTGGCTCAGGAGGTGTTCGGCGGGACGCTGCAGGTCCGCCTCAAAGGCGCCTGGTGGTGGTCGTTGGGACTGACATGGCTGGCGGCGGCCTTTCGCGGCCTGCAGAACATTCTGCTCGATTTCGTCGACCACCCCGACGGACTGAAGGAACTCCTGTCCCGGCTGTCGCGGGGGAACATGGAGAAACTCGACCATCTGGAGAACGAGGGGTTGCTCAGCCTGAACAACGACGGGACCTACGTCGGCTCGGGCGGCTACGGCTTTACGGACCAACTGCCGCAGCCCGATTTCGCGGGCCGCGTGCGCTGCTGCGATATGTGGGGCTTTACCGAAAGCCAGGAGACGGTGAACGTGTCGCCGGCGATGTACGAGGAATTCGTGTTCCCGTACGAAAAGCCCATCATGGACCGCTTCGGCTTGACCTGCTACGGCTGTTGCGAGCCGCTGCATTCCCGCTGGCACGTGGTCCAGCGGCACCACAACTTGCGGCGGGTCTCCTGTTCGCCTTGGGTGGATATCGAGAAAATGGCCAACTACCTCGGCGACGGCTACGTGTTCTCGCTCAAACCGAATCCGGCAGCGCTGGCCGTGCCGGATATCGACGCGGAGGGCATCCGCCGGGAATTGCGACAGATGCTGGAAAAGACCCGCGGCTGCATCGTGGAGATCATCATGAAGGACAACCATACCCTCGCCCGGCGGCCGGAGAACGCGGTCCAATGGTGCCGGATCGCCCGGGAGGAAGCGGACCGCATCGCGACGTGAAGGAGTGCCGGCGATCGGTGACCGGTGACCGGTAATCGACGACCAATGACCAATGACCAGTGACCAATGACCAATGACCAATGACCAATGACCAATGACCAGTGACCAGTGACAAAGGCCAAAGGAACCCTGAGCATGAAACTCGGCGTCGATTCTTACACGCTGCGGAATTCGGGGCTGGATCCCGTCGGCGTGCTGCAACTGAGCAGCAAACTGGGGCTGGACGGCGTGTTGTTCGAACTCTCGCCGTTCCAGTCGTTTCGCGATCGTGATTTGGCGCACATCCGCACCACGGCTGGCGAACTCGGCCTGTTCATCGAATTCGGCATGGGTTCGGTCTTTTCTTGGCACCCGATGGCGGAGAAGGGCAAGCGGTTGCTGGCCGAAGCAGGCTACGACACGGCCGTCAGCGAAGCACGCGTGGTGATCTATCATTTGGAGATCGCACGCAAGCTAGGATCGAACCTGCTCCGCTGCGTGGCCGGCGACTTGTTCACACGCGACGCGGGCCACGACATGGCGAAACTAGCCGGCGATGCGGTTGCCATCCTCCGCGAGGCCTGCCAGGCGGCCGGCGACATGGGGCTCAAGATCGCCATGGAGAACCATGCCGACTTCACGGTCCGCGAGTTGGCGTCGATTCTGGCACGAGTCAACAGCCCGGCGTTCGGCTTCACCGTGGACACGGCCAATCTGGCGTTCGACATGGACGAACCGCTGCGGCTGGCGCAGATCATGGCCCCGTACGCACTGACGACGCACTTCAAGAACTACCGCGTGATCCGCACGCCGCTGGGACTGGCGTTGGAAAACTGCTCGCTGGGCGAGGGCGACATCGACCAAGTGGCCATCGCGGAACTCCTGGCGCGGTACCATCCCGACTTGCACTTGAACCTCGAGATCCACACCCAGTTCGCGCCATTTCCGTTGAACATCCTGACGCCGGGCTACTGGAACCGCCACCCGGCTCCTCCGGGCGACGGCTTGTCGTGGTACTTGGCCCAGTCCTGGTCCAGGAACGATCCTCCCATCCCGTCTGCCAACTTGCCGGACGGCCCGGAGTCGTGGCAAGTGGAACGGCGGGACATGGAGCGTTCGATCGGCTGGGCACGGGAGCACCTGGGACATCTGCTGGCGACCTGACGTCACGACCACCGATCACCGGTCACCACCAGAACCACCGTGGGAGCAAGAACATGGCTACGAGCAAAATCACCACCGACGCCCGTCCAGAACTCCGCCTGGCGATGCTTGGCTGCGGTTTCATGGGCAAGTGTCACACCAACGCTTACCGCAAGATCCCGTACATTTATCCGGCCGCGGGCGTCCAGTTGCGGCTGCTCATCTTGTGCGACCAAAAGGCGGACCTGGTCCAGCGCGAAGCGGCCCGGTACGGCTACGAGGAGTACTGCACGGACTGGCACGACGTGGTCGCCGACCCGCGCGTCGAGGTGTTCGACAACTGCGGACCGGACCCGGTCCATGTTGAACCTTGCATCGCCGCGTTGGAGCACGGCAAGCACGTAATCTGCGAAAAGCCGATGGCCGTGCGCGTCGACGATGCCCGGCGGATGCGCGACGCGGCGTCTGCGGCGCGGGGCAAAGCCATGTGTACGTTCAACTACCGCTTCATGCCCGCCGTCCGCTTTGCCAAGGACCTGATCGCGGACGGAAAGCTGGGCGCGATCTATCACGTGCGGATTCACTACCTGCAGATGGCCGGACACGATCCGACGCTGCCTGCCGACAAAGTCTGGGCTTCGGGCTGGCCACACTCCGGTTCCCTACAGGGCATCGGCAGCCACGCGATCGACCAGTGCCGGTACCTGGTCGGCGAGATCAAGAGCGTTTCAGCCTTGGTTCGCGCGTTCAATCCGGAGCGTGCCCTGCCCAGCGTCGGCTGCGGCCCGGAAGCAACCAGCGACGAGGGCACGGCGGCGCTGCTGGAGTTCGGCAACGGCGCCGTCGGCGTGCTGGAGTCCTCGGTCGTCGCCACGGGCCGCAAGAACTACCTGGCCTGGGAAATCAACGGTTCGCACGGTTCGCTCAAATGGGATCTGGAACATCCCAACAGCCTGTGGGCCTGCTTGACCGGCACGGGCGGTCCCGCGCTGTTGGGTTTCACGGAGATCTCCGTCACCGAAGCCACACATCCCTACGTCGGCCCCTGGTGGCCGCACGGTCACAACATCGGCTGGGAGCACGCGCAGATCATCGAGAAGTTCCACTTTCTGGACGCGGTGGGGAACCACAAGCCGCTAAGCCCCCACCAGGCCACCTTCGAAGACGGCTACCGTGTGGCCGCGATTATCGATGCCATGCGACAGTCCAGCCGCAGCGGACAGCGGGTGGAGGTGACGTTTTGAGCCGACGGGCCGCCGGATGAAGCCCCTAGCCCCAAATGGGATTTCGCTAATCCCTTGCGGCGTTGATGATGTCACGGTCCGGAATCTTCCGACGATTCGCCTCTCGAATGGGCAGCGCACGCTACCTTCGGCGATGTTCACCTGCTAGAATAACGGTTCGGCGAGCCGGAGCCACCAGACTGGATGGCGGTGGAGTCGAACGTCTACGTCGAGCTGCCGTTTCCGGGCGAAGTGCTCCAGGACGCCGTAATCGTGGAGGGGCAGCCGCTCCGGCCTTGTATCATTCTGCCGGAGGAGTTGCCGGATGCCTGACGCGTACTTCCGATTGATGTTCCGCCGTTTTGACATGCACCAGGCGCTCCTTCTCCTCCGTGCGCAAGGGAAGGCTAGTTCGCGGCGTCTGGCCGCACCAATCGCACGATCTCGGCCGCGATGTCTTCGATGGTGCGGCCGTCCGTATCGATTTCGTAATGGGCGATGCGGCGGTACAGCGGCGTGCGGCGTTGCAGGACTTCCGCGACTTCGTCGGTAAAGCTCTTGGCGCCGGTGAGCGAGGGGCGTTGCGTGTCGCCTTGGATGCGGCTGACGATCGTGGCGGTGGAGGCTTTCAGCCACACGACAGGACCGGCGGCGCGAAGCCGCGCGAAATTCGCCTCGCGTTCGATCACGCCGCCGCCGCAGTCGATCACTTGGCCGTCTTGCGACGTGGACTTCGCCACGACCTGTTCTTCCAGATCGCGAAAGCCCGGCCAGCCCACTTCCTGGACGATCTCCGGAATGCTCTTGCCGGCCATGCCTTGCAGTTCCGCGTCGAGGCTGACGACGCGCAGGCCCAATTGCTCCGCCAGCAACTGGCCCACGGCGCTCTTGCCCGTGCCGCGATATCCCACCAGCACCACGTTCATAGTTTCTCCTCCAGCACCCGCCGCATCACGTCGCGAGGCGCCTGCCGGCCGGTCCACAATTCAAACTGGACGTAAGCCTGCCCCAGAAACATCTCGATGCCTTCGATCGTCCGGCAACCGGCGGCCGCCGCCTCCTTCAGCAACTTGGTGCGGCGCGGATTGTAGACGGCGTCGAACACGACCAGTTTCGGCCGCAGCAGTCCCGCCGGGACGAGGCTCGCGTCGTCCTTCGGGTGCATTCCGATCGGCGAGCAGTGCAGCAACAGATCGGCATGGTTCAAGGCGTCCGGCAACGACTGCGGCGTCAATTCGGCGCCTTCGACCAGGCTTCGGCCGCATTCGCCCACGTCTTGCACCAGACGTTCCAATTCGTCCAGAACCACGCCCAGGATCGTGATCTGCCGCGGCGGCGATTGACTGGCGATGGTCACGGCGATCGCCCGAGCGGCACCTCCCGAACCGAGCATGACAACCCGCTTGCCGCGCGGATCGGCGCCGGCGTCCCGCAACGCGCCCAGCGCGCCCAGCCCGTCCGAGTTGTAGCCTTTCAGCCGGCCACCATCGTTGACGACCGTATTGATACAACCGATACCTCGGGCGATTTCATCGACTTCATCCACGCCGTGCATCGCCTCCACTTTGTGTGGAATCGTCACCGACAGGCCGCGGTAGCCCATGACCCGGACCCCGTCCAGCGCCTTGGCTACCCGGCCCGGCTCGACGTCATGAGCGACGTAGACGAAAGGCAAGCCCAACGCCTCGAACGCCGCGTTGTGAATCTCCGGCGAACGCGAATGCCCGACCGGATGACCGAACAGAGCACAGACTTGGGTTTTGGCATCGATGCGCGGCATGATTGGGCCCTTGCGTTTTCGGTAGATAACCTGACCGCAGCTACGATAGCGGATGGGAAAGCAGCTTTGCAAGACTCTCACCGTACGGTTCGCGCCACTTGTCCAGCAGCCCGAACGGGCACAGCTTGGCGATGGCCCTGGTTCAGCAGTTCGATTTGGTACTGCGGCGTCCAGCCCCTGCCCTGGCTGCCCATGTTCCAATGGCTGACCAGCGGCAGCGGCCGGCCGGCTGGTCCGCGCGGAGGCAGCATGGCCTCGCGGCAGATGTCCGTCGCGACCCCACGTGCCGCATCTGTTGGAACCAGGTCACGTTCGGCAGCCGGAGTGCGGAATCCGGCGAAACAAGACGAAAAGATGATCGTGATTGCGCAACTGACAATCGGCTTGATGAATGACGCGCGGTAGCTGTCCATGGTTCTGCCTCTTCGGCTAAAGGGAAGGGCGTGAATTCGACATAGCATACCGCTTGGACCGGGGGCGGATCCTGGATCTTTCTGCACCTCCCGTCTCGTAGCTGGTCGCCGGTCGTCGGAAGTTGTACAATCACCGCCGTGCGTGATTGTTTGGCTTCGCTTCCTGCAAACTCACCGTGGAGATATCTGCCATGAGAACGAATCGCCGTGACGCCATGAAACTGGCGGCCGCTGGTGGCGCGGCCGCGATGCTGGCTTCGACCGCCCGCGCCGTTACCCTCCCCGACCCGCCTGTGCCGGCTCGGCTCCGACTGTCCTGCCAGGAGGGTGTGGCGCCGGGCAAAAGTCTGACCGAGAAACTTGACTTCCTGGAAGCCAACGGCTTCGAGGGCATCGAACCCAGCGGCCGGGGGCTGGCCGGACGCATTGAGGAGTTCAAAAAGGCACTGGAGGGCCGGAAGATCAAGATCAGCGCGATTTGCAGCGGCTACGAGGGCGTCTTGATCTCCGAACAAGAGGACGTGCGCCAGAAGTGCGTGGCGACCATGAAAGAGATTCTCACGGCCGCCGGCGCTCTCGGCTCGACCGGCATGATCATGGTCCCGGCCTTCACCGGGCAGACCAAGCTGGGGCATTGGGAATCGCGAGAATTGCTGTTGCAGTTGCTCCCGGACCTGGCGGAACACGCCAAACAGGCCGGCACCCGGATTCTGCTGGAGCCGCTGAACCGCCGCGAGGCGCATTTCCTGCGTCAAGTTCCCGACGCCGCCGCCATCTGTCGCGACGTGAACCATCCCGGCGTGGGAGTGATGGGCGATTTCTGGCACATGACCTGGGAAGAGACCAACGACATGGCCGCCTTTCTCTCCGCCGGTGACGACTTGCGGCACGTCCACATGGCTAGCCGCAAGACGCGGAAAATGCCGGGCGAGGACGAAGGCGACAACTATGTGCTCGGCTTCAAGGGTTTGAAGCTGCTCGGCTACCAGCATTACGTCAGCCTGGAATGCGGCTCGAAAGGCGACCGCGTCCAGACCATCCCCGCCGCCGTGAAGCTGTTGCGCGAGCAGTGGGAAGCGGCGTGAGGCTGTCCAGTTCGGCTTGCCTCTCGCGGATTCGTCCCGGAGCCTCGCCTATGCCAGATCTGGAACAACGCTATCTTCAGCGTCTCAGCCGCTACGCCGCCGCCATGCGGAACGAGCAGCCGGACCGAGTGCCGATCCGGCCCTTCGTCGCCGAGTTCACGGGCGCGTATGCGGGGTACACCTGCCAGGAAATGGCGCACGATTACGAGAAGGCGTTTGCCGCCGCCCGCGGTTGTGCCGCGGATTTCGACTGGGACGCCGTGGTGCCCAACATGCTGGCCACCTGGACCGGCATGACGCAAGCCATCGGGCTGAAGTACTACATGACGCCCGGTATCGACCTGCCGGTCAACGTGGGTCACCAGTACCGCGAGCCGCCGGTGGATGACGCCTGGATGAAGCCGGACGAGTACGATGCCTTGATCGAGGACCCGACCGGATATCTGTACAACGTCTGGCTGCCGCGCGTGGCCGCTCCGCTGAGCCCCGCCCGCGGGCCCGTGACCTTCGAGCACAGCGCGTCGCTGGTCAAAGGCGCGATGGCGATGATGCAGTTCTTCAGCGCCTGGGGAGTCCAGGAAACTCGGCTGCGGGCCGAGTCCGGCACGGTGCCGGCGATTACCGGCATGCTGCTGCCGCCGCTGGGCTTCATCGCCGACAAACTCCGGGGTTACGTGGGATTGGTCGACGATCTGTTTCAGCGCCCGCAGCAGGTCCGCGCGGCTTGCGAGGCGCTGATGCCGCACCTCACGCAAGTCTGGGAAGAAGGAAGCAAGTTATGCCGACAAGAAAAGAAACCATGACCTCGCGCGAGCGACTGTTGAAGGCCCTGAACCACGAGCAGTCGGACCGCGTGCCGATCGACTTGGGCGGCAACCAGACGGGCATCCACCGCCTGGCCTACGAGACCCTGATTCAGCACCTGGGCATCCAGGACGAGATCACGATCATGGACGCGGTGCAGCAGTTGGCGCGGCCCTGCGAGGCGGTGCTGCAACGGTTGCGCGTCGACACGCGCTACATCCACGCCGGAGCCGCCGCAGACTTCCAGGGCGAGATCGTCACTCGCCAACGGGACGGCCGCACGTGGCACGATCTGACGGACGAGTTCGGCGTGACGTGGTCGATGCCGGACGACGCGCCGCTGTACATGGACATTACGCACCATCCGCTGGCGGAGGCCAAGATCGAAGATATCTGCGGCTATCCATTCCCCAAGGGCAACGATCCCGGCCGCTTTGCCGGACTGCGGGACCGGGCGCTGCAGATCCGCCGCGAGACGCCGTACGCGGTGATCAGCGGCATCAGCGGCGTGGTGTACGAAACGTGCTGGTACATGCGGGGAATGGAACGTTGGTTCATGGACATGATCGAGCAACCGGAATTCTGCGAAGCCCTGCTTGACCAGACGTTGAAGTTCTGGCTGGACTGGTTCGACATGTTCCTGGCCCAGGTCGGCGACGTGGTCGACGTGATCATGATCGGCGACGACCTCGCCGGCCAGGGCGGTCCGCTGTTCCAACCGGATTTCTACCGCCGCGTCGTCAAGCCCCGGCACAAGCGGCTGGTGCAGATGATCAAGTCCCGGACGCCGGCCAAGATCTGGTACCACACGTGCGGCGCATGCCAGTGCTACATTCCCGATCTGCTGGACAACGGCATCGACATCCTCAACCCGATCCAAATCAGCGCCGCCGACATGAACCCGGCCGATCTGAAGTCCCGCTACGGGGACCGGCTGGTGTTCTGGGGCGGTGGCATCGACGCCCAGCACGTCTTGCCTCGCGCCGATCCGGAAACGGTGCGCGAGCACGTGCGCCGCAACGTGACGGCCTTCAAATCTGGCGGCGGCTACGTGTTCAATAACGTCCACAACATCCAAGCCGGCGTGCCTGCCGAGAACATCGTCGCCATGTACGACGCGGCGTACGAGGCGGGGTCTTGGTAGTCTCCTTTCCGGACGCTTCGAGCGAAAGGCAGAAGCCGAGTTGTGGATGTTGGTTTCCAAAATCCGAAACTCGGAACAACGTCGACGCCTTACGTTGCTGACGCGCGAACCGCCGACTCCATAGTCCGTTTTACCGCCGCTTCCAGGCTGGCGAGCAGGCCGTCGATCTCGCGGCGCTCGTCCTCCTGGAGGTCGGCTTTGCCGAAACGGACGCGGTAGAAGATCTCCACGATCCGCGGCGGCAATTGAGCCGCAGCAGTCTGCGGCGCCAATGCGGCCAGTCTTTCACCCGCTTGGAACGCCAGTTCGCGCGGCGTCTGGCCGACGCCGCGGCTCAGTCCCAACTGATTCAGGGCCGCTTCCAGTCGGCGGTAAAACTCGATGGACAGCGCCGAGATGGATTGTTCGCGAGCCGACTCGCCGTGAGCCCGCCGCCACTGCCACAGGGACGCTACGGGACTCTTGCCGGGGTTGGCTCGCCCGCGCCGCCAGTACACCATGACGCTGGCGGCCAAGGCCGCAAACAAGGCGGCGCCGAGAAAGGGCGTGATGGTTCGCGCCCAGCGCTGCACGCTGCGGCGCATGTCGTTCAACTGTTGGAGCACCGAGGCCCAGGTTTCCGGGTTCGCCTGGTTGGCCACCGGCTCGTAGATCGATTCCTGCTGCCGTTTCGCCGTTAGCCCGAGAATATAGTCGGACCACATGGTTCTGGCATAATCCAGGACATCGTCCATGACGTCGATCCAGCCGCGCTGCAATTGCCGCGCGCGGTCGATGTCCGAGCCCGGCGTGGGGTCCACGCGCAGCCAGCCGCCCAAGGGGCTCAACTCGGCGTCCACCGGCGACTCCGACTTGGCTTCCTCCGGCGGCAAGTAGGCTTCCACCCAGGCATGCGCGTTCCGCTGCAGCACCTGGTAGTAGCCGCCCAGGGCGTTGTACTCGCCCCCGCGGAAGCCCATCACCATCCGCGCCGGGATGTTCTGGCTGCGAAGCATCATCACCAGGGCGCTGGCGAAGTACTCGCAGTGCCCCGAACGATGGTTGGCGACAAAATCCTCGATCGGGTCGAGCCGCCGCTGGCGGCGAACGCGGGCAAAGTCGAGCGTGTAGTTGTACGCTCCGGGCTTGAGGAAATGATCGCGCAGCGCCCGGACGACGTCCGCGCGTTTGGTGCTCGTTGCCTGCCGCCGTTGGACAACCTCGCCGGCGATCTTCTTGAGCGTAGGGAAGCGAGCTTCGTCGAATGCCAACAAATCGGGATCCATCAGATTGGTGACGTTGCGGGGCAGCGGCGTGACGTCCAATTGGACGCCGCCCAGCAATCCAGTGGTGACCACGGAGTAGCGATATTCCTGCCTCGGCCGTTCTTCGGGATGCGTCCTGCAATAGACTTCTTCGGTATGTGGCTGAACGCGCACGTCGGCGGGGGTCTGATCGCAGCCGTAGACCGGATGGATCGCGAACAGCACCTTTTCGTTGAGCGGCTGCAGCGTCACATCCTGCCGAACCAGGTTGCGGCTCGGCGGAGGGGGCGGCAAGCGCCGGCTGACGGGGGTGAGTTGGTAACGGAACAGTCCGCCCAATGCAAGGCCTCGCGGCTGCCGCCACTTGGCGATGCCTTCCTCGTACACATATTCCGTGAGCACTGCGCCGCGGAAATAGGGCTCGCCGTAAACCCGGTAAGGCCGGCCGCCGGCCACCTCGCGGAAACTGACTCGCATCACCGTGTCGGAACTTTCCAGGATCGACGTCATTTCGTTCAGCGTCACCTCGTCGGTAAAGCCGACGACGCGAGTGGGACGGGCGTGGTAGCCGCGGCGCGCGGAACTGTCCAGCCGGGGAGCGGTGAAGAACAAGAGGAATGCAAACACCAGGGTGCTCAGGCCGATGACGGCGATCTGCCGCAGCAACCCGCTGGCCATGACGTGCCGGCCCAGACGCGTCGAACTGATCAGCGGCCGAATGACCGGCTCACGGCGCAACCAGCGATGCCAGCGGCCGGCCGGCTCTGCAGACGCTTGCTCCGATCGCATCTCTCCCTCGCGCCGACTCCTCGACCGCGCCGCGGACTCGACCACGCGCAAGCCCTCCCGGTGGACGTGCAGCACGACCAGCGTCGAAAACGCGACGGCCGCGTACAGAATCAGCACTAACCCGAACTCGAAACCCACGTTCAGCGCCGCCGACACGACGACCTGCAGCAGGCTCAGGACCGTCAACTGCCAGTACAACCGAGGGTTTTTTCGCTGGTAAAACAGCACGATCTGCAGGTAGATCAGCAGATTGGCGATCGCCATCAACTGGGCCCGCATGGCGGGTTGAAGGAACTCGTTCAGGGAAAAGAACAGGGCCGCCAGGGCGGCCAGATTGGCGACGAACCGATTCAGGCGAAACCAGCCCAGGATATCGGTGAAAACCACGGAAGTCACGGCGGCGAACACGGCCAGCAGAGGCAACAGGGAATTCGCCTGTCCCATGCCCAACAGCACGGCGCCGATCATCGCCAAGATCGCGACGTGAATCTGTACGATCCGTTCCAGCTTCATCTCGATCCGCACCCCCTCACGGTCCGAGGCTGTGAAAAAATGGGACTGGCTCCGAGCTGGCACCGCGCCAATCCCTGGAACAACAGGGGGCTGCGAGGTGCCTGTCCCAATTTTTTCACAGCCTCTCCCGGCGGCAACCTACCGCGGTCAGAAGCCCGGCCTCTCGAAGAAGCCCGGCTTTTCGCATCCACTACTCCCACAGGAACACGCGGGCCACCTCTTCCGTACCCACATCCAGCCAGACGACCGCGCCCAGCGCCCGCCGGTGCCGGTGGCCCCCAGCAAAGGAATCGCTCCGGCCGATGCGATCCAACTGGCTGCTCCGCGTGCTGATCACGACCACTTGCGTGCCCAACGGGTTTTCCGCCACCAACTCGCCCAGCGTCTCCGCCAGACGGTTCTCCGGGGCGGCGTCGACCAAGGCCAGCCGCTGGAGCGTCTGTTGCGCGAACAACGCCGAGGCGGTGGCCGACCAGAGGCCGCGCTGCCGGGCGGCCAGGGCGATCGTCAGCCGGCTGCCGCCGCGCCGCGCCAATTCGTCCACCAAGGTCGCCGCGAAGCTGACGGCGATTTCCACTCGCCCTCGATCCTCGTCGCGCGGCGGGTCGGGCTGCCACAAGTCCAAGACGAGCGCCAAGTCCTGGTTCTGCTGCTGCTCGAACTGCCGGACGGCCAGTTTCCCCAACTTGGCCGTGGTCCGCCAGTGGATCCAGCGTTTGCTGTCTCCCGACCGCCATTCGCGCAGCCCGTAGTAGTCTCCGTCGATCGGGCCTTGCCGATAGTGCGTCGTTTGACGCCCCAGACGCCGGGAATCCAACAATTCCAGCCAATGGGGCGTCAATTGGCCCAGCCGCGGCCAGACGACGACGCGCTCGAACAGCTTCAGCTTGGCGCTGGCCCTGACCAGTCCCATCGGAAATCGAGTGGAAACCCGCAAGGGGCCGAAACGGTACCGGCCGCGATGCGGCAGGGTAACCTGGTAAGCCGCCGCGCCACAGCCTCCGGCCGCGACGTGAGGCAACACGACCGTGGCGTTGGGACTAGGGTCCCGTTGGCGAGACTGGGGAGCGGATGGTTCCGCCTGTACGCAATCGTCGACCACGATCATCCAGCTGCCCAAGCGGCGCCGGTCGTTCTGCCCGCGAATCTCTACGCGAAACGGCCGGCCGGCGAAGATTTGCTCCGGCAAACGCCGGGAGATCGACAACCGCCGCAACGATTGGACGACGAACCGCCAGTTGAACAGCAACGGCCCGATCATCATGCCCGCCAGGATGAACAACAAGTTGATGTCGCGCAACGTGGCCCCGCCGACGATAAACGCCAGCACGAAGATGTAGTACGCGCCTTCTCGGCAAATGGTGACAACGCGTCGAGCGGACATGAGATTGAGCCGACAGGAATTTGTAGTGTTGGCGCCCCATTATACAGCAAGGACCGGCGTTTCACACGGACCTACGACCCGCGGTTTTGGGAACGCGAATCCGCAGGTCCGCCTCCCGGCGTGGGGCCATCCGCAGTTTCCCCACCTTTTTTCCGTCGTTTCGAACGGGTAGCATGGGACGTATGAGCGAGAATGCACCCAGTTTCCGCGGATTGCACGTGGCCGCCTTCGAGAGCCGCCGGGCCGAGGAGATCGCGCGACTGATCGAACGGCACGGCGGTGTGGCGCATGTCAGCCCGTCGATGCGCGAGGCCCCGTTGGACGACAACCGGTCGGCGGTGGACTTTGCGCATCGCCTGATTACGGGCGAGGTCGACATCGCCGTGTTCCTGACCGGCGCCGGTTTCCAGCAGTTGCTGGCGATCGTCCAACGGCACGTCGATCGGCAACGCTACCTCGACGTCCTGTCGGACACCATTACCATCGCGCGGGGGCCCAAGCCGGCGGCGGCCATGAAAGAAGCCGGTCTGACGCCCACGTTCCGCGTGCCGGAGCCGAATACGTGGCGTCAAGTCCTGGAGACGATCGACGAATCGGTGCCGGTTTGCAATCAGGTCGTCGCCCTGCAAGAGTACGGGAGAACCAACCCCAGTCTGATCGCCGGGCTGGAAGCCCGAGGCGCTCGCGTGTTGCGAGTCCAAGTCTATCGCTGGGAGTTGCCCGAGGACCGCGGGCCGCTGGTGCAGAACGTGCGGGACCTGGCCGAGGGTCGGCTGGACGTGCTGCTGTTCACGTCGGCGTACCAGGTGACTGCCTTGTTGCAGGTGGCTCGCGACTTGGGGCTGGCCGATCGCGTCCGCCGGCGGCTGGCCGAGACGGTCGTGGCTGCGATCGGGCCCGCAACCAGCGAGGCGCTGCGCGATGAGGATCTGCCGGTGGACATCCAGCCCGAACACTCAAAAATGGGTCCCCTGGTGATCGCGGCGGCCGATCGCTGCCACGGCCTGGTGGCGCGCAAGAGGCGGCTGGCCGTGACGGTTTCCGAACCCGCCTCTTGTCCGCTCGACCCGCAGGCCCCCTGGTACCACAGTCCGTTTTTGAGGGCCTGCCGCCGCGAACCCGTCGAGTTCACTCCCGTGTGGCTGATGCGGCAAGCCGGGCGGTACATGGCGGAGTACCGCGAGATCAGGGCCAAGACGAGTTTTCTGCAGTTGTGCAAGAGCCCGTCGCTGTGCAGCGAGGTGATGTGTACCGCGGTGGCCCGCTTGGGCGTGGACGCCGCGATCATCTTCTCCGACTTGCTGCCGATCCTGGAGCCGATGGGCGTCGATCTGGAATTCGCTCAGGGCGAAGGGCCGGTCATCCACAACCCGGTCCGCGAAGCGGCGGACGTGGACCGCGTGTTGGAGTTGGAAAGCGTCGCCTCGCTGGATTTCGTCATGGAAACCGTGCGGCAGACGCGTCATGACTTGCCGGCCCACGTTCCGCTGATCGGATTTGCCGGCGCCCCGTTCACCCTGGCCAGTTACGTAATCGAAGGCGGGGCCAGCCGCAGCTATCTGCACACCAAGACCTTGATGTATCGCGACGGCGGCGCGTGGCGCGAACTGATGCAACGGCTGGCCCGAGCGATCGCTCGCTACCTGAATGCTCAGATTGCGGCCGGCGCCCAGTGCGTGCAGCTGTTCGACTCCTGGGTCGGTTGCCTGGGGCCCGACGACTACCGCCGTTACGTCCTGCCTTACGTCCAGCAGATCATCACCGGACTGACGCCCGGTGTGCCCGTGATCAACTTTGCCACGGGCAATCCGGCGCTGATCCCGCTGTTGGCCGAAGGCGGCGGCAGCGTGGTGGGCGTGGACTGGCGAGTGCGGTTGGCCGAAGCGTGGCAGACGATCGGCTACGACCGCGCCGTGCAGGGGAACCTGGACCCCGCCGTACTGCTGGCGGACGTAGCCTCCATCCGCCGCGCCGTCGAGGACGTCTTGGATCAGGCTGGCGGCCGGCCGGGACATGTTTTCAATCTGGGGCACGGCGTCCACCAGCAGACGCCGGTCGAGAACGCGATCGCGCTGGTCGAGGCCGTACACGAATTGTCGAGGCGTTAATCCCATGCTCAGCCGAGTGCAGAGTTTTTCGGAGGACGGTCGTCAAATGGTGTTGTGGCAGGAATTGGGCGAGGGCGCGCCAACGCTGATCGCGTTCGCCCGGCTGTGCAGCGACGCGTTGGCAGCGAATTACGCGGATCCGGTTCCGGCGCTCAGCGAAGAGGCTCGCGCGATCCTGTACTTGGCCCGTCACCGAGGGGCGATGGAAATCAAAGGCGTGAATCACGCCTTCGATTCCTCGGAGCGATTTCTGGCCGTGTGCGTCGAACTCGATCTGGAACGTTCGTTCATTCTCAAACGGCGGAGCGACCCGGAACTGAACATCCGCTTCCTGGACGGCTTTCGCCAACTGTGCGCCTCCGGCCTGGTGATGCACCACCTGCTGCGGGATTTCTCCCTGACCCTGCGCGGCTTCGAAGTCGCCCGCAGCATCCGCCGCGAAGACGTGCCGGTGCTGGTCGCGCTGGCCGAAGAACAACTGATCGACGACTTCTAGGATCGGCGAATCAATAACTGTCGCGATTTCAAAGTAGCCATCACGCTCCGCGCGATGATCGCCAACAAGAACTGGACAGTTATTGATTCGCCGATCCTTAGGGATGGCGCGGCCGGAAGGTCCGTGGCGGCGGTGCGAGTCCGGATCAGGCTCGCACCAGCACGATTCTGATCCCGTCTTGCTCCAGCTCTTCCACTTCGCCACGGTCCTCGACCGGCGTGTCGGAGTTCGGATCGAAGATCACCAGGTAGCCGACGTCTCGGCCAAGCCGCTTGGCGTAGCGGGCCACTTGCACCAGGCCGTCGGGCAACGTGTACTTGCCCCGCATGATCTTCAACTCGATCACATCCTCCCGCCCGCCGAACTCGACGACCAAATCCGCGCGCCCCGTGCCGATGGCAAACTCGCGCTCGACCCGCCCGCCCGCATTGACGATCCGCTGCAGGTAGGCCATGAACGCCAAGTGCGGCGCGGCTTCCTGATAGGGCATGCCGCGCAGCAGCACTTCGCCGTGCCGCCGCCAGAATTCGATGAAGCCGTCGATCAGCTTCCTCATATCGAGCGTGCCGTCAGCCGCCACGAACCAGGCCGGCTGGTCCGGAATGGCCGTTTGCACCTGGTGCGTCAGCACTCGCGGGATAATCTCCTGGTAGATCGGGTTGGCGATCACCCGCATGCCGTCCCGGACGGCCACCAGTCCCAGGTCGCGGACATAGCTGAAATCGTCGTCGTACGTCGAGCCGACCGCCAGCGCCCCCACCAGGATCGGTTCGAGGGTCCTGCGCACGCGGTCCTCGCGCAGTTTGTCCACCAGGCTGTCCAGATGGGTGTCGCGCCGTTCGATAAGGATCTCGCGGGCCTGGAGCACCTTGTCACGCGTGACGCTTACGGTACGGTCGGGCACGAGGGCATCGTAGCTGGTTGTCAGTTGCGACGCCAGCGCGTTGACCAGCCAGGGCTGGCCCAGGGTCTGCCGGTAGATCTCCTTGACGGCGTCCAGGGCAAATTCCTGCTGCGTTTCGCGAGTGTGTTGTTCGAGCAGTTCCGCGACTTCGTGAGACGTGAAATTGCGCAAGGAAAGGGAGCGGGTCTTGATGTTGAAGGGACTCGCCGTTCCCAGCGTGGCGGACTCCGGGCGCACTTGGATCTTGTAATCGCGCACGTCCCGCAGGCCGACCAGCGCGACGCTCCGGGGGAAGGGGGCGGGACGCGACGTGTAGCCGTCGCGAAGCTGCCGGAGCACAGAGATGAGCAGGGCGCCGGGAATCGCGTCGACCTCGTCGAAGAACACCACCAGCGGCCGGTCGATGCTCGCGCACCACGCGGAGAGATACGTTTTGAGCGCAATGTGAGGCGTTTGGGCAAACGCGTCCGGGTTCGGCGGCTGGCAATGCTCGGGCAGTTGCTGCCGGGCGCTGTACTGCAACTCTGCCAGGATCTGCGGGATGATCTGCGGGAGGTCCGGATCGGTAAAGGACTCGAGGGAGACCGTCAACGCGGCGTAGCGGCCTTCCGCCGTGAGTTCCCGTGACAGGTTGCGGAGCAGCGTCGTTTTGCCTGTTTGCCTGGGAGCGTGAATGACGAAGTAGTGCTCGCCGTCGATCAGTTCTCGGAGTTGGGACAGCCGCCGCCCGGCCGCGATCATGTAATGTTTCTCTGCCAGGCACGGTCCAGCCGTGTTGAATACGCGAGGCATGCCCGTCACCTCCATCGGTCTGCAGCAACGGTGAAAACGGTGAAATGCGTCTTACAGGGATCTCGCAAAGTATACTGCCGGTTGCGGCGGTGAGAATCCGTCTCAGGCTCGCACCAGCACGATCTTGATCCCGTCTTGCTCCAGCTCTTCCACTTCGCCACGGTCCTCGACCGGCGTGTCGGAGTTCGGATCGAAGATCACCAGGTAGCCGACGTCTCGGCCAAGCCGCTTGGCGTAGCGGGCCACTTGCACCAGGCCGTCGGGCAACGTGTACTTGCCCCGCATGATCTTCAACTCGATCACATCCTCCCGCCCGCCGAACTCGACGACCAAATCCGCGCGCCCCGTGCCGATGGCAAACTCGCGCTCGACCCGCCCGCCCGCATTGACGATCCGCTGCAGGTAGGCCATGAACGCCAAGTGCGGCGCGGCTTCCTGATAGGGCATGCCGCGCAGCAGCACTTCGCCGTGCCGCCGCCAGAATTCGATGAAGCCGTCGATCAGCTTCCTCATATCGAGCGTGCCGTCAGCCGCCACGAACCAGGCCGGCTGGTCCGGAATGGCCGTTTGCACCTGGTGCGTCAGCACTCGCGGGATAATCTCCTGGTAGATCGGGTTGGCGATCACCCGCATGCCGTCCCGGACGGCCACCAGTCCCAGGTCGCGGACATAGCTGAAATCGTCGTCGTACGTCGAGCCGACCGCCAGCGCCCCCACCAGGATCGGTTCGAGGGTCCTGCGCACGCGGTCCTCGCGCAGTTTGTCCACCAGGCTGTCCAGATGGGTGTCGCGCCGTTCGATAAGGATCTCGCGGGCCTGGAGCACCTTGTCACGCGTGACGCTTACGGTACGGTCGGGCACGAGGGCATCGTAGCTGGTTGTCAGTTGCGACGCCAGCGCGTTGACCAGCCAGGGCTGGCCCAGGGTCTGCCGGTAGATCTCCTTGACGGCGTCCAGGGCAAATTCCTGCTGCGTTTCGCGAGTGTGTTGTTCGAGCAGTTCCGCGACTTCGTGAGACGTGAAATTGCGCAAGGAAAGGGAGCGGGTCTTGATGTTGAAGGGACTCGCCGTTCCCAGCGTGGCGGACTCCGGGCGCACTTGGATCTTGTAATCGCGCACGTCCCGCAGGCCGACCAGCGCGACGCTCCGGGGGAAGGGGGCGGGACGCGACGTGTAGCCGTCGCGAAGCTGCCGGAGCACAGAGATGAGCAGGGCGCCGGGAATCGCGTCGACCTCGTCGAAGAACACCACCAGCGGCCGGTCGATGCTCGCGCACCACGCGGAGAGATACGTTTTGAGCGCAATGTGAGGCGTTTGGGCAAACGCGTCCGGGTTCGGCGGCTGGCAATGCTCGGGCAGTTGCTGCCGGGCGCTGTACTGCAACTCTGCCAGGATCTGCGGGATGATCTGCGGGAGGTCCGGATCGGTAAAGGACTCGAGGGAGACCGTCAACGCGGCGTAGCGGCCTTCCGCCGTGAGTTCCCGTGACAGGTTGCGGAGCAGCGTCGTTTTGCCTGTTTGCCTGGGAGCGTGAATGACGAAGTAGTGCTCGCCGTCGATCAGTTCTCGGAGTTGGGACAGCCGCCGCCCGGCCGCGATCATGTAATGTTTCTCTGCCAGGCACGGTCCAGCCGTGTTGAATACGCGAGGCATGCCCGTCACCTCCATCGGTCTGCAGCAACGGTGAAAACAGTGGTCTCCGTTTTGCAGGAGTCTCGCAAAGTATACAGCCGGTTCCAACAAGCCTGCAACCGTCTTCCTCGCCGGTCTCACTGCCGCGGGGGCGTGCATTTCGCGCCAATTATTCGAGTGGCGTAAAGTCTGCTGGCGGCAGCAGCCGATCCCAGAATAACGATAAGCGCACCCGTTGCGCGCCGGTCATGCTCTGCTGACTGAAGGCAAGCTAGCACCGAACGATGCACGGCCGCCGCACGCTTTCGCTGACCTTCGCACACACCGCGCGAAGCAGTCCCGCCGAATTGATGGCAAGTCCAAGGATGGAGGAAGCCTTCGATGACATCGCCCTTTGATTTCATGAAACGTTGGCTCCACGACACCGCCCGCGCGCGAGTTTTGCGCAAGCGCCGACAGCGCCGGCAGTTGCGGTTGGAATCCTTGGAAACCCGCACGCTCTTGGCCGGCGACACGCTGGCGGCCATCGCAGGCACCGTCTTTGTCGACGTGACCGATGATGGTCTGACCGCGGACGATCTACCTCTGCCCAACGCCACGGTCCATTTGTATCTGGATGGCGGCGACGGCGTGCTGGACCGAGGTGCGGGCGGCGGCGACGACACGCCCATCGGCTCGCAACTGACGGACGCCTCCGGTCGCTACCGGTTTGACGATTTGGGGGAAGGGACCTATTTCGTCGAGCAGGCGGCGGTTTCCGGCGTGCTCCAGCGGCCGGGCGAAAACGTGCAACAAGTTGAGATTCTGCCGGCGGACGCCGAAGGCACGACGGGCATGGTGATCGACTCGTTTGATAGCACGACCCAGTCGGCCACCGTGGCGTCGATCGTGCCAACGAGCGATTCAGACGCCACGTCCGCGGATGAATCATTGGGCGACGAGCGCGACCTGTTCGTGGAACTACTCTCGGGAGAAGGGGAAGTAGAACTGGAGGTCAATTTCCTGGACAAGGGGCTGCTGACCTTCTCGAACAAGCTGGGCGCCGTGGGACGCGGCGTGGTGACTTGGGATGGTGCCGATAACGATGCCGATCAACTGGACCCGGTCGGACTGGGCGGCGTGGACTTGACCGAGAACGGCGACAACCTGGGCATCCGGTTTCTCGTCGGGGCCGATTTGCCCGGCGGCGTCATGACCATGCACGTCTACACCGACGCGGGCAACTATTCCTCTCTCAGCCAGCCGATTCCGCAGACGCCGACGGGCGAGGCCGAAGTCGTCACGATCCTGCGCTTCTCGGATTTTGCACAGTCTGGGGTCTCCGTCGGCAACGGCGCCGATTTTTCGAACGTGGGCGCGGTCCAGTTGGAGATTCGGGGAGTCTCGAATCTGGATGCTGAATTCAAAGTACTGGGGACAATCGGCCCAACTGTCAAAACACAGAACTTCGCCAACCTGAATCCGCTCAGCCTGGGCGATACCGTTTGGCTCGACGCCGACAACGATGGGCAATTGGATCCGGGAGAATCAGGCATCGCCGGCGTGGACATGGAGTTGTACGAAGACACCGACGGGAACGGGGTCTTCACGTCCGGGGTCGATCTCGCCTTGGGCACCGATACCACCGACAGCAACGGCCGGTACCGGTTCGACGAGTTGCTGCCGGGCGACTATATCGTCCGGATCGCTCCCGCCAACTTCACCGGCGGCGGGGCGCTGGCGGGCCTGGTCAGTTCCACGGGCAATGAACCCACGCCGGATCCGGATGACGGCGTCGACAACGATGACAACGGCGATGCCCTGCCAGACGGATCGGTCGTTGCGATGGCCGTCACGTTGACCGCCGGCGGCGAACCATCGTCGGACGGCGACCAGAATCCGAACGCGAACCTGACCGTCGATTTTGGTTTCACGCCGATCTCCGATCTGCTCGTCATCAAGTCCGACGATCCCGATCCCGTCGTGGCCGGCGAGGATCTGACGTACACGCTGCAGGTGACCAACATGGGACCGTCGCCGGTCACCGGGGTCACTGTGACGGACACTCTGCCCGCCGGCGTGACGTTCGTATCCGTCAACACTACTCAAGGCAGTGGCAGCCATGCCGCGGGCACGGTCACCGTGAACCTGGGCAGGCTGGAAAGCGGCGGGGCCGCTACCATCACGATCGTCGTCAACGTTCCTTCCTCCGCCACCGGTTCGCTGCTCAATCAAGCGGTCGTCACCGGCGACAATATCGATCCGGTGCCCCTGAACAACTCGGACGACGAACCCACGCAAATCATCCAACAGATCGACCTGGCGATTGACAAGGCGGACACGCCCGACCCGGTGGTCGCCGGTCAGCAGCTCACCTACACGCTGCTGGTAACGAACCTGGGACCTTCCGACGCCAGCGGCGTGACGGCCGTCGACACGCTGCCGGCCGGGGTCACCTACGTCTCGGCGACCACAACGCAGGGCAACGTCACCGCGTCAGGCGGGACGATCACGGCGGCGCTGGGCGACCTAGCTCCCGGTGCCGAAGCGACGGTCACGATCCTGGTCGATGTGTCCCCCGCCGCCCGCGGCACGCTGGTCAACTCGGCCCAGGTCAGCGGCAACGAAACGGAGACGAACCTGGACAACAATTTCGACGAGGTCTCGACGGCGGTCAGCCCACAAATTGACCTGGCCATTGAGAAGTCCGGCACGCCCGATCCGGTCACGGCGGGCCAACAGTTGACTTACCAGTTGGTCGTGACCAACCAAGGCCCGTCGAATGCGACCGGCGTGACCGTCGTCGATACGCTGCCGTCCGGCGTGAGTTACGTGACCGGCACGGCCAGTCAAGGCACGGTGGGCGCCTCGGAAGGTGTGGTGACCGCCAGCCTTGGCAATCTAGCCGTAGGGGCGCAGGCTACGGTGACGCTGACGGTCGCCGTCAGCGCGTCGGCTCGGGGCGTGTTGCTCAACGAAGCCGTCGTCACGGGCAACGAGATCGAAACGAACTTGAAGAACAACGCGGACGAGATTACCACGCAGGTCAGCACGTTGATCGACCTGGCCATCGACAAGACCGGCTCGCCCGCGACGGTCGCTCCCGGACAGCAGCTGACGTACACGTTGGCGGTGACCAACAGCGGTCCTTCCGACGCCACCGGCGTGCAAGTCGTGGACACGCTCCCGGCCGGAGTCACGTTTGTGTCCGCCACGTCCAGCCAGGGCACGGCCAGCGGTTCCGGCGGCACCGTGACGGCGAACCTGGGGAACTTGGCCGATGGCGCTGGGGCGACGGTCACCGTGGTGGTCACCGTCGCGGCGACCGCCAGCGGCACGCTGCTCAACACGGCCACGGTCAGCGGCAGTGAAACCGAAACCAACCTGAGCAACAACACCGACCAGTTGTCCACCACGGTCGAGCCGCGGATCGACCTGGTGGTCTTCAAGGCCGATTCGCCCGATCCGGTGGTGGCAGGCCAGCAACTGACGTACACCCTCTCCGTGACGAACAACGGACCGTCGACGGCTACCGGCGTGACGGTGGTCGACACGCTGCCCGCGGGGGTCGCCTACCAGTCGGCCACGGCGTCGCAAGGCACGGTCAGCAATTCGGGCGGCACGGTTACCGCCGCCGTGGGCCAACTGGCCAGTGGGGCCTCGGCGACCGTCACGATCATCGTCAACGTCGATCCCACCACGCGCGGCACGATTACGAACGTCGCCACCGTCACCGGCAACGAGACCGAAACCAATTCGCAGAACAACCAGGACGACGAACCGACCACGGTGCAAGCTCAAGTGGACCTGGCGGTCACCAAAGCGGACTCGGCCGATCCCGTGCAAGCGGGCAGCCAATTGACGTACACCCTGATCGTGACCAACAACGGGCCGTCCTCCGCGACGGGGGTGGTGCTGACGGACACGTTGCCGTCGGCCCTGACCTACGTTTCCGGAACCAGCACGTCGGGAACGGTAAGCCACGCCGGCCAAGTCGTCACCGTCAACGTGGGCAACCTAGGGTCGGGGCAGAGCGCGACCGTCACGTTGGTGACGCAAATCGACAGCCAATTCTCCGGCACGATCACCAACGAGGCCCAGGTGACGGGCAACGAGACCGAAACCAATACCAACAATAATACCGACTCGGAATCGACGGTGATCCAAGAGTTGCTGTCCTCGATCTCGGGGGCGGTCTATTTGGATGCCGACAACGACGGTCAAAAGGACTCCGGCGAACAAGGGATTGGCGGCGTGGTCATCGTCCTGTCCGGCACGGATGCGGCGGGAGCCGCGGTCGAGCGTCAGGCGACCACCGGCTCGGATGGAACGTTCAGCTTCAACGATTTGCGCCGCGGGACCTACCGGCTGACGCAGCAACAACCGGCCGGCTACCGCGACGGCCTGGACACCGTCGGCAGCCTGCCGGCCGACACGAGTACCAACGACCAGTTCTCCAACATTTCCTTGCCGGCCGGCACCGACGCCGTCGACTACCTGTTCGGCGAACGCCCCCGCACGTTCTCCAAGCGGCGGTTCCTGTCGTCGATACAGCAAGATCCGTCATAGCGACGGTGGCCGAGTTGCCCGCCCGCGTCTATTCCCAGGCCGAGGCGACGTGTTCGGCGAAATCGTGGAGCGATTCGTCCAGCGGCGGCAGCTCCAGATGCAGGTCGTGGAAGATCCCATCCTGCACGTCTCTGGCTCGCACTGACACTTCGGGGGCTGCCCGCAACGGATGGATGCCCGCACGAAACGCGGAGAGCGAATCCGGGGGAGGATCTTTCGGCTCCAGGAATTCCGTGCCCGTCGCCGCTCGTTTGGTCCCGCTCACCGCCTTGCCGAAAGCCGCCGCATCCGTCGCTGCCGTTCCCCCGTGTCCGGGCTCTGCCCAGAGGCCGACAGCGTCAAACGGATTCGCCGCGTTGTGCCAGGCGTTGCCCGCCGCGATCGCCACGCTCCCGCCCACCGCCGTCCAAGCATACCCGCCCGCGTGCGGATCCACCGCCTCGATGTCCAACGCGACTACACCGTAGGCCGCTCGCTCCGCGAGCGGAACCGCGTCTCGGAGAGACGCGGACACGTGAAACTCCAACCGCGCAATCTCCCGCCCCCCCCCCCCCCCCCCCCCCCCCCCCCGGGCTCACCCTCCCCCCCCCCCCCATTTCCCGCCCGCGCGAGTTCACCATCCCCACGCCCTCGATGTCCAACATCACCGGCACCGACACCACGGAGCCAACGCAGGCTGGCAGATTGACGCCGGTCTGAAACTGCGGATCGATTCCCCCTCCCACGTGGCTAACGCCAATATGCGGATTATCCGGCACGAACGGCTCGCTCAGTCCCAGCCTGGCCGGTCGAAAACTTGGCCTTGACACGTCGTGCGGGTGGTGGTGGATATTATCGTTTTTGTTGCGCAGTTGCA
>CAZAQY010000029.1:0-40562 GCA_964486845.1 uncultured Pirellulaceae bacterium
CGCGGCAGGCACGGCCAACAAGTAGGCCGTGCCACGTTGGTGTGTACGGCTCAGCGCGAGCCTCGCCGCACCAGGATGCCCAGCAGGATCACGAACCCGCCGTAGACCAGCAGCAGAGCGGCGGCCAACTGGCTCAACCGGAGCGTGTGAGAGATCGCCCGCGCGATCTCTTCGGGTTTCTGCACGTGGCCCGCGTCGAAGGCGATCGCCAGTTCGTGCATCGGAAACCAAGTGGCCGCCAGCGCCATCGAGAAGCCCATGACGCCGGCGGCGGACAGCCCGACGACGACGCGCGCGGCCACGCTGGACGGCACGCAGTGCGGGTTCCCTTTCAGGCTGCCGCAGGACAGCACCAGCAGCAGCACGGAACCGGCCAGCAGGCCCGCAAAGCCTACCCGCGCCGGAGCCCGTGCGTACTCGATCGCTGCAGCCACCTCATCCGGCTTGGGCGGCGATTCCGAGCTGGCGACCACGCGGAGCGACGCCAGTTCGCGGGACGCTCCCATCCACAACCCAACGCCGCCGGCGGCGCTGGTTGCGCCGCTGGCGATCAGCAGGATCAGCGCCAGCGAACTGAAAGCGGCCATACGGGTCATCTGCAGCAGGCCGATCAGCGCCGCCAGGGTTGCCGCGCCGAACAACAGACTGTACACGGCCAGGCCCCCGCCGTGCTGCAGCGAGTCGGGCAAAGGATCGCCGGCGCGCAGGACGAGGGCGTCGCGGAACAGCAGCAACGGCGCGGCGCCCAGACGGACCACGCCCACGGCGCCGGCCAAAGCCCCCAGGGAGCCGCCCAGCAACAGTTTGCCGGCCGCGGGGATCTCCATCGGTGTGCTCCTGAAGACGGAAATGGAGTGAGTCTGCTCAACCGTGATTCTACCGAAACCAAACGGGGCAGTGGGAAGAGTCAGCTGCAAAGTGCAAAGTGCAACCCACAGGTTTTTAGCCGTAGCGGGTTCTGGTAGATTGGCGCAAACAGCAGGCATGGAAGAGATTTGCGTGTACGAGTACGAGTACGATACGAGGTGAAAGATTAGGGGTTTCAGCTTCCGGCGAAGCCGCTCAAGTTCACCGTGGAGGAAGCAAGCGCCTTGCACTCTTTCACTCTTGCCCTTTCTCACTTTTTTCCCCTGTTTTCCCATGCCGCTCTCGCTTCCCACCCGCGTCCGGTATCACGTCGTGGCCGTCAGCGCCTTGATGGCCGTGCTGTTGTATCTGGACCGGTTCTGTATTTCCTTTGCGGAAGTCTTCATCAAGGAAGACTTGGGACTGACGGACGGCCAGGTCGGCTGGATGCTGAGCGCGTTTTTCTGGACGTACGCGTTGAGCCAGGTTCCCTCGGGCTGGCTGACGGACCGCTTCGGCCCGCGCGTCATGTTGACCAGTTACGTGCTGGCGTGGTCGCTGTTGACCGGTCTGACCGGCGCAGCAGCGGGCTTCGGGATGCTGATGCTGTTGCGATTTGGATTCGGCATTGCCCAGGCCGGCGCGTATCCGACGGGGGCGAGCATTATCGGCCGGTGGATGCCGTTATCGGCACGGGCCACGGCCAGCAGCATCGTGTCGGTCGGCGGGCGCATGGGCGGCTGGCTGGCGCTGTTTGCCAGCGGTCCGCTGATCGTCTGGCTGACGCCGGCGGCGACGCCCGCCACGCTCCGGCCGCGGGATCTGCTGGACGTGCCGCGGTTTTGCCGCGAGCTGTCGACTCAAGACGGCGGCGTGGATGCGGCGGCCGTCAACGCCAAGATTCTGAACGCCTTGCCGGCCGGAACGCGGTCGCAGGTCGCAGCTTGTGGGGCCGCACTTCTTGACGTCGAGCAACTCGTCGCAGATTTGAACGGCATCCTGTCGCGGCGTGGATTCTTCAGCAGCGCCGACGTAGCGTCGTTACCGCTGGAGCGGGAAGCCAAAAAGCTGTTAGTCCATCGGCCTGAGGACTTGGCCGACCGCCAGGTTCAGCGGCTGAACCGCCTGATCCTGGAAGCCGCCCATCGCGACACCGTGCGGAAGCTGTACGGCGCGGGCTGGCGTCCGATGATGTTCGTCTACGGCTGCCTGGGACTGGCGGTGGCAGCGCTGGTCTGGCGGACTTGCCGCGACCATCCTTCGGATCACCCCGGCGTGAACGAGGCGGAGTTGTCGCTGATCCAGGGCCGGTCACCAGTGGGGCAACCACCGGGGCAAGACAAGGGGACTTCCAGCGCGGTGGCGTCCGTGGGTCGCCTGGCCGCCAGCCGCAGTCTGTGGCTGCTCTCCGCGTCGCAGTTCTTCACCAACGCCGGCTGGGTGTTCATCGTGACGTGGGCCCCCCGCTATTTTCAGAGTGTCCACCAGTTGCCGGTCGAGGAGCGGGCGCTGCTGGTTTCGATTCCGCCGTTGGTCGGCTGGTTCGGCACCGTGCTGGGCGGCCTGTGGACGGATTGCCTGATGCGGACGATGGGCCTGCGCTGGAGCCGGGCCTTGCCGATCGGCCTGTCGCGGCTGTTGGCCGTGTTGGCCTATCTGGGTTTCTTGTTCGATCCCTCGCCGTGGACCGCGGTGGTGCTGTTTTCGCTGGTGGCGTTCCTGACCGATTGGAGCCAGGGGACGGTGTGGGCGTTCTGCCAGGACATCGGCGGCAAGTATGTCGCGTCCGTCTTGGGCTGGGCCAACATGTGGGGCAACTTTGGCGCGGCCGTCACGCCGCCGCTGCTGATCTGGATCATCGGCCCCAGCCAAAACTGGGTGGCCGCGTTCCTGGCCTGCGCCGCCGCCTTTCTGCTGGCGGGGCTCACCGGCCTGGTCGTCGATGCCAGGCAAAGAAGTCGTCGGCTTGGGTTGGGTCGGTCCTGAA
Source organism: uncultured Pirellulaceae bacterium (assembly GCA_964486845.1). Classification (GTDB taxonomy): domain Bacteria; phylum Planctomycetota; class Planctomycetia; order Pirellulales; family Pirellulaceae; genus Anammoximicrobium. The sequence goes on from CAZAQY010000029.1 coordinate 2,834, forward strand.
CAACAGAGCAAAGGATCGCAAACAGTTTGCGTGCGGTTCCGCGCTGGACAGCATGCGATCCACATTCTTCTTCGCGGCGCGAACAAGGGTTTGGTTTGTGTTGTCGTCGAGGGCCGCCAGATTTAGGTAGAGCAATTGCATTTGCCGTGCTCGTCCGGCCAACAACTCCTTGCGCTTTGCCCAATCATTCAAGGCGAACAATTCGATCACGGACAGCGCCCGCAGACGCTCAAAGCCGCTGGCGTGTTTGGGTTGGGCAGTCCAGCCATGGAATTCCAGCAGTTCTTCCGGATCGTCATCGATATCGCTAATCGGGTAGACCAAGAGCGGCTTCTCTGTCGATACGGCCGGCGGTTTCTTGGCCTTCGACCTTCGGGACCTGGCAATGGGAAAGAGGTTTCTCTTGAAGACGCTGTTGCACGTCTTGCAGGACATGATGTAGTTCAACGGATGGTAGGCAAGAAACGTGTAACCTGGTTCATCGGAGTTATTGGCGGGCTGCTTGAGGACGAGGCCTTCATCCAACAGGGTCTGCGAAGGGCTCCAAGCCGTGACTTTGGCTTTTGGGCGAAAATGCTCGACATCTTGTTCAATCCGTCCTTCGAGCGGTTTCTCGCAGAACGCACACTTGGAGTGCTGCAAGTCGATATAAACCTACTTGATCTCGCTCCAAAGAGGCGGAAATTCCGGCTCGCCCGTCTCTTCGTTCGCCTTCGTCTTGTCTCTGGCACGATCCAGCCAGCCAGGCTTCTGGGTCTCGATCCGATCCCGCAATTCGGAATTCTTGATCGCATAGCGGATCACGATTCCACCTCCTCCCCGCGGCTCATCGCCAGGATCACGTCGTGCGCAGCCTGCTTGTCGCCCCGTCCGGCCCGCTGCGCCAGGTCGTTGATTTGGTTCCGCTTCGATGCCGCCCGTGTCGTCTTGAGGCCAAAGAAGCCGGTCAGCAGGATTTGATCGGCGTCCAAACCCCGAACGCTTTGCTGCAGACGCTTGGCGACCGTGCGATTCGTCTTCGCGCCCGTTTTGAGCGTGATGATATTCATCCACTCCAGGCTGCCGGCCACCAGGGGGCTGTGCGAGGTGAGTATGAACTGCATTCGCGGCAACGACCTGCCCACGGCCTGGATGACCTTCATTTGCCATTTGGGGTGCAGGTGCAAGTCGATTTCGTCGACAAGCACCACCCCGCGACCGTCCACCAATTTCTTACCGGACGGACAGCCGTAGCAGACGTGGTACAACAAGTCCGCAACCCAGCCGATGAAGGCCCGGTAGCCGTCGGAAAGGGCCTGAAAGGGAACCTGCGTCTGGCCGTGTTGGAACAGGTAATCGCCCCGGTCATCCTGCCGCCCGGTGAACGACCACTCGGCGGGCGCCAACAATGCGTTCAACAACCCGGCGACCTGTTTGTATCGGCCCGGATTCGTCGTCCGCAACTGATGCAGCCAGCCCGCCAGCGGGATCAGCGAAAAGGATTCCTCGAACAGGCTCTGCACTCGCAAATCACGCTGCGAGCGCGACTTGATCCGGGCGCCCGGATCAAAGGAATCCAGCCGCTCGACTCGCCTCGTCGCTCCGTAACCCACGACGAAAAAGGCATCGTTCTTTGATTCGTATACGGGTTCCCAAACCTGTTCGTACTGGGGCGGGCCGACCGTCACCAGGAGCCGTTCCCCTTTGCGTTGCATCAGGACGTCCGCTGTGATCTCTTGCCCCAGAGCCCGATCTTGCTCGTGCAGCCGCAGGTTGGCAAAGATCTTTGCCTCTTCCACGCCGAACCGGACCAGGGTTGCGTCTCGCAACAACTGTTGGGCGGCAGGCCCGAACGCGGCAGCGGCGATGGCCCGCAACACGGTGCTCTTTCCTGCACCGTTGTCTCCCAGCAATAGATTCACGTTGGGCAGCTTTGGCAACGGCAGCAGCCGTCTGTCAGCGGCTGTTCTCACGGCACCTTTGCGAAATACCCGCTCAGGATGCACGAACTCTAACCTGCTGTCTGCAAAAGTCCGCACGTTCTCCAGATGAAGTCGTTCGATGTACATGGGGCAACTCCACAATTCTCGCTGATCGGAGGGTCTTGATTCTCGAATCCGTCGCTCTCGATTCCCAATTTTTTTCCGCTTGCCGTTGCCTGCTCGTCAAAGCTCAGTGCTGATTGTAGCACACTGGTCGGACGACTGCTTGGTTGATTCCTGCGGCCATGTCCGCCGCCGCACAAACACGCACCGAAGGCGGGATGTCCTGGACGCACGCTGAACGCGTGTCCGAGGATCACTGTCGATTGCCGTCAGGTTTCGCCGACAAGTCGGCGCAGACCAATTCCTTGTCGTTGCGGGCGAACACGTGACGGTAGGCGAACGCCGGGTGCGACCAGGTGACGCCGCCGCGCTGACGAAGCTGGTCCAGGGTGGGATCCAGCAGTTTGGCCCGGCTGAATTCCTGCAAGCCTTGCGGTGTTAACCTCGCCATGATCAATTCACCCCGCATCGTCCGGCAACGTTTTCCATCGTTCCCGGCCGGTCCGCTTGTCCAGCCCCGCGACGCAGGCGTCGCTTCATCCAGGAACTCGAATCCGACGGCAACGCTTGCGCAGCCCTCGAAACGCTCGGCCCCTTGCGCGAAGCCGCCCGAACGCACCGCCAAACAGTTCTGCGAGTCACCTAGTCCCGCGGCGCCGGGCGCGTAGGAGGCCGCCAGACGCGTCCGGACCGCCCGCTTACGTCTGAATTGCAGTGCTTTTTGTCCAAGCTTTGACACGTGGGCGATTATGGTTAAGCTTTAAGGGGAGAAGTTGATGGTGCCGCGGTTCGTGGGGAAGTGGATAAGATGCGTACTTGGATGGGGTCGCTCTTGACCAAGCGGTTGCGTGTTTCGCGTTGGCATCGCCAGCGCAGCCCGGCGTTCCGCGGCCTGCGTTTCGAGAAACTCGAGCCGCGTCAATTGCTGGACGGCGCCGCCGCAGGCGAAGGCGATCCCCGCCCCGATTTCGCGCTGGGGGATGCAAATTCGGCGTCGCCCACGTATCAGCAACCCGTGTCGCCGCGCGACTACCTGGAGCAGGTTTCGGGCTGGTACTTTGCGAACGGAATGTGAGGCTTCTGCCGCGGCCAGTTTGGCCGCTTGGACGACCTGCAGAAAGAACTGGAGGCGGCGTACCCGGTGTTGCGGATCCAGCTGTTGGGAGTGAACGCCTACGGTCAAGATGCCGCCAACGAGCCCACGACGCAAGGCCGGGAACTGCCCTGGCTCCAGGACGTGGATGCCAACCACGATGGTCGCGGCGATGCTGCGGCGCTGTGGAACCCCAGCTACCGGCACGTGTACATCCTGGACGGGGACAACGTCCAGGTCGCCGCGTTTGATGTCGATTGGAACGATCTCCGACAGCCGGCGAATTATGGCGCCTTGCGCGAACTGCTGATCGACGCGGCGATGACCAGCCAGCGGCCCTGGCACAACGCGGACAATCCGCTGGACGTGAACGACAACGGCGGCGTGGAACCACTCGATGCGCTGATCATCATCAATAAGTTGAACGTCGAAGGCCCCCACAAGTTGCCGCCGCCCCAGGCCGGCGATCCGCCGATGCGCTACTACGACTGCAACGGCGACGGCGAGGTGGGCCCGATCGACGCCTTGAACGTCATCAATTACTTGAACGCGCAGAGCGGCGCGGCGAACGCGGAGGGCGACGGTCTGCCCGCAGAATCGCACGCCGTGCAAGCTGCTCAGCCGGCCTCCTTCGCAGTACTCGCCCCGATTCCTAACGCGGCCTACGGCCGCAACCAAAGTAGGTTAGGTCTCCGCCCCGACCTGGTCGGGACAGGCGACGCGGTGCGGCCGGATGCCGCATTGGGCCGTTCCGGCGCAGATCCCGCCGAGCTATCTTGGCGGAAGTCGCACTCGCTGGAACCGTGGGATGGGTGGCTCGCCGTTCGCGCGGGTCACGAGCTGTTGCTGGAAGCGGCGGACGGACAAGCCGCTTTGGACCTATGAGCCTCGCCGTATGGATCGCCCTGCCGGGAGTGAAGTGGAGCTTCTGGCTCTGGAGCGGGGCGCTGTTTCTGGTCACGTTCGTGGTCACCTTTGCCGTCAGCCTGGCGATTGTCGGCACGATGTTGGTGAGGCTGCCCGCGACCTACTTCCTGGATCGCCACGAGCGTGATCTGTGGATCGACCAGCACCCGATCGTCCGTTGGTCGGGAATCATCCTAAAGAACGTCTCGGGCATCGCGCTGATCGCGCTGGGATTCTTGCTGTCGTTGCCGGGCATTCCCGGCCAAGGCCTGTTGACGATCCTGTTGGGGGTCATGCTGCTCGATTTCCCAGGCAAACGCCGCCTGGAAAGGCGGATCATCGGAATGCCCCGCGTGCTGGATCGCGTCAATCGCCTGCGGGCACGGTTCGGCAAGCCGCCGCTGGTCCTGGCAGAAACTCCGCAAAAAGATGGAGAAGGCGAAGTACCGCCCCCCGCCCCTGCCTAAAGGCGTCGAGCAGAAGCAGCGGATCCGCGTGAGAAGCCCCGCATCGTGGGAAGGATCTCCAAATCCCTTTTTCGCCGAACGTGTTTGCCAGGAAGAGGAAATACCCGCGCCGGAGCCTGTCGTATCACCAGTTCCCGATTTCTTGTTTTCCTGCACCGCATTTTGAACAGGAGGAAACAGAGTTGACGGAGGAAGTGGAGGCCCTCTGCTCTCTCTGTTCCCACCTGTTCGATGTCCTGTGTTCGTTTGGTTGCGGCCGCGGGCCGCGTTGCTGAACGCTTATCCTTCGCGGCGTATCCGCACCTCGATCTGCCCCGCGTTGTCGCTCAGCTTGGCCGCGGATTCGTTGATCCGCAGGTACAGCGTTCCCGCCGCTGGCGGTGTCAACGTCGTTTCGAGGCCGACCGGTTCGGGCCTGGCCAGCGGCGTCAGCCCGGCCGGCGACTGAGTGTCGTCGCGGACGGCGGCCAGCAACTGGCCCAGCGGCCGCCCTTGATAGTAGTGCAGGGTGATGCCACCCGGCTCGCACCACCAGATGTCGCTCGTCTTGCCGACCTGGTAACGGCCGCTCGCCTCCAGGCGGTACCGGCCGCCGGCCTCCAAGCGAATCCCGGCCGACTGCCAGCCCCGATCGGCGGCGATGGTCGCCGTCGCGCCCCGGTCAGGCAACGGCTGGGCATCCTTGCGCACGATCGCGGCGCGTCTCACGTCGTAGCCGTATTCCAGGTTCATCACGAACAGTTGCCACTCCTCGTTCAGCTCGGGCCAATCGTTCTGCAATTGCTGCTTGAACCATGCGGTCGAATTTGGATCGGGGACCATGTGACGCAGCTGGCGAAAGCGTTCTTGATAGCGTGGATGCGAATCCAGAAACGAGGCCAAGCCCCAACACCAGGCGTAGGGTTCGTTCTGCCGGTGGGCCTGCGGGCCGTAGTCCAGAATCGCCGCGGGCATCATCCCCCGGCCGGCGGCAATCTCGTCCTTGATGATCTTGACGCGTCCCCAACCCGGCGTCTCCGATTTGTCCAGAGGCACATATCCGAGCGTGATTACGCCGTCTTGCCAGCGGTGTGTGCCCAGCAGTTCTGCCATTCCTTCGCCATACCAGGGCGGCCCCATCGAGCCCAGAAAGTGGCTCATGAAGGCGTGCGTGCCTTCGTGCAACAGCAGATGGCGGCGGTAGTAACCATCGGGCTGGTCGTACAACCACAGGCACTTTCCCCGTGCATAGCCGTTGGGAAACGGTGGCAGATCGGCGGGCAACATGCCCGCATCGACGAAACGGGTTTTGTCGTTGATCAGGAAGCCGGTCATGTGCCAGTCGGCGGCGCGGGCCGGATCGAATTCGAAGTAGCGGCACCACTCCGGGACGGCCCGATCGAAGGCCTCGGTCAAATCGTCCACGTCCGGGCCGGGCAGCACATCGGTGTACAGCGTCAGGTGCTTGCCGGCCAGCTTGCGGATGCCCGCGCCGGCCGCCTTCGTGTCGTCGATCAGCAGGTCCGGCTTCGCGTCGTCCTGTGCGGAGCGAATCGACGCCGCCGCGGGCGATTCGGCGGCCGCTTTGCCGCCAGCGGTGTCGCCGGCGACCAAGTCGGCCAAGGTCCGCGGTCCCGTGGGTGGCTGGGCAGGGCCAAATCCCGCTCGAGGGCGACGCGGCGTAGACGTGTTTCCCAAGTCCGACGACTTGGCATTTTCCCCCATCGCGCCGGAACCGTCATCGTCCGGCGCCTGGCGGGCGTCGACTGCAAGCCGTGCGGATTGACGTTCCGCGGCACGTTCCGCCGTCGCCGGAGCGGCGGTCCGGGACGACTTCCTCTGGCCCCCAGTCGGCTTGTCCGCCGAGGGACCGCAACCGGCTACCGCGAAGGTGACGCCAGCCATCACCAAGACGGCCGCCGCAGTCCGTTGCCACCGGTTTGCTCTACTCCGGCCCATCACAGTCCCTCAAGATCGGCTCTGACTCAGCGGAAAACGCTTTTCCGGCCAAACGGTAGCCCGTGTTTTCCAAGCCCTGCCAGTGTATTGTACATCACACGCGGTCGAAAATGACAGATCGGGCGATTCCCACCGTAACCCGAAGCGCCAGCGAGGGAACCCGGCCCTCACGGCGCCGTCGGTGTCTTCCCAATATCCTCCCACCCGCAGCCGCGCGCAGGGCGTGGGACGGGCGCGACCTGCATTTCCAGCACGGCTTCGGCCTCGACGCCGTAGGGACCCTGGAGGATCTCTTCGCCCTCTGGGCCGATCACCAGCGAACATCCGATCATCTTGCGGCCCTTCCACGGCCCGTCCGTTATCCACGCCGTCCGCCAGCACGGGCGCACGGCGGAACCGCAGGACGACGACGGCTCGCCGCCGGCCCGTTCTTCCGATCCCACCCAATCTTTCACCTAATCTCTCCCCATTATCCTCGACAAACCTGAGGCAGCACCGGCGGAGATGAAGTGAGAGATTTAGGTGAAAGATTGGGTGAAAGATGAAGGGCCGGATCAAACGCGAGACCTCGGCGGATATCGGGTTTCTTGTTCTTCCAGAGTGTGGTACACTCGGAGCGAGGCGCGGGGACCATCCACCAAGAAAGCCTTCGCCGCCTGTCACGAACGTTCTCTGCGAGGCCTCTTCATGACGCCCGTCGATCCGCAACGCGCCCGGCAATTTGCCGTCGAGGTGGTGAGCCGTCTGCGCGAGGCGGGCTTTGCCGCGCTGTGGGCCGGCGGCTGCGTCCGCGATCACCTGCTGGGACTGGAGCCGGCGGACTACGACGTCGCGACGGACGCCACGCCGGAGCAGATCCGCGCGGTCTTTGGCCGCCGGCGAACGCTGGCGATCGGTCAAGCCTTCGGCGTGATCACCGTCCTGGGGCCGGCCGGTGCCGGGCAGATTGAGGTGGCCACGTTCCGCAGCGATCACGGCTACAGCGACGGCCGGCATCCCGACCAGGTGAAGTTCTGCAGCGCCCAGCAGGACGCCCAGCGGCGCGACTTTACCATCAACGGCATGTTCTTCGATCCGCTCAGCGGCCAGGTAGTCGATTACGTGGGTGGGCAGGACGACCTGCGGCGCGGCCTGGTGCGGGCCATCGGCTATCCGACCGCCCGCTTCCGCGAAGACAAACTCCGGATGCTGCGCGCGGTCCGGTTCACGGCCACCTTTCAATTCATGATCGACCCCGCCACGTTGGCGGCCGTCCAGCGTCACGCGGCGGAGATCGTCGCAGTCAGTGCGGAGCGGATCGCCGCGGAGTTACAGCGGATGCTGGTACACAAGCATCGCGTCCACGCCGTCGAACTGCTGGCCGAGTCCAAACTGCTGCCGGCGATGCTTCCGGAACTGCAAGACGTGGCGGCGGTTTCCGCGGGCGGGGTTTCGGCGGATTGGAAAAACACGCTGGCGATCCTGCGCGTCGTAGAAACAACCCGTTTCGCCGTCGCTTTCGCAGCGCTCATTCGGGCGGCGGTCCGCCGCTCGCCTCAAGGCATCGGCAGCGTCGAGCCCTTGTGCCAGCGACTGAAAATGGCCGTTGCCGACCGCAAAGCAATCGAATTCCTGCTGGAACACGAATCAGCGGTGCGGGCCGCCCGCAGCCTGCCGTGGCCTCGGCTCCAGCGCATCCTGATCCAGAATCCTGCGGCCGACTTGCTGGACTACGGTCGCGCCGTGGCCGCCGTCCTGGACGGCCACACGGCCGACATCGACCATGCGGCAGAGCGTTTTGCACTGCCACCCGACCAGTTGAATCCGTCGCCGCTGATCACGGGCGACGACCTCCGCCGCCTGGGCATTCCTACCGGTCCGGCGTACAAAGGCATCCTGGACGGCGTGCGCGACGCACAACTGGAACAACGCATCCACTCGGCCGGCGAGGCACTGGAGATGGCTCGCCGATTGTTCGTTCGTGGACACGTAACCTGAACCACTCGCCGACAAGCGGCGAGGATGCCCATTTTGGCAAGAGTCGTGCCGAACAGTATTGGCCATTCCAGCTTTTTCGTGAGGCTGCTAGGAGAATTCGGCCGCTGCTGGGGCTTGCGTCGGCCTGCCCAATAGATTAGAAAAATGTCAGGTGCGATTAATTTTTCCGATCGTTCTTTTGTTCCAACAATTTGAAACAAATCGGGGTCGCGCTGCACAACTATCACGATACGAACAAGGTCTTTCCTGCCGGCTACATCAACCGCAATCCCACCGGCGACCCGGACTGGGGCTGGGCGGTGTTCATCATGCCGTTCATGGAAATGGAGGCCCTATACCAGCAACTGGATGTCGGCAAGACGCAACTAGTCCAGTACTACAACGGCGCGGCGACGGCGGAGCAGATCCAGTTGCTGCAGACGCCCATTCCGGCGTATCGGTGTCCTTCTGACACGACCAAGGACCTCAACAATCTGTGCCGATTTGGTTCATTAAACCCGGCCCCTTTTAGCATCGCGACCTCCAACTACGTTGCTTCCGCCGGGGGCCTAACCACACCCACGGCTCCCTACAACGCGGTCGATTCCAAGGGGTTGTTCTACGGCAACAGCTGGCGCAGCATCCGAGATATCTTGGACGGCACCAGCACGACGCTCGCCGCGGGCGAACGCGACAAGGCCCATCTGGCCGCCGTCTGGGCGGGGGCTGGTCAGAAAAGTACGTACGGCAACGAAGGGACCGCGCGGACCTTGGCGCGAGGCGGCTTCTTGCTCAATTTCGACTGCGTTTGGGCCGATCACCCGGAAAGCCAGGGCAAGGGGTTTGCGAGCTATCACCCTGGCGGGGTCATGTTTCTGATGGCGGACTCGTCGGTGCGATTTTTCTCGCAGAACACCAATTCGACGGTGATGGCGGCCGTGAGCCTCCGCGATGACGGCGAGGCGGTGACGCTGCCGCAATAATGGCTGAACGTTGGGGCAATACCAGTTGGACGGAATGCCTTCCGCCGGATCGGACCGATGTCCGCTGGACGAAGAAGTACCTCACGGAGTTCACGATCGATGAGCGCTACACGGTTTCTTTATTGGGCGGTCGTTTTCACCCTTTCCTTCTTCTTTTCCGGCGGCTGCGGAGAGTCATTCAAGTTGGCGGAGGTCTCCGGAACGGTCACCGTGGATGGTGTCCCGGCGGCCAATCTGCAGGTGCTGTTCGAGCCGCAGGACAAGAATCAGCCCAGTTCGATCGGATTCACGAATGCCGATGGGAAGTACCAGTTGCGATGCTCCAGCGGAGTCGATGGGGCTGCGGTGGGCCGGCACACCGTCCGCGTGGAACCGGTGGAGACGGATGACCCGGAAGGTTCGCCGCTGGCGATTCCCGCCAAGTACAACACCAGCTCGCAGCTGACCGAGGAAGTCAAAGCGGGAGCAAATACCATCGACCTGAAGCTGTCGAGGCGATAATCGGCATTTCTAGTTCAAACATCAGGACATGCATCACTCGCCACGCGATCGCCATGTACATCGCCAGGCAGGGCAGGTAGCGAGCGGCATCTTCGAACTGTCGGTCCTCCACCTTGCATTCGCTCTTTAGGATGCGAAAGTGAAGGTCCCCAAACCGGCGCGGCGATAGAATGAAACCGATCGGCCATGCGTGCGCCGCGGCCGTCAGGGGCCGTTATCGCAAGGGAAGGAAGATCGCCTGCCCGCGGGTCGAATTCGGAGGGGGAATTTCGGGGGCCACGTGGGGCCAAGATCATGAACAGAGCCTTCGCTGTCGTCGTGCTCGTCAACGCGGCGCTGGCCGGGACGGCCAAAACCGCGCCGCCGGTGGCGCCGTTTGAATGCGTTGCCGATCTGAAACCGCAAGGCCGGATCGACGAATTGGTGGCAGGCAGGCTGAAGCAACTGGGCATGACGCCGGCCCAGACCTGCTCGGATGCCGTGTTCCTCCGCCGAGCCTTTCTGGATGTAACCGGCACGCTGCCCACGGCCGGCGAGGCGCGGCGGTTTCTCAGCGACAACGACCCAGAGAAACGGCGCAAGCTGGTCGATCAACTGCTGCAGCGCGACCAGTACGTCGACTACTGGACGATGCGATGGTGCGACCTGCTGCGGGTCAAGTCCGAATTTCCCATCAACTTGTGGCCCAATGCCGTACAGGCGTACCAGCGCTGGATTCGGACGTGCGTCAAGGAGAACGTCCCTTACGACCGGTTCGTCCGGGAGATGCTGACCGCCAGCGGCAGCAACTTCCGCCAGCCGCAAGTGAACTTTTATCGCGCGGTGCAGAGCCGCGAGCCGCAGGCCCTGGCGCAGGCCGTGGCGCTGACGTTCATGGGCGTGCGGCCCACCAACTGGCCCAAGGAGCGGTGGTTGGGGATGGCGGCCTTCTTCTCGCAGATCGCCTACAAGCCGACCATCGAATGGAAAGAGGAGATCATCCAGTTCGATCTGGAGAAGGCCGCGACGGAGGCCGCCGCCAAGACGCTGCAGGCGGCGACGTTTCCCGATGGAACGCGCGCGAAGTTGTCGCCGGACCAGGATCCGCGCGAGGCATTTGCCGATTGGCTGCTGGCTCCCAAGAACCCGTGGTTTGCCCGGAACATGGCCAATCGCGTCTGGTTCTGGCTGTTGGGCCGCGGCATTGTCGACCCGCCGGACGATGTGCGGCCGGACAACCCGCCCAGCAACCCGGAGCTGCTTGCCTACTTGGAGCAGGAACTGGTGACGTCCGGATACGACGGGCAGCACCTGTGCCGGCTGATCCTCAACTCGGCGACCTATCAGCGTTCCCACATTTCGCCCACGGAGGATGCCAAGGGCGAGGTGAATTTTGCGTGCTATCCGCTGCGCCGTCTGGAGGCCGAGGTGCTGATCGACGCGCTGTGCGAGATCACCGGCACGACGGAACAGTATTCCAGCATCATACCCGAGCCGTACACGTTTATGCCCGAGGAGCAGCGCGCGGTGACCTTGGCCGATGCCAGCATCACCAGCCCCTTCCTGGAAAAATTCGGCCGGTCGTCGCGCGACAGCGGCCTGGAGTCGGACCGCAACAATCGGCCCACGGCGGCGCAGCGGCTGCACCTGTTGAACTCCAGCCATATCGGGCGGAAGTTCGAGACGAGCCCCAAGCTGCGGCCTCTGCTGCGGTCCGGCGACAGGAAGCCGGAAGAGATCGTCCAGGAGCTGTACCTGACGATCCTGTCTCGCTTGCCGACGGACGATGAGTTGAAGATCCTGGAAGCCTATGCCAAGGGCAGCGGACGCGGAACGTTACCGCGCGACCTGGCGTGGGCGCTAATCAACTGCCCGGAGTTTTCGTACCGGCATTGAGGGCCAACCATGATCCATACCCACGATTCCCAAGGCATCTCCCGGCGCGAGGCGCTGGGTCGCGGCTTGGCCGGCGCGGCCGGGGCGCTGCTGGCCGGCGTCCCGGCGGCGGGCACGGCGGCCGGCGCCCCGGCGAAAGGCAAGGCCAAGTCGGTCATTCAAATCTGGGCGGCCGGAGGGCCTCCGCACTTGGACACCTTCGACCCGAAACCGGAGGCGGGCAACGACTACTGCGGTCCGTTGAACAAGCCGATCCCGACCAACGTGGACGGCATCCGCATCGGCCAGTTGCTCCCCATGATGGCCCAGCAGGCCGACAAGTACTCGATCATCCGCAGCATGACCCACGGCAATAACGGTCACGAGACGGCGTCCTATCTGACGCAGACCGGCCGCCGCCCCGGCGACCGGCTGGTCTATCCGTGTGCCGGCGCCGTGGTCTCGTTGTTCAAGGGCTACGACGCCGGCTACAAAGGCCTGCTCCCGCCCTACGTCGTGCTCACCCAGACCCAGGGGCGGTTCTCCGAGGCCGGCTTCCTGGGGCCACGGTACCAGCCGTTCGCCACGGGGGGCGATCCGGCGCAGCAACGGTTCATGGTCGAAGGCGTCAGCTCTCAAGGCGTCAGCGAGCAACAGCAGCAGAACCGGCGCGACTTGCTCCGCCAGCTCGATACGCTGGGCGCCACCGCCAAAGGCCACCCGGCGCTGACGGCGTTCTACCAGTCGGAGGAACAGGCTTACGACATGATCCTGGGCGACGGCGCCAAAGTGTTTGACCTGTCCGAGGAGCAACCCGAGCTGCGCAGCCGCTACGGACACCCGCCGTGGAGCGAGACCGCGCTGCTGCGGTTCGGGCAATGCTGTCTCGTGGCGCGGCGCCTGGTCGAACGGGGCGTGCCCTACATCACCATCAACGACGGGGGCTGGGACACGCACACGGAGAACTTCCGGATCATGCAGCAGAAGCTGCCGGAGTTGGACCAGGGCTTTGCGACGTTGCTGCAGGACTTGGCGGACCGTGGCCTGCTGGACACGACGGCTGTCTGGTGGTGCGGCGAATTCGGCCGCACGCCCAAGATCGACTGGCAACCGCCCTGGAACGGCGGACGCAACCATTACGGCAACGTCTTCTCCGCCGTGGTGGCCGGCGGCGGCTTCAAGGGCGGAACGGTGGTCGGAGCGTCGGATGCGAAGGGCGAAGAGGTCCAGGATCGCCCCGTCTACCCGTGCGACCTGCTCGGCAGCATCTACGAACTGCTGGGCATCGACCCCGACGGCCCGCTGCCCAATCCGCTGGGCCAGGCCCTGACGGTGACGCCGAGCAAGGCGGACGGCATCCCGATGGCGGGACGGCTGAAGGAGATCATGTAAACGTGTGGCCTGGGGTCCAGTCGTCCCTAGTCTTTCACCTAATCTCCCCCGGTTCCTGGGCGGTAGGAAAGAGATTAAGTTAAAGATTGAGTTAAAGCGTTGGTGAAAGATTAGGTGAAAGATTGGAGGCTCGGTCCCCGGTGCAGCCAGACGAGTTTAGAAACGGCGACATGAGATTTTTCTTTGCGCTGGCTGTGTTTCTAGCCTTGGCGACAACCATCGGCCAAGCACGGACACACGCCGCTGAAAACCAGCCGGTGCCACGCGATCCCGCGGTATCTGGCAACAGGAGCGTTCGCATGAAGGGATCGGTGCGTATCGTGGCCCTGGGCGATTCGATCACCAACGGCGTACGCCTGGCCGGGGTGAAAGAGGAGGAGACATTTCGAGAGACCACGCGGCGGGAACTGACCGGGAAACTCGGAAAGACGGTCGAAGTGGTCAATGCAGGAGTCAATGGCGATATTGTCACGCTGGCGGTCAAGCGGCTGAAGACGGATGTGCTGGATCGCAAGCCGGATATCGTGACCATCATGTTCGGCGGGAACGAGGCGGGGTTCTATCGGCCGGAAACGAACGGGTTCGCCGACACGCCGCGCGTGGAACGGGACCAGTTCAAGGCGGCGCTGTGTACGATCGTAGACCGCCTTCAGGCGTCCGGGATCACGGTCGTGCTGATGACCTGTCCGCCCATGACCGAACGCTACGGAGGCATGCACCTGGAACCATACCGGAAGCACGGCATCAACTTCCTTGTCAAGGAGTATGCGCAGACCATGCGCGACGTGGCCGCCGAGAAGCAGGTCGCGCTGGTCGATGTGTATCGAGCGTTCGACGGGGGCCGGGCCCGACTGGACTACTTTCCCGACGGCTTGCACCCGGACGCGCGCGGCCATCGCGTGATTGCGGACCTGCTTGTGGAACGGCTCTCATCCATGCTCGGCGCTCAGGAAGAGTAGAACCATCTCAACCCAGGAGTTCTCACGATGACGACACGACGCAGTTTTCTAAAATCCTCGACAACAGCGGCCGGAATCGCGACGTTCGCCATGCCGGCCGTGGCCATGAACATCCGCGGCGCGAACGAGCGGATCCGCGTGGGCCTGGTCGGCCTCGGCGGCCGCATGCGATCGCACATCGGCAGCCTGACGGTCCTTCGGGAATCGGAAAACGTCGAGATCGCCGCGATCTGCGATTGCGATCAGAACAAGCTGGACGGGGCGGCGAAGACCTATCCCGATCTCGAGGGCTTGACGCTCAAGAGGTACACGGACCAGCGGAAGCTGTTCGACGACAAGACGATCGACGCGATCAGTTTCAGCACCCAAGACCACTGGCACGCGCTGCAAACGATCTGGGCCTGCCAGGCGGGCAAAGATGTGTTCGTCGAGAAGCCGCCGACCTGGTGCATCTGGGAAGGACGGCAGATGGTCAAAGCGGCTCGCAAGTACGGGCGCATGGTCCAGGTCGGCACCCAGAATCGGTCCAGCCCTAACGTCCGGGAGGGGATGCAGCAGTTGAAGGACGGGTTGATCGGCGATCTGTACATGGCTCGCGGCATGACCTACAAGATGCGGGGCAATCTTGGCAAGCACAATCCGCAGCCGGTGCCAGCGGGGCTGGACTGGGACGCCTGGGTCGGTCCGGCGAAAATGGTGGAATACAGCAACTTTCACCATCGCCGCTGGTACTGGATATCGAATTTCGCCAGTGGCGACGTCGCCAACCAGACCGTCCACGACATCGACAAGATCCGCTGGGGTCTGGGTCTGGACGACCATCCCGTCACGGTGATGTCGCTGGGCGACCGCTTTCCGCCCGGCGACGCCGACGACGCCGACACGCCCAACACCCAGGCGTTCCTCTGCCAATGGGCCGGCCGCAAGGTGCTGGTCACGTTCGAGTTCCGGCATTGGTACACGAACTCGGAGGCCGAGATGCGCGACAAGTACCCGTTCGTAGCCGAGAACCAGTGTGTGGGCGAGATTTTCTTCGGCACGAAAGGCTACATGATCTTTCCGGACTACTCGAGCTACTATTCGTTTCTCGGGCCGAAGAACGAGCCGGGCCCGTTCAAGACCGCCGGTCAGAGCCGCGACAAACTCGCCGCCGGACAACTGACCGACTGGCGCGCCGAGAGCGCCCCGCACTTCAAGAACTGGATCGACGCCATGCGCAGCCGGAAGCACGAGGACCTTAACGCGGACGTCGAGCAGGGCCACCTTTCGAACACGGTCTGCCACTTGGCCAAGATCTCCTGCAAGCTCGGCCGCAGCGTCCATTTCGACCCGCAGACGGAACGCTTCGTGAACGACCCCGAAGCCGACCGCTTCTTGCGCCGCGAATATCGCGCGCCGTATGTCATTCCGGACGAGGTGTGAGATAGACGCGACAACGGGTTCTTGCGGCGTTTCGCGGGGAAGGGCGACGGCAGAAGACGGTTTGCCGGTCCGTTGCCGTCCGAAAACCCCGGATTGTCTTGCGACGGGCCCCGCTTGGCGTTACGATGCTTTTGATTGCCAAAGTTCATTACGCCGTGGCGGTGTTCTTGCTATACTGGGGTCAGGCGGCCAAGCCTCCTGAGGAAACTTGGCCTTGCTCGCGTCGAGAAAAGCGCGCCCGCATCTTGACCCTGCAATCTGCGCAGTGATATAAGCAGCGTCTGGGCGGAGTGTGGCGAGAGCCTCGCGCGGCCCCCCGAAACAATTCCTGGTTTTTTTGGATCGTCCGACTGCCATGCCGCGGCTTACCCTACGCGTTCTGGATGGCGCCGACCGCGGACGCACGTTCCTTAACTTGGAACCCCCTGTCACCATCGGCCGGGAGGAAGGCAATACTATCCAACTGAACGACGAACGCGTCAGCCGATACCACGCCAAGATTCAGACGGATCACGACAAGTTCGTTCTGACCGACCTGGAGAGCACCAACGGCACCAGGGTCAACGGCGAGGACGTCCAGTTGCGTAATCTCCGCTTTGGCGATGTGATCCAAGTCGGCCGGACCGTGATGGTTTTCGGCACGCGAGAACAGATCTCGCAACGTCTCAAAGACCTCTGCGAGGGCAGACGCGGCTCCAAGTTACGTCGAAAAACTTCTCCGCTTCCCGAAGAAATCCCCTCGTCGGAATCCGGCGTGCCCTGGAAGGACCACGAAGGCATCCAGGCGATGTTTTTTGAGTTGCAGCCGCCGGACCTGCCGGAACGGCTCAGTCCCGGCCAAGCGGCCCAACTGTCGGAAGTCATTGAGTATCTGGCGATTACCATCCGGCAACTGATCGAATCGGTGCGCGAGGATAAAGGCGAGCGAGTTTCCGTGGACACTTGTCAGTGGCAGAACCTGATCGATCTCCAAAGCCGCCTGGGCGAATATCTTCGCAAAATTGGCGAGCCGGATTCCGGGTAACAAGAAACCCGGCTAGTCCTCGCTAACGCTTTCGGGTTGCGGCGCGCCACACTACGGTCGAGGCCCTCGCTCAAAAACCTCCTCTTGCTGCCATCAAGCCCGGCTGCGCGAGCACCCTGGCCGGTTCTCTATTTCCAGAGAGCGGTTCTCTATTTCCAGACATCCCAGTTTGACCGTCCAGTCAAACGATTACAGATTCTGGGGGAATTCCGAAAAAGCGGGTTTTCCGATTGACTTGCAGAGGTGAATTCTGCGAAGGAGCTAAAGGAGCCAAAAAAGTCAGACGAATAAAAAGGAATAATTGGCAGTCTGGGAAGACGGCGCAATTGTCCGTGCATGGGTAAAACGGGGCGGTAGATCCATGAGACGCCGAGTTGTAGTGACGGGAATCGGCGGTGTCACTCCGCTGGGCGTGGAAGTCCGCGAGAGCTGGGATCGTCTCTTGCGCGGGCAGTCGGGAGTCGGACCGATCACGCTGTTTGACGCGAGCCGTTTTCCTGTCCGGATCGCGGCCGAGGTACGCAATTGGAGCATGGATCAGGTGGTCGACGATCCTGCCCCCTGGATCAGGCACGCACGCCAAACGCAATTCGCGGTCGCCGCGGCTTTGCAGGCAAGCCGTGCGGCGGGCCTGCCGGATGCCGCGATCGATCCTCTGCGGATCGGGGTGTTTCTCGGCTGCGGCGAGATCTTTCCCGACTTTGGCCAGTTCTGCCGGTTGACGGCTGCCGCCTCGCACGAAGGATCGCTGGATTTGGAGCGATTTGTCGGCCAAGCGCGCCTCGTCGCCCGGGGCGACGACAACTTGATCTTGGAACCGGGCGCGGCCGCCGGTTGCATCGCGGCGATGCTCGACGCCCAGGGGCCCAATGCCAACTTTACGGCGGCTTGCGTCTCCAGCAGCAAAGCGATTGGCGAGGGCGCAGAGGTCATTCGGCGCGGAGACGCCGACGTCATGCTTTGCGGCGGCTCCCACAGCATGATCCATCCTTTTGGAATCACAGGCTTTCAGCGTTTGTCGACCTTGAGCACGCAGAACGACGAGCCGGAAAAGGCTTCTCGGCCATTCGACAACGACCGAGACGGTTTCGTGGTCGGTGAGGGCGGTGCCGTCTTGGTTCTGGAAGAACTCGATCATGCACGAAAACGTGGAGTGGAGATTTGGGCAGAAATAGCCGGTTGGGGGACAGCGCACGACGCTTTTCGAATCACAGACTTGGAGCCGGAAGGCCGGGCTGCCGCGCGATGTATGACTTTGGCACTCGCCGATGCCGGTTTGGCTCCCGAAGACATCGACTATATCAACGCCCATGGATCGGGGACGGCGATCAACGACCGCGTCGAAACGTTGGCGACCAAGCGAGCCTTGGGCAACTGTGCCTACCACGTGCCGATATCCAGCACTAAGAGCATGACGGGCCACCTGACGACCGCCTGCGGGGCGCTGGAAGCACTGATCTGCATCATGGCGCTGCGCGACAACGCCGTTCCGCCCACCATCAATTATGAAACGCCGGACCCGGACTGCGACTTGGATTACGTTCCCAACACGGCCCGCCAAGTTCGTTGCCGGCACGCCATGAGCAACAATTTCGGCTTCGGAGGCCAGAACACGTCGCTGATTTTCTCGCGGTGGGCTGCTTGAGAAGTCGTCTTTCATCCGTGCCCAGTCCAGGGAATAATAGTAGTTTGTTGGAACATCCCTGGACTTGCCCCTCCACGCGTCGTTGGCGACTGATGTCTTCCTGGCCGTTGATCTCCGACTTTGCCCGTGTCCTGCAAAATCCGCAAATCGCATTCCGCGATCCGGAATTGCGGCACTGCAGCGTCGAGATGAATCAATTGGGCCAGCCCAAGGCTCGCAGCGGGAACTTCGCCACGGTTTACCGCGGCTATCGGCCCGACGGCCACGAGTTCGCGATCCGCGTTTTTAACCGCCGCCAGGACGAGCGGCTGGAACACTACCGCACGATCAGCCAATACCTGGAAAACCGCGAGGTCTCCAGCATCGTCCACTTCGACTACGACGAACGTGGCATCCGCTCGGCGGGAGACGGCAAGCTGTATCCCTTGCTGATCATGGATTGGGTGCCGGGGATCACGCTGTTCGAGTGGACGCGCGACCGCTGCCGCGAAGGCTATGTCGAGGCGTTGCAGATCGCGGCGGACGTCTGGCTGCACCTGGTCCGCGAGTTGACCCAGCACGACGTGGTCCATGGTGATTTGCAGCACGGCAACGTCATGGTTTCGCCGGAAGGGCATTTCAAGCTCGTCGATTACGATTGCATGTGCGTGCCGTCGCTGATCGGCCGTCGCAACTTGGAGACCGGCCTGCCGCCGTACCAGCATCCGGGCCGCAACGCGGACACGCTGCTGTTCCCCGGCCTGGACAACTTCTCGGCGCTGTGTATCTACGTGGCCCTCCGAGCGCTGGCCGCCGCGCCGTATCTGTGGATCACGTACGTGGATCAGCCGGAATACGATCGGATACTGTTCCGCGTGGAGGACTTCGAGTCGCCGGCCTCTTCGCCGCTGTACCGGGAGCTGCTGCAATCGCCGGACGAACAAGTCCGCGATCTGGCGCATTATCTGTTCGAGCTGGCCCGCTACGATTTGCACGATGTCCCGCCCATCGACGAAGTGCTGCTGTGGTGCGAATCGATCGAGAATCTGGTCTCGCAACAGGAATGGGACAAGGTCGTCCAGTTGGTCCAGCGGATGGGCCCCGGCGAGCGGATCGCTCCCGACGTGCAGCCGTACGTCCAGGAAGCCCAGCAGCGCGTGGCCTGCCGTCAGGCCGTCGAGCAGGCGTTGGCGGAAGGCAACGAGGAGCGCGTCGAGCAACTGTACGCCACGGGGTTGCTGCACAACTACCCGTCGGCCGCGCATGTGCTGGAGGCTGCCAGCCACGCGGCCGAGGTCCGGCCCGTGCTGCGCGTCCTGGCCTCCGCGCGGCAACTCCAGGCCTGGGACAAGCTCAAACACACCTGGCTGTCCTACCAGCACCTGCTCAAGGGCCGGGCGAGCGCCAAGGTCTATGAACGCGAGGCACAGAAACTGCTGACCGTGGACCGCATCCGCGAAATCCTGGCGCGACCGCCGATCGACGACGCCGCCCTGGTCGAGGCCTGGGAGTACCTGGAAAAACTCGGCGGGCATGCCTTGGCCGAACCTTACCGGCCGCTGGTCCAGCAGGCCCAGGAGCGGCGGCGGGGCGTCGCCAAGTTACAGGAACTGCTGCTGCACGCCCCTTCCACTCCGACCCTGGCCTACGACAAGAAAATCGCCGCCTCCGTCCCGCTGGACATGTTCCAGGGCATGGATCCCCGCACGCCCGTGGTGCAACAGGTCACGGCGGTTCAGGAACGGTTGAACTATGTCCGGAAAGTCCACGAACTGGAGAAGGCCGGCACGCTCGAAGCGGAGACGACGATCGCAGGTGCTCTGAAGATCTTGCCCAAGACCTATCACGAGGGCTTGATCCGGCGCGCGGAGCAGGCTCGCAAACGGACGCAGGTCTATCGCCAGTTGGTGAAAGCGGTCGAGGCGGGCACATCCGAAGAAGCGGTCTTGAAGGCATGGGAACTGCTGGGCCGCGTCCGCGGCCGCGTCTTGGCCTCGGACGAATTGCAGCAACGCGTCGCCAAGGCGGAGGGGCGGTTGCCGCTGCTGCAGCAGTTGCGGGCCATCCCGCCGATGGCCGGCGAAACCGAACTGGAGCGGCGCGTGGTCGAACTGTGGAACCCCGAATTGCTCGACGATTGCCCGGAAGCCGCCCCCTGGCGGGATCTGTACCTCCGCACCGCCAGCCGCCGAGAGATCCTCAAGCGGATCGTGCGGACAATCGAGGCCGGCGACCAGGCCGAAGCAGAACGACTGTTGGAAGACCCAGCCCTACAAGGCCGCGATCTGCCGCCGCAGTTGGCCAAAGAGATCGGCCAGCTGCGGGCCAGGGCCCAACAGGCGACGCTGGCCAAGCGGCAGGCCATCGTCAACGCGTTGCTGAACAACCAACGTGCCACCTTCGTGGAATTGTTCGACGCCGCCACCGTCGGCGAAATCTGCCGCCAGTTCCGCCATCATCAGCCGTTGGTCTACCAATGGTTGGAAAGCGAGATCCTGCCCGCCTCGCGCATCGGCCTCCAAGCCGATCCCGAACAAGCCGTGACGCGCGACGAACAGGGAAATCTGAAGATCGTCTGGATCTGGCCTCCGCCGCAGTTTTCTCAGCGCTGCCGGCTGGCAATCTGCAAGAGCCCCCCGCGTCCCCAAGCGACGCCCGAGGATGTCGACGCCTGGTACTCCGCAACCCTCGACGCGGCCCAGTGGAACCCGGAGACGGGTCATCAAGTCGCGCTGGACCCGCAATGGGAAGGCAGCCGCATTTGCGTCTGGGCCGAAGTCGATCTGGGATTCCAACTGTTCTTCAGCTCGCCCTTCGAGGTGGGCCAGATCAAGCCCGCCCCGAAACAACGCCGCTGGGGCCTGTTCCGCGGCTGGCGAGCCGAGAAGGAAAACAAAGCGACGGAAGAACGGGCGGTTGCAGCAACAGACGCCGGAGATCTGAAGCCCGGAGGCGCGCCGCCAAACGCCGCCGCACCGGAGCAGCCGGATGACCGCCAAAACGACGAACCTCGTGCTTGATCGCCAGTTTGCAGATTGTTGGCGCCAGGAAGACGAAAGCACAGAAATAGAAGAGGCCGACAGAAAGATGGGGTGACAGAAAGATGACGGGCAGAAAGGGAAGGAGCCCCGCCGATGATTTTCCTGTCACTTCCTTTTTCTGTCAGCAGTCTGATTGTGATAACGGCAGCGACTCCGGCGCGTAACGGCGCTCAAAACCGGGCGGGAAGAATAGCGGATCGTGCGGCGCGGTGAAGTTTACGTGCAGGAAAAAGGGGCGATCCACGCGGCGGCGGAGAACGCGAATGGCCGCGCCGGCGAACTCGGCGCTGATGTTAGGCGTCAACCCAATGCCCTTTTCCGGCATCCGCCGGCCGTCGTCGGTTTGGAACTGCCAACCGACATAGCCCGTCACCGGCCGGCCGTGGCGATCCGGTTGCGGCTGGGCGGGCGCCTTGCCGCTGCCGAACAGCCCGTCCACCTCCTCGTAGCCTCGCGTCGAAGGCCGGTCGCTGGTGTGCCACTTGCCCACGTGCCAGGTGTGATAGCCGGCCCGCCGCATGACTTCGGGCCAGAGCATGACGTGATCCCGCATCCGTTTGGCGGTCAGCATCCCGTTGCAAAAGCAGTTCAGTCCCGACAGCATCTCCGCCCGGCTGGTCACGCACAAAACACGGTTAGACCGAATCTGCCAAAGGCGGGTTTTCGGGGCTGGATCTTCTCAACTCCACCGCTGACTCAGTCTCTCGATGGCCAACCGCGCCGTGTTCATGTTCGCTTCCAGCGTCAGCGGCGCGCCGTCCGCGCTGCCGTGCGGGTACAGCGGCTCGCGATACGCCGGGTAGGCTTCGGTCCGCAGGTTGGCCAGCGTCTGATGGCCGGTGCGGCGGTCGCGTTCGGCGTGCAGCGCGGCCAGATCGACTGGTCCCACCACGATCTTCTCGCCGGGACCCGGATCGGCCTGCGCCAGAATACGGCCATCGTAATCGACGATCATGCTGCCGCCGGGCCAACTGAAGGGCGGATAGTTCTGCAGGCTGCAGGCTTGATTGGACGCCACCACGTAGGCCATGTTCTCGATCGCTCGCGCGCGATTCATCAGCGTCCACCAGTCCAGCGGCGCGGCCGTGCCCCAGGGGTCCATGTAGGCCGACACGCGTACCAGCACGTCGGCGCCGGCCAATGCCAATTGGCGAATCGCTTCCGGGAACAGCCAGTCGTAGCAGATGGCCGCCCCGATCCGGCCGATTTCGGTGTCGGCCACGGGAAACAGCGGCTCGTCGTAGCCGCTCAAGTCATGGGGGCTGGTGTGCAGTTCCCAGGGCGTCCACGTGTGGACCTTGCGGTACTTGGACAAGATCCCGTCAGGACCGATCAAACACGTCGTATTGAAGACATGCCCCGGCCAGCGCGGATCGGATTCCAGAAACGTGCCCGTCTGGATGAACACGCCCAAATCGCGGGCCTTGGCCCCATAGCGATCGGTGTGTTCGTTGGGAATGGGCACGGCCAACCGCTCCAGCAAGTGCTCGACGGTCTGGTAGATCGGTGCGGCATGAGCGAATTCCGGAAACACGACCAGCCGCACGTCGAACAGCGGCTCGTAGCCCTTCACCGCATACTCGACCATGTCCAGCATCCGTTTGACCCGCTGGCCGATCTCGCCGCGCAGTTTCGGGTTCGGCAGGTCCAGCTGACATGCAGCCGCGTAGTAACGTGGAAAGGAACTCATGGGCAAACACTCGTAGGCCGGAACAAGTCTTCGCAGTTCCGGCATTCCAAAGTGCGATTCATCCCGCACGCCTGTGCCGGAACTGCGAAGACTTGTTCCGGCCTACCCCGACTGTACGCCTGAGCCCGGCGTCAATACCCACTCAAATCACCGCGTTCGGATCGTCCGGGTGTTGAACCGTTCGCGGTACTCGCGGGTTTTTGGCGTATCCGGGTAACGTTCATCCGGACCGTACGGGTAGCCGCTCATGCCGTGGAAGGGCAGCGGCTCCAGCGTGTCCGGGAAAGCCGTGTACAGATCCATGTCTTTGCAGTAGCTGTCCGTCTTCAGCAGGAACGACCGGCGGCAGCCCTCCGGCACCGGACCGAAGGCGTCGGCTGCGAATCGCAGCGTCAGTTCTTCGCCGTGGCCCATGATCACGTAACAGTCGTCGGCGGCTTCGAGCAACTCCGCCACCTCGCCGAAACGCGTGTAATCGCCGGACATGAGCTTCCAACCGGCGCAGCGATCCAGGTTGTTGTAGTCGCACAGGTTGGGATGCCGGCCGTCGGGCGAGAACTCACGCGGGTAGCCTCGAAAGTGCAGGTCGGCGCTGCTCGCGGCGACTTCGGTCAACTTGACGGACGCCTGAGCCAGATGCTGAGCTAGGAAGATGCGGTCCCAGTACAGTTCCATGTTGCTGGTCACGCGCAGACAACGGTCGCTCGACCGCAGTTGGCCGGTCAGGTCCACCGTCATCACGTGATTGACGCCGGCCGGATAGCCGACCTCACGCGCCAAGGCGACCCACTGACCGTCGCGCTGCACGTCGATCGTCGGCGCGCGCGCCTGCAGCCCGGCCTGGCTGGCCGCGAAATTCGTCTGCGAGTAACCGTACTCGACCCAGCCGTTGAGGACCAGGATCAGCCGTGCGTCCGGCGGCAGGCTCTTCAACCGGTCTGCAAAATCCAACTCGACACGGTGCTCGTCCGCCAAGCCCAGGAACCGGGGATCAGGCCGGGTCGCACCGGCGTAGCGGCGATCGATCTGCCGCACCAGTTCCGTTACATCGCGGCCTTGCTCGTCCAGCGCACGGACCGGCTCGATAGGCCGCTCGAAACAGAACACCTCGAAAGGCGGTGGCGGGACTCCGATCGCCATCATCTCGTAGGGAACCACCTCCGTCCCCGCGGGATGATCGACCGCCACCAGTTTGGCCTCGTCAAAGTAGGTCACCTCTTCCAGCGGCGTGAGCGCCTGCAGCACGTATTGGCCGTCAAGCGGTTCGAGCCGCGGGATCGGCAGGTATTCCGTCGGGTCGGGTGGCGCGTATTGGCCGGGCGACACCAGGTAGCCCAATCCGCCCACGCCGCCGAAATCGGCGACAAACTCGAACTGCTCGCCGTTGAAGGCGAACAGATACGGGCAGGAGGAGGCTTTGCGCGGGATCTCCTCCACAGCAGTCACGCAATCGGCCGCCATCTCCATTTCGCCCTGCAGCACGGCGTCCGGCCAGACAATCCGCAACCAGTCCACGGTCGGAGTGTCACCCAGCCCGGCGTGGATCCGCAACGGAGCCATGGCGACCGGGCCCGACGAACCGCCGGCGACAAACTGCTGAAACACGGGCCCCGCTTTCACCTCGACACGAGCCCCGATCGCCGAGTTGTTCGAACGGGCCTTCGAATCCTGGGGGCGCTTTCCGGCCATGTCCAGCTCGATCCAGTGACCGCCGGGCGTGGCGTTTTCGATCAGCAGCGGCGACTGGCCGGCCGCGGCCAACAGCACATCGCAGCGCCCGTCGCCCGTGAAATCGGCCACCACGCAACTGGCGTCGCCGTCCGTGCGGATCGCCCCCAGCAGGTTGCCCGCATCGGTCTCGGCGGCGTCCGAAAAGCCCTTTCTCGGCCAGCCGTTGATCAGCAGCGCCGGACCTCGGCTGCCGTCGCGGCGGGTCGCGTCGGCCAGGATCAGGTCCAAGTCGCCGTCGTTGTCCATGTCCGCAAACTGGCCGCCCGTACCGCCCAGCCGCCCGCAGGCCGCGGTAAAGTCCTGATCCTCCTGGAAACGAAGGCCGCCTTGATTCTTGAATAACCGAATGCCACCGCGAGCGAAGACCAGCAGGTCCCGGTCGCCGTCCTTGTCCGGATCGGCGGACACCGCGCTCCGCACGTCCTCGATCTCCAGGCCCGACGCCTTGGCGTCCAGAACCCGATGCTCGCCCAGACGGTTGTTGACCCACACGATGGGTTGCCCCACAGCCGGAAATACGACCAAGTCCAGGTCGTAGTCATTGTCCAAGTCGTCATAGACGACGGACGCGATTGCGGCATTCTTAAAGTCCAAGCCGAATTCGGATGTCAAGTCGGCAAAGGTGCCGTCGCCGTTGTTGCCGAAGACGCTGCACGCCACGGGGCTGACTTCGGCCCCTAGAGGAACATCGCCCTTGGCGACGCGGCAGGCCAAATAGTCCAAGTCTCCGTCGCTGTCCAGGTCCACCAGCCGCGCGATCTGCGTCAGCTCATCCGGACCTGCCGGGCCGGCAAACTCCGCCGGCGAGAATTTTCCCTTGCCGTCGTTCAGCAGCACCAGATCCGTGCCGGCGCGTCCCAGCCACAAATCCACGTCGCCGTCGTTGTCCACGTCGCCGAAACACGGCGAGACGACGTTGTCGGCCAACGTTTCCCCAGCGGAAAACTTGCCCCCGCCCTCGTTCCGCCACAGGGTCGCGCTGCCCTTGTCGTCGCTGCCGGTCAGGCACAGGTCCAGGTCGCCGTCGCCGTCGACGTCGGCCACAGCCATGCCCGGCAGTCCGATCGTCCCACCGCGCCACTTCCACGGCTGTGTCTTGACGTCCCACGGTTTGGTCTCCGGCGAGAAAACCATGCGTTGCGCTGCGTCGCCGGGCGGAGACAGCGGCAAACTGTCCGCGCCCAGCACGCGATAGTACTTGCCGGCCATGCCGTAACTGGCCTGGACGACATAACTGCCGCCGGTCAACTCGGCGGCGTTCAACTTCTTGAATCGCTCGAACAGCGGCAGCGCCTTGTCCCGCATCGAGGCCCGCGTGTACGCCGTGGCCAACAGGTAGACGGCGGAGATGAAGCCGGAGTCGCGTTCGACGACTTTTTCCAGAACGGGAAGTGCTTCTTCCTGCCGATTCACGTTCCGTAGAGCTTCCGCATACTTGTAGGCCACGTACGAGTCGTTCGGATCGTCTCGGTAAACCGCCTCGAAACACTCCAGCGTTTTCTCCATGTCGCCGGCGTGCTGGAAGTACATGCCCAGGGAGAACCGGGCGTGCAGGTGGTTGGGGTCTTTGGCCAGGATGGCCTCGAACCCGCCCCGTGCGGTTTCCAGATTGTCCTTGGCGTCGCTTTGGCCCATCATGTTCAGTTGCGCCAACGCCAGGTTGAACTGCGCCGCCGTCCAATCCGGTTGCCGCTCGATCACCTTGGCAAAGGCCGCCGCCGCGTCCGAGTACTGGTACCGTTCCATCAGCGCGGCCCCGTGATTGAACTCCGCCAGCGTCTCGCGCAAGTTGTGGGTGTCGAATGCCGCGGGCTTGGCTTCGGTCTGCTGTGGTTGCGACTCCTTTCCGGCGGGACCGGTCGGTCCGCTGGGCTGCGGACAGCCGGTCAGAAGGCTCACCGTCATCAAGGCGGCAGCCGCAAAGTGCCCCCAGTGCGTGTAGACTCCAATCGTTTTGTCGACCATTTCACCAATCTCCCTGTGCAGCCCGCAGCCTCAGCCCACGACGCGGGCACCAATCCTGTGTCCGACGAGGCCAAACTCCATCGTCCCCTGCAGTTCGTTTTTTGTACCCTGTTGCCGAAACGGAATCCAGTGGTGATCGCGTGGCGGTTCGTTTCGCAGAATTCTTGGCATGCGGCGAGAATGCCCAACGCCGCGCGGCGTCAGTACGCCCGCGCGTGGCGGCGGGCGGCGGGATCGCCGGCCGCGGATTTCTTCGCCGATTCCAAAAAGGCACCGATCGCCGCAATTCCGCGAACGCGCAGTCTTCTGCCGCCTGTGCCTGATTGGCGGCGGAACGGCAAGATGTACAATACGGCTTTGCATAGGCGCCTCAGCTTACACCAATTTCACGCCCCAGGAGGAACTCCGATGACGAAACTCTCGTGGATTTCTGCCGCCCTGACTTTTGCCTTTGCATGTGCATGCTGCTGGGCGGACGGCCCGCAGTTCACTTTCAAGAAGATCCAGCTCGAAGACCAGTTCTACGCCGAAGGCGCCTACTACGCCGACTTCAATCGCGACGGCAAGCTGGACGTCGTCGCGGGCCCATTCTGGTACGAGGGGCCGGCTTTCCAGAAGAAACACGAAGTCCGGCCGCCGAAGAGCTTCGATCCGAAAGGCTACTCGGACAACTTCCTGACGTTCACCGGCGATTTCAACGGCGACGGCTGGGCCGACATCTTCTACGCGCCCTGGCCCGGCAAAGAAGGCTACTGGTATGAGAACCCCGCCGACAAGGACGCGGCCTGGAAGCAGCACTTGGCCTTCGGCTGCGTCGACAACGAGTCGCCGATGTGGGGCGATGTCAACCTGGACGGCCGGCCCGACCTGGTCTTCAATACCGACGGTCGACTGGGCTACGCCACCTATGATCCGGCCAAGCCGGACGAGGTGTGGCAGTTTCATGCGATCACGCCCAAGGGCAGCTACCACAAGTACACCCACGGGATCGGATTCGGCGACATCAACGGCGATGGCCGCGTGGACATCCTGGAAGGCAACGGCTGGTGGGAACAGCCGGCGACTGCCGCCGAGGGCCAGACCTGGACGCTGCACCCGTTCAAGTTCGCCGAAGCGGCCGCCCAGATGTTCGCCTACGACGTGGACGGCGACGGTTTGAAGGACGTCATCACGGCCTGGCACTGTCACCTGTACGGGCTGGTTTGGTATCGGCAGTCGAAATCGCCCTCTGGCGAGATCACCTGGCAGCAGCACGTCATCCTGCCGTCCAAACCCGACGTCAACAGCGGCGATTTGCGGATCAGCCAGTTGCACGCCTTCGATCTGGTGGACATGAACGGCGACGGCCTGTTGGACATCTTGACCGGCAAGCGGTTCTGGGCGCACGGTCCCAAGGGCGATGCGGAACCGGACGCGCCGGCCGTGGTGTACTGGTTCGAGCTGCAGCGCAAGCCGGGGCAGACGCCCCAGTTCATCCCGCACCTGATCGACGACGACTCGGGCGTGGGAACGCAAGTCGCCGCCGCCGAGCTGAACGGCGACGGGATTCCCGATGTGATCGTGGGCAACAAGAAGGGAAATTTCATCCACCTGAGCCAAAAGGCCGAGAAATGAAACCTGCCACGCGGACCGCTGCCGGCCGGCGAAGCCGGCGGGAGTTCTTGAGGTGCGCTGCGCTGGCCGCAACTTCCGCGGCGGCGCCGTACGCGATCACCTCCAACGCGCTGGGCGGCGAAGGGCGGCCGCCGGCCAGCGACCGTGTGGTGCTGGGCTACTTGGGCGTGGGGCCGCGCGGGATGGTAAACGTCCGCGATCAGCTGGGCTGCCCCGATGCCCAACTGGTGGCCGTCTGCGACGTGTGGAAGAACCGCCGCGAGCAGGCCAAGAGCGTCGTGGATGCCCATTACAAGAACAACGATTGCCGCGCTTATCAGGATTTTCGCGAGGTCCTCGCCCGTGACGACATCGACGCGGTCGGCATTGCCTCGACGGACCACTGGCACGTGCCGATGACCATCGCCGCGGCACGCGCCGGCAAGGACGTGCACGTCGAAAAACCGCTGGGGGTCTGCCTGGCAGAGGACTTGGCTTGCCGCGAGGCGATCCAACGTTATGGCCGCGTGTTCCAGTACGGCACCGAGGCCCGTTCGATGGCCGTGTGCCGCCAAGGCTGCGAACTGGTCCGTAGCGGACGGATCGGCGAGATTCGCGAGATCCACGTGACCGCGCCCAACAGCATCCGCGGCGGCACACGGGACCCCAAACCGGTGCCGCCGGACCTGGACTACGACCTCTGGCTCGGCCCCGCGCCGTGGCGGCCGTACTCCGGCTGTCCGGACAGCGGTCCCGGCTGGTACCACGTCTACGACTATGCAATCGGCTTCATTGCCGGCTGGGGCGCACACCCGCTGGATCTGCTGCTGTGGGCCTACGACACGCACCTGGGCGGCCCTTGGGAAATCGAGGGCACGGGGGTCGTCCCGACGGAGGGCTGCAACGATGCCGTGATCGACTGGAACTGCACGATTCGGCTGGGCAACGGCGTGCCGATGACCTACCGCTCGCACGGGCTGATGCCGGACCGGGACTCGGGGTTGACCAAGTTGGGCAATTACGCGCAACTGATCGGCACCGAAGGGTGGATCGCCCTGTACTACGGCGGCTTCGTGTGCGAGCCGGAATCGTTGCGGCAAGTGGCGTTGGGGCCTAATGATGTCCATCTGCCCGAGAGCCGCAACCACGAGCGGAATTTCGTGGATTGCGTCAAGTCGCGGGCCACGCCTGTCAGCAACGTGGACGACGCGGTGCGATCAGACACGATCAGCCACGTGTGCGACATCGCCATTCGCGAGGGCCGCAAGCTGGTTTGGGACCCGGTCAAGGAGGAGTTTCTCAACGACCCGGCGGTCAACCGCCGGCGCGAGCGGGCCGTGCGCGAGCCGTGGGGGAGGTAGAAGCAGGGGGCAGTAGACAGGGATCAGGGGACAGGCGGCAGGGTTTAGAGGGTAAACCGCCGCATTCGATTTAGCATTCACGATTCAGTCTTCACTATTCGCCATTCAGTACGTCGGTATTCTGGGCTCGGAGTTGAAAGTGTCCGCCAGCCCGCGTTGACCGTTGCATGATCTTGGCGCATTGATGTTACCGCCCGCAGGAGGTGGACGATGACCGGACGGGCTTCTCCTGGCCCACCACGTTCGCGCGTTCTGCTGATCGACCTGGACAACTGTCCGAAGGAGCTTGCCGAACTGCCGAACGAATTGGCGAACTTCCAGAACCGCGAGGGCGTCGACGCCGAGCGCGTGCTGGCCGCGTTGATCCGCCGCGGCTGGGTGGCGTGCGACACCGAGGGGATCGTCACCTATCCCGGAATCGAGCAGTGGACGCAACCGGCAGAGCCGCCCTCCCAGCCCCCGACAAGCACTTGCCCGCTCGCGTCGGCCCCTCGAAAGCCCGCCAAACGAACCAGCCTGCCGCTGTTCGACTAGGCCCCCGCCCCTCAGTTCACCTCCAGGCCGTCCTTGTCCGGCAGCGGCGGGAAGGGGGCCGTGGGGAGCGTCTGGTACCAGAAGGCCACCGAGGCGATGTCGTCCTGCAACGGCAAGTAGCGGCCGTCTTTGCGCCAACCCAGGGCCTGGATCGTCACACGCAGGTCGCGGTCGAAGCGGATCGGATCGGCAATGTGCCAGCGATACATGCCGAACCGCTGCTGCGACTGGTAGACCCCGTCGGGCCGGATCACTTGGTGCAGCCCCGCGTACGGCGTGGTGAACTCCTGGTACTGCTTGGTCTCCTTGTTCTCGAAATTGTACGAGCCGCAGAAATAATCCTCGGTGCCCGTGCCGCAGATCGTGGGGAACTCCTGGTCGCCGTCCATAAAGAACTTGATCTCCCCTTCGCCCCACCAGCCATTGGAGTTCACGCCCCAAGCCAGGTACGTGCCCACGTACTGGCCTTTCCCCCGAACGCCTTCGAGGATCGTGTAGTCTTGCTTGGCCGGCAGCGGGTTGACGCGGCGGAATTGGGCGTGGAAATAGGCCGCGTCGGCGGGCACGTCGGTCAGCACGTAGTTGATCTGGTAGTACACCCGCATCGGCTGATGAGCCACGTTGGTCATGGTGATGCGGCAGTGCTTGCGGAAGGGCATCTCCCAGTAGCAGTTGAACGCGCTGCCGGGGTTGACGCACACGGCCAGCGACGAAACCTGGGCGTACTTGCCCCAGCCCATACAGAAGAAGTCGCCCACGGGGCATTCGACCGACGGCTGCTCCTGGCCGTCCCAGTAGAACCGCAAGATGCTCTTTCGCCAGTCGCCGGTCGGCGTCATCCAAATCTGCTGGATCGCGCCGGAGCCTTGGATATCGGCCAACGTGAACGTCTGGCCGGGAGCGATGTCGACGGACGGCGAGACCTTCCAGCCTTGACCCAGGTCCCGAGCCGCGGCGGCGTTCGTACCTTCGGTCGCCATCCCGCCTTTGCCCTTTTCGCCGGTGAAGTTCTCCGGACTGATCGAGCGCGTCTGGGCGTTGGACAACCGCGACAGGTTGCCCAGGTTCATGCCCAAGCCGCTGAACGCTCCGCCGCGTTCCTGCGCGCCGGCCGCAACCAGCATCAACCCATTGACCATCAAACACACGGTCCCAGCGACCAACCAGCCCTGTCGTTTCATGATCCGTTCCTTTCTTTGGAGTCCCTTGATCTTTCTGTCACCGCATCTTTCTGTCAGCTGCCTCTCTTTTTTGACTGTGGCGGCCACGAACGTCGCCCTTTACTCCGCGGGCCCGATCCGCAAGTTGCGGAACCAGACTTCTTCGCTGTGGTTTTGCAGCCCCAGGAAGCCTTTGACCAGCCGCTGTTTGATCTCTGCCGCCGTGTTCTCGTCGGCCGCAATCACGTCCACGCCGTTGTGCGTCACTCGGTAGTTGGTGCCCCGGCAGTTGATCTCCATCGTGTTCCAATTGCCTGCCGGCCGAGCCACGCGTGGATTCGCGGGTACGATCGCGTACAGGCTGCCCGTGTACTGGTACGGCTTCAGCGTCTTGTACCGTTCGGCCGCATCGTCCAGGACTTGGATTTCGATTCCCGCGCCCTCGCCGTGATGATCGCCGTCGGCCGGCACGCGAATGTACACGCCCGAGTTTCCGCCCGGCCGCAGCTTGTACTCCAGCCGCAGGTTGAAATCGTCGAACTGCTCGCAACTCCGCAGCCAGGGCCCTTTCTGGCCCGTACACATCAGTAGACCGTCCTCCACCTTCCAGCACTGTGCTGCGTCGCTGCCGCCGCCCTCCCAGCCGCTCAGATCGGTGCCGTTGCACAGGCTGCGGAAGCCGAACTCCGTGACCGCGATATCCTTGAACTCCAACGGCCCTCCGCAGAACGTGTCGGCGTACAGGCCGAGCCAGCCGCTGGGCTCCGTCAATCCGTCGAACCTCCAAACGTTTCGCCCGTTGATCTCCAAATCGGCGTGCGTGCCGGCGACCTGCAAACGCATTTCGTTCCAGTCCCCGTGGCGAATCAAATCGGGCTTGCCACCAATTCCGGTCCCTTCCAGCGCGCCTTCCAATCCCGGCTGCAAGCTGATCAGGTAGCGGCTGGGAAGGTACTGGCCGGGAGCGGGCAGCGGCGAGCGAAAACACACCGCGCCGCGCGCTTCGGGAGATCGGGCTCGCCACTTGAGTTCCAGCACGAAATCGGAGAAGCGGTGGTGCGCTCGCAGCAGTCCGGTGCCTCCATTCTGCAACACGGCTCGTCCGTCCAGCGTGAATTCGTTGCCGATTGCGGCCCAGCGGTCCAGATTCGTTCCGTCAAACAGGATCAGTGGGTAGGTTGGCGATACGTCGTCACCAACAACGGAACCGGAGATCGCCAGGAGCAGCAGAACGACGGAAGTGAATCGCGTTGGCATGGGAAGGAACCTCGTCAGCAAATCGAATCCAGATCCGACCGCGAAGGGCCGGCAACGACGTTCCAGATTACCGCAAGCGACGGCCGGGTGACAGCACCCTTGGAGCGCAAACACGGGTTCCGGATGCGACGCACCCAATCAGGACTGTTTGGCTGAGATGAAGCCCGCTGCTCCCCCAAAAAAGCCGGGCTGCTGCTTCGGCCTGTCCCCGCTTGCCCAAACACGCCTATTGGCAAAGAATATGGCAGAAAGGAAGAGCGTAGCTCTCGCGCGCCCAGGCCTCTGCCCTTCGTAGCACGGCTCTCCAGAGCCGTGCATCCTGTGAGATGGCGCGGCAGAAGGCACGGCTCTGGAGAGCCATGCTGCGAAAAGACCCGGCCGGAGGCATGATGAAGATCGTTGCGGCGAAAGCCATCTTGAAGGCCAACGACCAGTTGGCTGCGGAGAACCGTGAACGGTTTACGGCCGCAGGGGTGTACGGCATCAATCTGGTGGGTTCGCCGGGGTGCGGCAAGACGACGTTGCTGGAAGGGCTGTTCCAGCGGCTGGCGGGACGCCTGACGCCCGCGGTGATCGAGGGCGACATCGCCGGGCAGGTGGACGCCGAACGGATGTCCAAGATCGGCGTGCCCGTCGTGCAAATCAATACGGACGGCATGTGCCACCTGGACGCCAGCATGATCGCCGCCGCCGCAGACGGTTTCGAGTACGGCCGGATCGACACGCTGTGGATCGAGAACGTGGGCAATCTGGTGTGTACGGCGGGCTACGACTTGGGCGAGCACCTGCGGATCATCGCCCTGAGCGTTCCCGAAGGAGACGACAAACTGGTCAAGTACCCCGCGATTTTCCAGCGCAGCCAGGCTCTCGTCATTACCAAGCTGGATCTCCTGCCCTACAGCAATTTCGACGTCTCGCGGGTCCGTGGGGACATGAAGCGATTGGCGCCGGAGGCCGAGGTGTTCGAAGTCTCGGCGTTGAAAGGCGACGGACTGGACGCGCTGGCCGACTGGCTGGTACGGAAACGCCACGAACCAAAAAGGGGTCAGGACTCTTTTTCGGTCCAGCCTGGAAAAGAGTCCTGACCCCTTTTCGCTGTCCCCTTTTCGCTGTGATGCCTACGCCCCTCGCCACACGCGTGCCGTCAGCGCCGTTTCGCCGGCTGCGGATCACCGTGCGCGGCGTCGTGCAGGGCGTCGGTTTCCGGCCGTTCGTCTGCCGCGCGGCGCGGGAGCAATCGCTGAGCGGCTGGGTGCTGAACGAGGCGGACGCGGTGCGGATCGAGGTTCAAGGCGACCACGGATCGCTGGACCGGTTCTTGCAGGCGCTGCGACACGGTCATCCGCCCCAGGCGCGCATCGAGTCGCTGGATGTGGGCGAGGTCGAAACCGAACCCAACGCGCCGTCTACGGGCGGGTTCGAGATCCGCACCAGTTCCGGCCAGGCGCAACCACGGCCTACCGTCCCCGCCGATCTGGCGATCTGCGGCGAGTGCTTGCGGGAGATCTCGGATCCCCAACAGCGCCGCTATCGGTACCCGTTCACCAACTGTACCAACTGCGGACCGCGCTGGTCGATCATCCGGCAGTTGCCGTACGACCGGCCGCGGACTTCGATGCAGTCGTTTCCCATGTGCCGCGACTGTCAGGCCGAATACGAAGACCCCGGCGACCGGCGGTTCCACGCCCAGCCGATCGCCTGCCCGGCGTGCGGGCCGCAATTGACCCTGCTGAACTCCGAGGGGCGCTCGTTGGCCGAACGTGATTCGGCTCTGCGCCGGGCGGCCGACGCGGTGTGCGCCGGCCGGATCGTCGCCCTGCAGGGCTTGGGGGGCTTTCAGTTGATTGCGGACGCGACCAGCGAACGGGCGGTCCAGCGACTGCGCGAGCGCAAGCGGCGGCCAGACAAGCCGCTGGCGATCATGCTCGGTTCGCTGGACGAAATCCGCCGTCGCTGTCGCGTGTCCGAAGCCGAGGCCGCGGCGCTCCTGTCGCCGGCCGCACCCATCCTGCTGCTGAGCCGCCGCGACGACCCCGGACGAGTCGACGACATCGCCCCGGCCGTCGCGCCCGGCAACCCGCAATTGGGCGTCATGTTGCCGTACACGCCGCTTCATCATCTGCTGCTGTCGCACACCGCGCGGCCGCTGATCTGTACCAGCGGCAATTTGTCCGAAGAGCCGATGGCGATCGCGGCCGGAGACGCGATCCAGCGGCTGGGACCGATCGCCGATCTGATCCTGACGCACGACCGGCCGATCGTCCGGCCGGTGGACGATTCCGTAACGCGAGTGATTTCGGGCCGTCTGCAGATCCTCCGGCGGGCTCGAGGCTATGCCCCGTTACCGATCCGGATGCGCCGCGAATTGCCCACAATCCTGGCCGCCGGCGGGCATCTGAAGAACACCGTGGCCCTCAGCCTGGGGGCGTCGGTCGTCTTGACGCCCCACATCGGTGACTTGGACACGGCGCTCAGTGTCGAGGTCCACCGTCAGGCGATCGACGATCTGGTTGAGTTTTTCGACGTGGTGCCGCAAGCGGTGGCCTGCGATCTGCACCCCGACTATGCATCGACGCGGCACGCCGAACGGTTGGCCGCTGCTTGGGGCGTGCCGCTGGTGCCGGTCCAGCACCACCACGCTCACATCGCGGCCTGCGTCGCGGAACATGGCTTGGAAGGGCCGGTACTGGGGCTGTCTTGGGACGGCACGGGCTACGGGACGGACAGGACGGTTTGGGGCGGTGAAGTGCTGCTGTGCGAGGGAGCCGAGTTCACTCGCGTCGCCCGCCTGCGGACCTTTCCCCTGCCCGGCGGCGATCAGGCGGCCCGACAACCGCGGCGTTCGGCGCTGGGCCTGCTGTACGAGATCCTCGGTCCGGAAACTGCCGGCGTGGCGCTCCAGTGGTTTTCGACGGAAGAATTGCGTATGCTGATCACGGCTTGCGGCCGTCCGAACCTGTTCCCGCAGACCAGCAGCATGGGCCGGCTATTCGACGCCGTGGCCGCGCTGTGCGGACTGCCGGCTTGCGTCACGTTCGAAGGCCAAGCGGCGATGGCCTTGGAGTTCGTCGCCGATCCGAACGTCCGCGACGCGTACCCGTTGCCTTTAAGGTCCGAGGTGGAGAAGTCATCGAGCAGGACGGCCTTGCCAGGCATTCAAGAGGGCCCGGGAGGGCCGTCCAACGCAGGGCACCTGTCCGCTGGTTCAGCATCCGCGGCGGTGCCCGCCGTTTTGGACTGGGAACCGATGATCCGGGCGATACTGGACGACCGCATTGCCGGCGTGCCGGTGTCCGCGATCGCCGCCCGATTCCACAACGCCTTGGCCGTGGCGGCCGTGGGAGTGGCCCGAATGGTGGACTGTCCGCAGGTGGCACTGAGTGGTGGCTGTTTCCAAAATGCGTTGTTGACGGCGCGAGTCGAAGAGTCGCTGCTGGGAGCGGGATTTCAAGTGTACCAGCATCGCGAAGTGCCGCCCAACGACGGAGGAATCGTTCTGGGACAAGTCATGATTGCGGCGGAGAGCTTGGAGCGGAGAGCTTGGAGCGGAGAGCTTAGAGCGGAGAGCTTAGAGCGGAGAGCTTAGAGCGGAGAGCTTGGAGCAGAGCGGAGAGCTTTGGGCTTTGGGCGCAGAGGGGAACGAACCACGAAGGTCTCAGAATCTCAAATCTCAAATCTCAAATCTCAGATTTCAGATTTCAGATTTCAGATTTGAAATCACGAATCCAAAATCAAAAACCCAAGGACCGATCATGTGTCTTGGCATTCCCGGTAAAATAGTCGAAATTCACGAGCAAGACGCCTTGCCCATGGGCAAGGTCGAATTCGGCGGCATCGTCAAAGACGTTTGTCTGGCCTACGTCCCGGAGACGCAGGTCGGAGACTATGTCCTGGTGCATGTCGGCTTTGCGATCAGCAAGATCGACGAAGACGAAGCTCGCGAGATTTTTTCCTACATCGAGCAGATCGAGCAATTGGCCGATTTGCAGGAGACGGAACCGCCGCTGCCTGCGGCAGGCACGCCGAGCGCGGAGGCGGTGCCGTGAAGTACGTCGACGAGTACCGCAACGCCGACGCAGTGAAGCGATGCGCGGAGACGATCCGCCGCATGACGACGCGCCCGTGGAATATCATGGAAGTGTGCGGCGGCCAGACGCACGCGATCGTCCGGTTCGGGCTGGACGAGATCCTGCCTCGTGAGATCACTTTGATCCACGGACCCGGCTGCCCGGTTTGCGTCACGCCCATCGAGATCATCGACAAAGCCATCGCCATCGCCTCGCGGCCGGAGGTGATCTTCTGCTCGTTCGGCGACATGCTCCGCGTACCCGGTTCACACGAGGATTTGCTGGCCGTGAAATCGGCCGGCGGCGACGTGCGCATCGTGTACTCGCCGATGGACGCCGTGGCGCTGGCCCGCAGCCATCCGCAGCGGCCAGTCGTGTTCTTTGCCATTGGCTTCGAGACGACCGCGCCGGCCAACGTTATGGCTGTGCTGCAGGCCGAGCGACTGGGCTTGGAGAACTTCTCGGTCTTGGTCTCGCACGTGCTGGTGCCGCCCGCGATCCGTGCGGTGCTCGATTCGCCGCAAAACGTCGTGCAGGGATTTCTCGCTGCCGGCCACGTGTGCGCGGTGATGGGCGTCGAGGAGTACCGGCCGATCGCGGCCAGGTATCGCACGCCGATCGTAGTGACCGGTTTCGAGCCGCTGGACATCCTGCAAGGAGTGTACGCTTGTGTTAGGCAGTTGGAGGAAGGCCGGTTTGAAGTCGAAAATCAATACGCCCGCGTCGTTCGCGACGAGGGCAACGTAGCGGCCTTGGCGCAGATCCAAAAAGTGCTTCGTACGGTGCCCCGCAAGTGGCGCGGCATTGGCGAGATCCCCGACAGCGGCTGGGCGTTGCGTGACGAGTATGCCCGCTTCGACGCCGAACGCCGTTTTGCCGTCGAAAGCATCGTCGCCGAGGAGCCGGCCGAGTGCATCGCCGGCGCGGTGTTGCAGGGCCACAAGAAGCCCTTCGACTGCCCGGCCTTCGGCATCCGCTGTACTCCCGACAATCCGCTGGGCGCCCCGATGGTTTCCGCCGAAGGCGCCTGTGCCGCCTATTACCGTTACCGCCGTCAGTGCAGGCCGGTCACTCCGTGACCGGAGGCATTTCGTTTCACCGTAGCACGCGCTCTCCGAGCCGTGCTGATTTCCGAGGTGTCGTGCGAGGCCCGGCACGGCTCGGAGAGGCATGCTACGAAGAGTTGC
>CAZAQY010000029.1:40662-49936 GCA_964486845.1 uncultured Pirellulaceae bacterium
ATCCCGAAACCGCCATGCCCACTCAATCTTTCGATCCCCGGTCCATGACCTGCCCCGTACCGCTGTCGCGCTATGACACGGTCCAACTCGCCCACGGCGGCGGCGGCCGGCTGATGCGCAACTTGGTCGAAGGTCTCTTCCTTCCCCAGTTCGCTGCATCCGCGCAGGCCGCCGGCCAGACGTTTCCACCGCCTCATGACAGCGCCGTGCTGGAACTTGGCGGCGGCCAACGTCTGGCTTTCACCACCGATTCCTTTGTCGTCCATCCTTGGCGTTTTCCCGGCGGCGACATCGGCAAGTTGGCGGTGTGCGGCACCGTGAACGATCTGGCGATGGCCGGCGCCGCGCCGCGTTATCTCAGTTGTGCACTGATCCTGGAGGAGGGCTTGCCTTTCGAGACGCTTCGCCAAGTGATCGCCTCAATGCAGCAGGCGGCGGAAGAGGCTGGTGTGCAGATCGTGACGGGCGACACGAAAGTGGTCGATCGCGGCAAGGGCGACGGGATCTTCATCAACACCGCCGGCATCGGTGTGATCCCGCCGGGGATCGACGTATCGCCGTCGCGAGTTTCCGCCGGCGACAAGATTCTGGTCAGTGGCGACCTGGGCCGTCACGGCATCGCGATCATGTCGATCCGCGAAGGCTTGGAGTTTCAGGGCTCGCCGGAGAGCGACTGTGCATCGCTGGCCGGTTTGGTCGAGGCGCTGACCGTACTCGGCGCCGATCTCCATTGTCTCCGCGACCTGACTCGTGGCGGCTTGGCCGCCGCCGTGATCGAAATCGCGGAACATGCACGCGTCGGCATCGAGTTGGACGAACCGGCGATCCCGGTGCTGCCGCCGGTGCGCGGCGCGTGCGAATTGCTGGGCCTGGACCCACTGTACGTCGCCAACGAAGGCCGTCTGGTCGCGTTTGTCCCAGCGGCGGCGGCCGGCCGCGCCTTGCAGATCATGCGGCAACATCCGGCCACTGCCGAGCCCGCGACCATCGGAACCGTCACAGAGAAGCACCCCGGCGGCGTCGAACTGCGCAGCGCCTTTGGCAGCGGCCGGTTGCTGGATCTGTTGTCCGGCGAGCAGATGCCGCGCATCTGCTAAGGACTGGGCACGCGCCCCTACCGGCGGCCGCCGGAACTGGATTGCGGCCCGCCGGGCTGTCCCGGTTGCGGCTCGCCGGGCGGCTGGTTCCCAGCGCCGGGCTGACCGGGTTGGATCACTTTCTCGCCCAGCATTTCGGCCAGCACTTTGCGGACGCGTTCTGCATTCAGATTGCCCTTGATCGTGACCGTCTGCACGTCGAAAACCGGCTTGGCCGCTTCGTCCAGCGCCTGGATCATTTTGCTGACGTTGTCCATCAGCGTCTGGCCTGCGGTCGAGACCAACAGAGTGTTGGTCACGGGATCGACGCCAATGGACAGCTTGCCTTTGAACGAGACCTCTGCGCGGCGATCGGGCTCGCCGCTGCCCGGCTCGCCGAAGATATAGGTCGTCTGGCTCGATGGACGCCGATCATCGCGGCCACGTTGCAGCGCCCTGTCGTTGGAACTGAGCAAGTCCAGATAGACCTCTTTGACCGTTTCGGCGATGGTTTCGGCTTTCGAGTAGCGGACCTGGAAGACGGCAGTCATGCGAGCCGATTCCGTGTCGTTGGGCGGCGGCGTGTCCCAGAGGCGGATCAGTTCTTCGATCGTTTTGAGCTGCTCGGCATTGGCCCCCACGACGAGGACGGTGTTCGTATCCATGTCGTCGATGAACTTCAGCGGTTTGCGCTGGGAGAGCCGATAGCTTTTGGCTTTCTCCTCAGGCGGCGGGAAGTCGTAGAAGTAGTAGTTCCGCCGCCTGCTCTTGTCTTCCGGCTCCTCCTTGAAGTAGTCCTGCAAGTTCATTCTGACCCACAGGGACGAAGCATACTTGAGTGCGAAAACCTTGAAGTCTTTGCGCTGCGGCGCGATTTGGGCGAGCAGTTCTTCGAGCAGATCGAGCGCCGCCGTGTCCTGGGACGAAATCACCATTCGGCCATCGGGCCCGATCGAGATCTGCACCGGGGCAGGCGGGTCTGCGGGCCGGTCGCCTTCAGCGGCCTCGCCCGGCGCGAGTTGGGCAAACCTCACGATCAACGATCCGGTGCGCCCGGGAAGCGTCTGTGCCTCGGTCGTACCGCGCCCGGGCGGCGGCTGAGGTTTGACCGCCTCCGGCTTGTTCTCCGATTTCCCTTCATCGCCGGGGACGCGCGTGTCGCCAGGCTTGGTTTCCGGACCCGCCGGCCCCGGCAACGCTTCGGCCGGCGGCAGGACGAGCGGATTGGGCGCCAGAGAAGGCCAGGCGCGGCGGATCTGTTCCAGCAACTGCTGCGTGCCTTCGCCCGTTTCGACCTCCATCACGCGGATGCGGTCCGGGTTCCCGCCCTCGGCCGGAATTTCGCCCAGCTTGACCAGCAGATTGCGGACTTCTTCCATTTCCACATCGTTGGCCCACAACAGCAGCCGATTGCTCTCGACATCCGCGTCCACGCGGAACTTGTCCTGGCTCTCGTCCTCGGAGGAACGGCGGCGATCATCCCAATAGCCAAAATACCGCGGCCGTTCTTCTTTCTTTTGCTCCTGCCCCATCATGAAGGTGATCGTCCCCGCGACGTAGTCAGCTTCCAGTCGCCGCAACCGGATGACCTCGAACTGCCGGCCGCTGCCGTCGAGCTTTTCGACCAGCGTGCGAATCGTCATGTGATCCGTCAGCGGCGCGTAGACGATGACCGCTTTGTTCTTGCGGTCGGCCTCCAGACGCGTGGTGGGATCCAGATCGCCGCTGTCCTGCAACACCTTGATCAGCGAATCCGGGTCGATTGCGGCCAGACGATAAATCTGCATGCGATTGACGTTCAGCAGCAACGACTGCTCGCGGTCCAGCGGCACGTCGATCACCTCGATGGCCTTGGCGATCAACGCCATCTTGTCGGGCGGCGCATTGGCCAAGATGCTGTTGCGGCGCGAGTTGACGACCAGGTTCACGTCCTCTTGCCGTTTGGCACTCGGCATCCCCGGCGGCCGGCCTCCTTGCTGCTGCTGTTGCTGCTGCTGCTGTTGCATCTGCATCATCATCTGCTGCTGTTGCCGCATCATCTCCATCTGTTGCGGCGACATCGGCATCTGGGTTCCTCCCGACTTGGAGGCGGCGCCCAGCAAGCCCTTGAGCTGTTCCTCGACGTCCGTCGCGCGGGCATACTGCAAGACGAACTCCCGCACCAGCCGTTCCTGGCTGGTGGTCGATTGCTCGCTCCTCAGCACCTCATACAGCTCCCGCAGGTTGGCCGCTGCGTCCAGGGCCTCCAAGCGATTGGTGGTCTTGAGCGCCGTCAGCTTGCCGTTGGGGCTGAGCATGGGCTTGAGTTCTTCCACCGCCGTTTCGGCGATCATCCACTCCAGCGGGAAGGAGACCTTGACGTACTCGTGCGGCATGCGGCCGGCCAACTGATCGGGCTCCACGCGAGGCACCAGGGCGGCGTTGATGTTTTCGGTCTTCGCGACGGTCAGGACCTCGTTCACCACCAGCAGCGTATAGCCGCGGGCCAGCAGATGGCGGTTGATCAGATCGCGGGCCTCCTCGACGGTGTAGCTGTGCTGCGTGATCAGATTCAAGTAGTCGCCGGGCAACTCCTGCCAGTCGAGACTCATGCCGGAGACCGTGGCCAGCCAGTCCAGCACGTCCGGCCAGGCCTGCCCGCGGAAGTTGAACCGCACCTTGCCGCCGGCGTCCGGGCGGATCTCCAACTCCGTCGGGTCCGGCTCCGCGGGCGGCGTCGTCGGCCGCTTGACCGTGCCAGGCTTTTCGTCTTTCTTCTCCTCTTTCTTCTCTTCCTTTTTTTCCTCTTTCTTTTCGTCCGGTTTGCCTTCTCCCTCTTTCTTCTCTTCGGGTTTGCGGCCCAGCATCTCCGGAGTCACGCCGGGCGGAAGCGGTCCATCGAATTTCATGACTTTACGTGGCCCGCCGTCCGTCTGAACCACGACCTGTCCGCCGAATGCGTCTGCAGCGGCAACTTGCGCGTAGACTGAGACACTCAGGCACAACGGAAGCCCGCTGAATACGATCGCAAACAGCCATCGGAGGGGGCGAAGTATCATAAACCCGTTGTCCTGTCGGCATCTCGCAAGGTCGCGGCGTTCAGTCGTCGCGCCCTGCTATTATCGCACGCTTCGGCAAAATCGCAACAGTTTGTCATCTGCCGCTTGCAGGCGTTTATGGTTAGGCCCCCCGTCGTCGTGATTGGCGGAGACTCGTCGCTGCCAGTCGCGGCTGCCACCGACGCGGGGCTGGTAACCGGCTGATGGCCGAAGAACCGGCGGGCTAACGCCGCCGTTCGCCGTTGCGCTTGCAGCTACGGGATTAAGGCGTCTCCCACTTTCAGGCGGCGTCCTCGACGAGGCGGACGTCTTTTTGCGTCAGACCGAAGAGTTCGTAAACTAGGTTGTCAATCTGCCGGTCGATGACTCCGATCTGCCTGGCGACGGCGGTTTGCTCGTGCGGCGTCCGCTCCGTTTCCAGGCGGCGGTGCAATTCCTCGTTTTTCAGGGCAAGTGACGACAGCGTCTCGCGGGCTTGAGGGTCCGCGAGCCCGGCGGGGATGGGGAATGGGTCCACGTACTGGGCGCGGAACTCCAGGTAGCTGTCCCCCGATCCCTCCAATGCAGCGCAGACCGCGCTGAAGTAGAAATTCGCAACTCGCGAATTGAGCAGGCCGACCAAGGCGGCGTCGTCGGTGGGGAGAACGAACAATTTGTCGTTGATCAAATAGCCATGCCGATCGATCGCAAATCGGCATTCGTTGGCGATGATCGGATACACGATCTTCGGAGCATTCAGCTTCGGCAGCAACGCGACAGCCGGCTGCTGCAGTTCGTACCATCGCCGGGCCGCGGTACAATTTTGGGTTCCGGCCGCGGGCATGTTTCTCCGGACTGTCCGCGACGTACGTGTCGCGGTGCCAGTCGAGCAAGTACTGGTACGCGCCGATCAGAAAGGAGCCGCTGCCGCACGCCGGATCGAGCACGCGCAGCTTCGACGCCTGCGCGGGCGATTTGCCTTCCAGCCGACGGCCCACCGTGTGACGAACGATGTAGTCGACAATAAACGTGGGCGTGTAGTAGACGCCTCCCGCCTTGCGGACCTCAGGCTTCTCTTCGACCTTGGCTCGATGCCCCTTGGTAAGCCGGATCACCTTGCCCAGAAACTGTTCGTAGACCTGACCCAAAATCTCCGTGGGCAGCACGGAAAACTCGTAAGGACTTTCGGGATAGTACAGGCTGCCGATGATGTCTTTCAGCGGCTTGTCGTCGATCGAAAGCCTCAGGGTCAATTCGTCGGGCGGCTCGTCGCGGTCCTTCTCGGGCGAGAAGTGGAACAAGCCGGAGTTGTAGCGCTCGTCCGCACGCTGGAAGAGTTCGGTCAGTCGGCCATAAACGCCAGCACCGTTCGACAACGCCTGAAGGCCCCCGTACGGCTCGATGCCGCGATCTTCGCAAATCCGCAGGAACACGATCCGATCGATCGTCCGCTGGACGGCGAAATTCAGGTCCCGCTGAGAAAGGTCGGGATTGCGGCTGGCGGTATTGCGGGCCAGCAGATCGCGCCAAGACTCGATTTCCGCCAAAAACGCGGTATCGACTTCTGCTGTGCCTTTCTTGACCTTCTGGCTGGCCACGAAACGGTCCAAGGCCCCGCGGCGGATCGCCTCCGGCGATAGCAGGGCCTCCAGTTCGTCCCACCGCGCCAGGTACTCCTCGAAAGTGCAATACAGGATGCGCCCCGTGGCCGGCTTGTCGGTCTTGGCAGGCCGGATTCGGCAATCGTAGATGGCCAGCTCTTCAAAATCCGTGAGGATGCTGATCGGCAGCTTGGCCGACCAGGCATAGCGACGAAGTTGGTAAGCCGGGCTGATGGCCACACCGATGTCCACCGCCGGCTTCTTGGCCTCGACAAAGAAACTGGAACGACCGCCCCCGACGCGGAAGCAGTAGTCCGGGGCCTTGGTGCGCCCGCCGATCTTGATCGCGGCTTCGTGAATCACTTCCTTGTAGGCGTCGGCGTGGCCTTTCTTGTTGTACACGTCCCAGCCGAGCGCCTCGAAGAACGGATTCAGGAACTCCTGCCGCAGCTGAGCTTCATCATATTGGCCGGAGTGAT
This sequence comes from uncultured Pirellulaceae bacterium, assembly GCA_964486845.1. Lineage (GTDB taxonomy): Bacteria > Planctomycetota > Planctomycetia > Pirellulales > Pirellulaceae > Anammoximicrobium. Next base: position 46,836 of record CAZAQY010000029.1, read on the forward strand.
GCCTTTCCCGATACTCCGCGAAGCGTGCAACGAGATCTTGGATGATTGCGGGCGCTGCCATGCGCGTGGCTTCCCAAACGCGGTTCTTTCTTTGTGGGCACACCTCTTCCCAGGGTTCGGATCGCCGCTCATTCTATCCGATGCCTGACGGTTCGCAATCGTCGGAGCCAAGCTTGACACTGCCATCACGCTCGGCTACGGTCATGGGGACCTACCGTCACTGTCACCGCCGAATCCGAACGACACGCCTGCTGGGAGATACAACGATGCTCGATACGGCAGCCAACGAAGGGGCCATAGCTCTGCCACGACGGGCACTGGTCGTCAAGCCGATTTTCACTTTTCCACTCACGGAGCGCCGGCCGCAGACCAGTTGGCGGAACTGGGGCGGAATCGAAACGCCTGCCGACGTGGATCAAGAAGCCCAACGCATCCGGGCGGAACTGGACCAGCTTTCCAAAAAAGCCGACTTCCCGCTCCGTTTCCTGCCGCTGACGCGGCTGCGGACCGCCGCCGAGTTTGCCGCGATCGACGACCTCGCTGCCGCGGACGTGCTGCTGGTCTACGCCGCGGGCGACGGGGGCGGCGACCTGATGGGAGCGATGAATCCAGTTCACAAGCTGGGCAAGGATGCGATTTTCCTGGTCCGCCACCAATCGGGGCCGCTGTACTACTGGTACGAGGGCATCATGGCCCGGTACCTGCACCAGCACACAGATAACTTGGCCGTACCTGGCGTCGATTATGCCGACGTCGTGGTGGACAGCCCGGACGAAGTCCTCTGGCGGCTGCGGGCATTGTGCGGACTGCGGAATACGGTCGGCTCGCGGATCGTGTGCATCGGCGGTGCGGGCAGTTGGGGCCAGCCGGTCGCGACCACCCTGGACCTGGTGCAGAAACGATGGCAGCTGGACGTGCAAAACGTATCTTACGAGGAGTTGGAGACGCTGTTGCGGCGGGCCCGTGAAGATCAGGCCGCCCTGGGCCGGGCACGCCAGGAGGCGGAAGCGTATCTGCAACTGCCGGGAACCACGCTGGAGACGGACAAGGCGTTTGTCGAGAACTCGTTCCTGCTGGAGGAAGTCTTCCGCAGCCTGATGGCGCGGGCCGACTGCCGGGCGATCACGGTGCGCGGGTGCACGCGGACCATCATGCCCATCGCCCAGACGACCGCGTGTCTGGCGTTGAGCCACCTGAACGATATCGGCTATTTGGCCTTTTGCGAATCGGACTTTGTGGTGATCCCGTCGGGGATTCTGCTGGGCTCGATCTCCGGCCGGCCACCGTTCCTGAACGATCCCACTTTCCCGCACGACGGGCTGATCACGCTGGCGCACTGCACGGCGCCGCGCAGAATGGACGGCACGACGCTGGAGCCGGCCCGCATCTTGACGCATTTCGAGTCGGATTACGGGGCCGCGCCCAAGGTCGAAATGGGGCTGGGCCGCCAAGTGACGATGGTTGCCCCGGATTTCGCCGCCCAGCGCTGGCTGGGGCTGTCGGGGCAGATCGAGGATCATCCGTTTTTGCCCATCTGCCGCTCGCAGATCGACGTCCGCTTCTCGGCCGACAGCCACATCGTCGCTCAGCGCATGCCCGGCTTCCACTGGATGATGGTCTACGGCGATTACCGGCGCGAAATGGGATACGCCCTGAAGAAGGTCCAGGTTGCGTGGGATTGCTTGGGATGAGCGACCTAAACAGAAAAAGAGAAGATGAGAAGACAAGCTGACAGAAAAAAGGGTGCGAAGTGAAGCACGCCGGCACTCACGGCGCCTGGTTCCGCCGCGGCTGCCGTGATTGCCGCATCCAACGGTGCTGGTTGGACGATCTGGGCGGCGGAGGCGTGATGATCGGCGACACGCGCGTCGATGCCGACAAGCCGGACACGCTGACCAGTCACATCGTCTGCGACAACAACATCATCCACGCCGCCGATCGCATCCACTAGGGAGCGATCGGCGCATGGATCGGCCACAGCGGCCACAACCAGGTGACTCACAACGACATCAGCGACCAGTTCTACACGGGCATCTCGGTCGGCTGGAGTTGGGGCTACCGTCCGACGGTCTCGGTGCAGAACAAGATCGAGTTCAATCACATCCATCACGCTGGAGGTGAGCGACGACTTCGAGTTCACGCCTGTGGGTGCTGCGCCCGCCGATGCGGATGTCAACGTCGAGAACAAGGGCGATTTCATCCGCGTGTCGGACGAAACGGCGGTCGTCACCAAGATCTCAGGAAGGCCCCCGGCCGGGCAATTTGATCTCGCGCACGCCTTGGGCTCGCTTGGAGATTGTGTTTGGGCGGCTGCGGTTGACCCACTGCCGCTTGGGGCAAGAGTCGACGGTCAGTGCCAACGTGCCGGAGAAGGGGATCTCGGAAAACCTGGCGTTCTCGTCGAAAACAGCCGGCTCCGCGCGGCTCCGCTACCAGTACGCCGACGGCGAACAGTCGCTGCGCGTCGATTTCGAGGACGCGGCCAGCGTGGTCCTGGAACGTGAGCCAAACGGTACTGCTGGCAGCGGCTCGCTGGAATCGGTCGCCGGACGCCGCGCGGATGGCGGTCTTGGTCCAGCAGTTGCGAGATCCCTCCTTCTCGCGCCGCCGGGACGCGGACCATCAACTCCGCGCGATGGGGCAAAACGCGGTCTCGTTCCTGAACCGCTTGGACGAACGCACGCTGGACGCAGAACAGCGTACCCGCATTCGGCAGATCAAACAATCGCTGCACGTCCATGACGGGGACACGCCGGCCCGCGTGGCCGCATGGCTGGCCGACGACCCGGCCGTCTGGCTGGCGCTGCTGGAACGCGAAAACGAAGCCACCAGGACCGTCGCTGCCAAGCAACTGGAAGCCATTCTGGGGCACACGCTGGCGTTCAATCCGGCCGCGGGTGAATCGGAGCGCCGGCAGGAAGTGCGCCGATTGCGGGCCGAACTAGGATTGGCGAGGCCCGTGCTGGTCGGCGACGCGGGCGGTGCTGTGCGGCGGTAGACGCTCACCTAATCTCCGGCCCAATCTTTCACCCAATCTTTCACCTAGTCTTCCGTGCGAATTCCCGTGATATCAGGGGAGAGATTAAGTGAAAGAGTAGGTG
>CAZAQY010000030.1:0-49801 GCA_964486845.1 uncultured Pirellulaceae bacterium
CTCATGGAACATGTCCCTCGGCCGTGAATTCTACTCGTTGCCGAGCCCAGCACAATTCGACGGTGTGGCCGGCCGCAGCCTCGATCATCGCGGCAGCCAGATTGGTCTGCAACAAACGACGCAGGCCGACGTAGGAGGTGGTGAGCCGCGGATTGACTTCGACGACGACATCGTCGCGGCCGTCGCCCGCCGGACCCAGGACCAGGTCGATGCCGACATAGCCGCATGTGGCTGGGAAACAGGACAGCGCCGCCAGGGCCAGTCGCTGCGCGCGAGCCGCATGGGGTGGCTCGATCGGAGAAGAACCGCCCAGGTATCGAAAACGACCGTCGTCGCTGAGCCGCTGCAGACACGGCGGCAGAGGTTGGTGGCCGCTTGGGCCGCAGAGCACGGCGACGCTGGCCGCCGTGCCCGGACAGAGGCTTTCCAACCGGGCGGAGGCACCAAGCATCGCAGCGTCGTACGGGCTTTGGGGGCCGGCCAATCGCTGCAGACCGATCGAGCCGGCGCCGTCGGCCGGCTTGAGCACTGCGGGATAGACGAAATCCCGCGGCAGACGCGCGCCGGGGGGAAAGGCGACTCCCACCGGGACCGGCACGCCGCTCTCCTGCAGCAGATCGGCCGTGCGATTCTTGTCCGAGGCGATCCACACGAAGGCGGAATCCGGAGACAACAACGAAGCGCCGGCAGCCTCGGCCCAGCGGGTGCGCTCCAGCAACGCGTGGTTCTGCTCCGGCGCGATGATCATCGTCCGATCACAGGCCGCCGCCAGTCGAGAGAACGCCTCGCGTTCTTCCCCGGCACTGTGAATCTCGATGTGCGGACATTCGGGCAGGGAAAGGTCTGCCAGGCGGGAGTCTCGCAACAGAATGACGGTCGTCCTGTGGAGCAACAGGAAGTCGCTGGCCAGCGCCGCGATCATGGCAGCGCCTTCGCGAACGATGGACGGCCCAAAGCGAACGCCGCCGGCGTCGGAATTCGGATTCGAATTTGAGAAGGTCCCGCCGCCCGTCAAGTACTCGTAGAGGAAAACTCGTTGCGCGACCAACGCAATCTGCCTCAAGGCCGGGATTTCCATTGCAGAGTCGATGCCGATTCCACCGCAGTCGGCGCGGCCCGGTCGCTGGCTTGAGCCGAAGCCACCACCGTGCCGGCCGCCACGGGCACAGCCGTCGCTGGAGCCGGTGCTGCGATCGGTTTGGGCAACTGCGAAATCTCAATGGCCGAGCCCGAAGGAACGAACTTGGCCGGTTCGCTCTCCGCCGTGCCACTCGTTGCGTCGTTGACCGGCATTCCGCTGAGCCGCAGTTGTCCGGACGCGGAAGCGGTCGCCGCCGCTGCGGTGGTCGAATCCGCCCCAGCGGCGTAAGACGCGGGACGAACGGCGGATGTCTCGGACGAGGCGACCGGCGGTTGCGCCGTGGAACCCGTGCTGGCCGTCTGGGGAGCGAGCTTCCAGGAGCCGCTGGAGCCGCTGGAGTTGAAGGTGGACGTGCCTTGCCGGCTGGTAGGTCCCGTGGCCGGGGCCGTTGTCGCATTCGACTGCGCAGGCGCCGCCGTTTGCGGTGTCGCCGTGCGGTTGTAGTAGGGCCCGGTCGCGCCCACGCTTGTGGACGGCGGCGGCACGCGGGAAGCACCAAAAGGCGCCAGCGTGTTGAACGGAGTCTGCGAACTCTTGCATCCGCACAGACCCACAACGGTGATCAAAACGGCGGGAAGCCACTTCATTGGCAGATTCCTTTCCGCCACAGGCACATTCGAAGACAGCGCCCAGCAGACCCTAGACGAGACAACAGCAAACCCAACCGCTACATTACCGATTGCTGACGCCGCGTCCAAGATCAGTTCGGCGAAAAACTCGTCCCTCGGGGTGACGGGAGCTTGCCAGCTAGCACTGGCGGCACGGGACTCTCGATGGGGATTCCGTCCGCTCTCGTGGCAGCCATCGCGACTCGATGGCTTCGCGCACGAAAACAGAGTCTTCGACCTTCCCATTGCCATTACTATGGACATGGGGGTATCCAAAAGTCGCCGGGGGAGTTGAGCAGGCAACTGCTCGGAAGAAAAGGCCCAACTCAGGCCGGCGTTTCATCGCTGGCTCGGCGCCCCTTCCAGACCAGTCTCTGCAATTTCTGCCGATCGGGCGGGGGTTCGAACAGACTGGCCAGGTAGCCGGCGATCATCGTCGCGCCGCAGCCGATCAGCGTGTACCAGAGGAACGAGATGTCGAACTTCAGCCAAGCCCGCAGCAGCGCGGCGGCGCCTGCCAGCGACTCCGGCAGGTAATCCGGCAACCCGTCCGGCAGCAAGCTTGGCAGCAGCGCGCCGACGCCCGCAAGACAGCCCGCCAGCCAGCCCACGAGCGCACCGCGCGCCGTAACGCGACGGACCAGCGTGCCCAGAAAAAACAGCCCCAGCAGCGGCCCGCCTACCAAGCCGATGACCGAATTGCTCGCTTCCAGCAGGGTCCCCAAGTGTTGGACCAAGAAGGCGAACGCGATCACCAACGCCCCGTACAGGAGCGTCAGTCGGCGAGCCAGCTTGAGTTGGGTCCGTTCGGACAAATCCGACTGCGGCCACAGCCGCTGGTAGAAATCCACCAGACTCGCGGAAGTCAGCGAATTAATCCCGGCCGAAATCGTGGACATGCTGGCCGCATAAATCGCTGCGATCAACAGGCCGGGGAAACCGGCCGGCAACTCCGTCACGACGAAATACGGCAGAATCTGGTCCGCTTTGTGAATCGCGCCGGCCGCCAGAGGATCGCCATGCACCTGGTAGAATGCAAACAGGATCAATCCGGCGCCGTAGAACACGGCGGTCACGGGAATCACCATGATCAACTTGATCCACAAGCCGCGCTGCGCCTCTTTCAGGCTCTTGGCCGTCAGGTAGCGCTGCACGGAGACCTGGTCCGTGGCCATTTGCACCAGGTGCATGAAGGCCCCGCCGATCACCAGCCCCCAGACAGTCAGCCGCACGGTCGGGTCCAGGCTGAAACTCAGATTCCAGCGGCCCTCAGCCGAGGCTAACTCGACCACCTGACTGATCCCGCCGGGCACACGGGCCAAGGCGGTCAGCGCGATGATCACCTGCCCGCCGAACAGCACCACCAGCTGCATGACGTCGGTCCAGATCACCGCCTTCATCCCGCCCAGCGTCGTGTAAAACGTGGTCAGCACGCCGGTGCACAGAATCGTGAACCACAACGGCAGGCCCGTCGCTTGCTCCAAGGCCAAAGCCGGCGCGTAGGTCGCCAGCGCCAGCCAAAGCATTACGCGAAGAATGAAGGACGCCGAGGCGAGCGTCCGAACCTGGACGGAGAACCGCTCCTCCAAGTATTGGTACGCCGTGAAGTACCGCGACTGGTAGTAGAACGGCAGGACGAAAATCGTCGTGATGGGAGTCGCGATGAAAAACCCCAAGTTCACCAGATAGAACACGGGGCCGTTCGCGTAGCCTTCCGCCGGGGCCGCCAGGAAGCTGATCCCGGAAAAGAGGGCGGCCAGGATCGTCATCGAGATGACCACGCTGCCCATGCTGCGCCCCGCCAAAAAGTATTCGGACAAGGTGCGCCGGCCGCGGACGAACATGGTGCCGATCGCCACCGTACCCAGCAGGTAAATCACAAACACGGCGTAGTCGAGCCAGGTGAACGTTTGCACGCGTAGCCTCTGAACCACCACGAAGGGAACTAGACGGGTCGAAACGGGTAAATTAGCGGCGTGACGAGGACCGTCACCACCATGAACACCAAATCCAGCGGCACACCCAGGCGTACGTAGTCGCTGAAGCGGTATCCGCCGGGGCCGTACACCATGAGGTTGGTCTGGTAGCCGATGGGCGTGGCGAAACCGCCGGACGCGGCAATCATGATGGCGATGGCAAAGGGCATGAAACTGACGCCCAGCGAGCGGGCCGCGGCCAAGGCGATCGGAAACACCAGGACGGCCGCCGCGTTGTTGGTGACCAACTCGGTGAACACCATGGTCACGAAATAGACCGTCACCAGGACCAGCCAGGGATGACCGCTCACCAAGTTGATCAACCTGCCGGCCACGGCCTCCGCCGCGCCGCTGGTTTCCAGCGTCTGGCCGATGCCCAGCGACGCGCCGATCACCAAGAGGACCGACCAATCGATGCTCTGGCGAGCCTCGGAGCCCGTGCAGCAGCGGGCGAGGATCATCAGCGTCGCCGCGAGCAAGGCGGTGGCCAGCATGTCCAGCCATTCGAATCCCGCGATGATCACCAGGGCGGCCAGGATGGCCAGCGCCAGCCACGCCCGTTCGTGCCGCGTGGGCGCCGAGTTCTCGACGCCGCCGACTAGGAAGAAGTGACTCGAATTCCGCTGTTGCTGCACAAACTCCCGATGTGCTTCCAGCAGCAGCGTGTCGCCGGGTTGCAGCACAATGTCGCCGATCCGCCCGGCGATCCGTTTGCCGCTTCGGGCCACGGCGATCACCGCCGCGTTGTACTCCGAGCGAAACCGGCCTTCGCGGATGCTTTTGCCAACCAGCGGGCAACGATCCGAAACCACCGCTTCGATCAGACTCCGCTGCGCCCGCGGCGCATCCAATTTGAACGTCTGGTCCGTGGCGGGAATCAAGCCGCGCAACTTCCGCAAGTCGACTACCGACTCGACAATGCCGACGAAGACAAGTCGATCGCCGGCCTCGAGATATTCCTGCGGCCCAATCGCCGGACGGATTTCTCCCTGGCGGTCGATTTCCGCGAGATACAGGCCCGGCAAGTGCCTCAAGCCCGCCCGCTCGACAGACTGCCCCACCAAGGGACCGCCAGGCTGCACGAGCATCTCCACCGTGTATTGCCGAGGGTCATCGGTCAAGCTGATGGCCGGACGGCGATCCGGCAGCAGCCAGCGGCTGAACAGCAGCAAGAAGACCACGCTGGCTACGGCACAGGGCAAGCCGACCCAGGTGATGTCGAACATCTCGATGGCCGGCAAGTCAGGCAAGTGGGCCTTGGCAACCAGTCCGGCGACGACCAGATTCGTGCTGGTGCCGATCATCGTACACACGCCGCCAAACGTCGCGGCAAACGCCATCGGCATAAACAACTTGGACGGACTGATGTTGCTCTTCTTGCAGATCTCGTCCACGACCGGCATGAACATGGCGACCACCGGCGTGTTGTTCAGAAACGCGCTGAGCGTCGTCACCGGCAGGAGCAGCTTCAATTGCGCCCCCAACACCGTGCGAGGGCGTCCCAGCAGGGGTTGCACGATCAACGCCATGGCGCCGGTTTGCGCCAGTCCGGCCACCACGACAAACAACGCTCCCACGGTGATCAGACCGGAGTTCCCCATGCCCGCCAACGCCTCGGCGGCCGTTGGCAAGCGGTCGCTGCCCGTGAGCGCGCCGATGGCAAACAGAATCGCCAAGCAAGCCATGCTCAACACGTCCGGCGCCGTCCAGTTGCGGGCCAGGCCGACGATGAACACAATCACTACCATGATCGTGACCCAGCCTTCCCAGGGCATCAAGCAACCTCCTTGTGTGCGATGGCATTGAGCGTATCAAACAGCGTTGCCGAGATTGAACTCTGCGAGCGCCGTCATGATAGTCGTTCTTCGCCAGTCTGACAAAGGCAGCACTTGCTTCTCGAACGATTGCTGACGCGGCAGCCCGAACGGCAAACGGCTGGCGGACGCCTACGCCATCTGCGCATAGGTTTTTTCTCATGCATCAATTCGAGTTATTGTAATTGTCTTTCGTCCGGCAGGAACCCATAACAGGGTCGCGCTTTGTCAAATCCGGGCGCTGCGACGAACACAGCCGAGAGTGCGAACTCCCCAAGCCCTGAGATCGAGGTGGCATCGATCATGTGGACGACCGAGTTCCTTGTGATGCTGGCCATGATCGGGCGCCGGAAGGTGTTGGAGGCCCAGGTGGAGTCCCGCTCACCCGAACCGTCACGCACGCCTGATTAGGCCGGCGGATTCGGCCCGCCTTCCCCTGTGCCCCCGGTCGCCGCGGGTCGCAGCAGATTCGTGCGGACGGCCTCTACGATCAACAGGACGGCCAACGCCAGCAAGACGACGGCGATGACGCCGATCAGCGATAGACCGTACTGCTGGATCAGCAGAACCAGCGCGTACAGCGTGGCGGCCGTCATGAAGGCCAGTGGCCCCCAGATAAACCCCGTCTTGCGCGCCGTCCTCCGCAGCCACACGGCCAGCACCACGAACGTCAAACCGGCCAACAGTTGGTTGGTCGCGCCGAACACGGGCCAGATCGCCTTCCACGCCGGGAGCGGCCGGCCCGAGGCGTCCTTCAAGTTGACCAGCGCGAACAGCGCCGGCAGCGCCAAGGTCGCCAAGGTCGCACCGTACCGCGCGGGACCAGGGCGCAACTGGAAGAACTCCTCGAAAATGTACCGGCCCAGTCGCGTCGCCGTGTCCAGCGTCGTCAGGATGAAGGTCGACAAGGCCAGCAGGCCGAACGAGAACCCCAACTTCTCCGGAATCCCGATCACGGCGGCAAAGCGGCTGATGCCCGTCCCGTACACCGTCAACGGCGGTTTGCCGCGCAACGGATCATCGGACGCCAGCATCATGACGGTCGCCAGCGCGATCACCGCCACCAAGCCCTCGACGAGCATCGCGCCGTATCCGACGGTCCGCGCGTGCCCCTCCTTGTCCAACTGCTTGGAGGTCGTGCCGGACGCCACCAACGAATGGAAGCCGGAACACGCGCCGCAGGCCACCGTGATGAACAAGATGGGAAACAGCGGGCCCACGCCGGCCGCGTCCCAAGTGACAAAGGCCGGAAACTGCACGTCAAACCCGCCGAAGACGATGCCGACCAGCCCCAACAGCATGGAAGCATACAGCAGGAACGAGGACAGATAGTCGCGCGGCTGCAGCAGGATCCAAACCGGCGTCACCGAGGCCACGAAGCAGTACGCGATCAGCACCAGCGACCAGCCCTTCACCGGAGTCAGCCCCGACGCCGTCGTGATCCAACTCGAGTCGATCGGCATCAGCTGGCCGACCCACGTGGCCAGCAGCACGAGCGGTACGAAGATCAACGTCGACAACACGACTGGGATCTTGAAACGGTAGACGGAAAGGCCAAAGCCAATCGCCAACGCGATGAACAGCCAGGAAGACGTGGCGACGCCCCCGTCCTCGACAAACGTCGTCGCGGTCAGGTCCGTGAACACAGTCAGCACGTAAACCAAGGCCAGCCACATGAAAATCAGCAGCAGCCGGTACGCCAGCGGCGACACGGACTCGCGGGCGATGTCGGCGACCGACCGCCCCCGATTGCGGATCGAGGCGACCAGCGCGGCGAAATCATGAGCGCCGCCGATGAAGATCGACCCGACGAGCACCCAGACCAGCGGCACCGCCCAGCCGAAGGCGACCGCGGCGATGACCGGCCCCACGATCGGCCCGGCGCCGGCAATCGACGAGAAATGATGTCCGAACAGGACGGCGGGGTGCGCCGGCACTCGGTCCACCCCGTCGTAGTCCGTGTGGCTCGGCGCGGGCCGGCTATCGTCGATGCCCAGCCTCCGTTCGAGGAACCGGCCGTACGTGAAAAAGGCGACCAGGAAAAGAACGGCGCAAACTAAGAAGACGGCCGTAAGCATGTTTTTCTCCACTCGTTCGCAAGCGATGGCTACTCCGGCATCAGCGGTCTTGCATCATTCTATCGTGATCCAGCCTTCTCGGAAGCGCCGGCGGGTGTTGATGCCGGCGGACCATGAGCCCGTACAGTCCCGGGACGCGGTCGCGGAAGAAGTTCGTGACCGTATGCTCCCGAAGCTGCTGCAGTTCGCGGATCGCGCGATCGACGGGACATCAAACGCGATCTCCGCCAAACCAGGCCAAGAAGCCGCGCAAAGCGTTATTCGTACTTCAAAGCCTCCAGCAAGTCGAGCCTCGTCGCCCGCCGGGCCGGGACCCAGGCGGCGGCCAGGACGATCGCCAAGGCCAGCAAGAAACAGCCGACCATCAGGCCGGCGTGCAGGTCGAAGCCGATATGATAGCCCAGCAAGGGAAGCATCGTCAGGCTGATCACCCAGGCCGTGGTCGCTCCCGCCACGAACCCCATGACGATCCCTATCAATCCCACAATCAGCGCTTGAGCCAGCACCGTCTTGGCAACCTGGCGGCGGGTCATCGCCACGACGCGCAGCAGTGCCAACTCGCGGGTCTGTTCCAGGACGTTCATCGTCAAGGTATTGGCAATGCCGAAACCCGCCACGAGGAACCCCAGGAACAGCAGTCCCCACAAGCTGCCCACCACGCCGTCCAGCATCGCATCCAACCGTTGACTGAGATCGGCGAACGAGTGCAGCATCAGTCCGTGCCGCTCCGTGAGTTCCCGGAGCCTGGGTTCCACAGCGGCCCGCTCGGCAGGATAGGCTTTCACCATGAACACATCGACCCCACCGATGTCCAACAACTTCCGGGCCGCCTCGCGTTCCAAGTGCAACACCAGACCGCCGGCCAGGTACTCGTTGGCCAGGCCGGCGATCCGGATCCGCCGCGGACCGGCGTTTGTGGTCACCTCGACGTCGTCGCCGGCCTTGAGCCCGCAGCGTTGCGCCAGTACCGTCCCGGCCACCGCTTCGCCGGCGAGCATCCGCTTCGCCACGTCGTCCGGATCGCCCACCGCGAGGTTGACCGGCACGCCCCCGCCGTGCGTGAGCCCCTGGACCAGGATCACCACGGGCTGCTGGGCCACCTCGGCATTGACGAACCGCAAACTGCCCAGCCCCCAGATGCCGGGAATGGCGAGGATTTCCGCACCCAGTTCCTCCGGCATGTCGGCCGCCCGGCCTTCGCCCGGATCGGCCATCATCGCACGCACGAAGAAGTCGCCCGCGCGGGTCTGCCGCAGCCAGGCTCGAACGTCGTCGATGTTGTTGTGGATCGTGGTGCCTAACCCTATTCCCGTGCTGATCGCCAGCACCAGGACGCCCAGCGTCAACCCGGTACGCGAGCGCCGTCGCACCAACTGACGGCAAGCCAACTCGCCCTCGACGCCCAGCCAGCGGCGCGCGGGAATCGCCGCCAAACGCACCAGAGGCCCCAGCAAGGTCAACGTCAGGGGAATGAACGCGACCATAAAGACCGTCCCCACGGGAATCGCCCATTGAACCGGCAGCCAGCCGCCAATCGCCGCGGCCAGCATCGCGCCGGTGATCACGTACCCCAGCACGGCCGTCACGATGAACCACAGGGGCAGCCGGGCAGAAGCGTCGCTCACCAGCGGTCGGAGCGCTTCCAGCGGCGTGACGCGGGCCGCTTGGTGTGCCGGGATGTACGTGGCGACCAGGGCCATCACGGGCCCCAGGCAGGCCGCCACCGCGAAGGACGCGAAATCGAACTGCACGTCGGGCAAGGTCGTCATGTACACTCGCGCCACCGTCTGCGTCAGTTGCGACGCCCCCAAGTAGCCCGCCAGGCAGCCGAGGACCGTGCCCACCAAACCCAGCACCAATCCCTCGCGCAGCAGCATCCCCAGGATCTGGTTCCGCGTCGCGCCGACGGCTCGCAAGACGGCCAATTGGCGGCGACGCTCTTTGACGTTCATCAGGAACGTGTTCAAAATCATGAGCACCGCCAAGGCCAGCGTCGTGGCGTACGCGAACTTGAGACCCTGCTCCAGGCTGGCCGTCGATTCCGCAGCCAATTTCGTGCGCGCGACGGGACTGCGGACGATGACGCCGGGCGGCAACAGGTTCTTCGCCAAACGGGCGACTTGTTCCGCCTGGACGTCTTCCTTCAACACCAGATTGATCGTATTGACGTAGCCAGGTTTCAGAAACCAACGTTGCGCGTCCGCCAGAGGGACCATCAAGACGCCGGCCTGCTTGAAGCCGGCAATGCCTCGCAGTTCGAGCAGTCCGGCGACCCTGGTTTGCTTCAGCCCCCGGCGGGTCAACACCTTGATCTCGTCCTGCACGTTGATCCCGAACGAGCGGGCAAAACCGGATTCCAGGACCGCACCTCGGCCCTCCACAAACAGGCTGCCCTCGCGGATCTCGTAGTCGCGAATCGCCGCTTCCTTGCTCGGGTCGATGCCCATGACCAGCATCCGCGTGCGCCGACCCTGGTGGTAAGCCATAGTGGTCTGCTGGACCATCGGCACGGCCGCCACGACGCCCGGAAGCCGCTCCAGGGACCTCACGACGCCGTCCGCGTGCATCCCCGGACCGTCGGCGATCACCTCCAGCCCCGAACGTCCCGCCAGGCTTTCGTACATCTCGCGGTAGGCCCGCCGAGTCGTCTTGCCGCAGAGGGTCACCGCTACCACGGCGGCGACGCCGATGACGATGCTCAGCAGCGTCAGCGTGGCCCGGCCGGGACGATGCCCCATTTCGCGAGCCGTGAACTTCCAGAGAATCATGGTGCCGGTGCCTCCTGAAATCGCTTGGGAGACGGTCCGGCAACCGTCGCCGACCGGCCGTCGGTGACCACCAAGCCGTCGCGCAGCTGGATCAGGCGATCGGCCGACGCGGCGACCGCCGCGTCGTGCGTGACCATGACGATCGTCTGCTGCAGTTCGTCCACCAAGCCGCGCAGCAACGCGGTCACTTGCCGCCCGTTGGCACTGTCCAAGTTGCCGGTCGGCTCATCCGCCAGCAGCACCAGCGGTTCAATCGCCAAAGCGCGGGCCACCGCCACCCGCTGCTGCTCGCCGCCCGACAGCTTGCCGGGGATGTGTTCGCGGCGGTGGGACATCCCCACCTGCTCCAGCACGGTCCGAGCGCGCTCGCGAGCCTCCGGCGACGGCACGCCGTCCAACTCCAGCGGCAGGGCGACATTTTCTTCAGCGGTCAACGTCGGCAGCAGGTTGAACGTCTGAAAGATGAACCCCAAACGCCGTCTGCGAAGGAGCGTCCGCCCGTCATCGCTGAGGCTCGACAAGTCCTCGCCGTCCAACAACACTCTTCCGCTGGTCGGCACGTCGACGCCGCCCAACAAATGCAGCAAAGTGCTCTTGCCGGACCCCGACGGGCCCATAATCGCCACAAACTCCCCACGCTCCACGGCCACGTCGACACCGCGGAGGACTTCCACATCTACCTCCCCGGTGTGGTAGGTCTTTGTCAAACCTTGCGATTCAATCACAGGCATAGCGCTTCCCCCAATGATAGAGCGGTCCACACTCCGCCGGTTTCTCCTGGCAAGAACGGCCAGAGCCAGCGTCAGCGATCCAGAGCGTCCGGCGCCGATCAGATCTGCAGGCGAATTCCGCGAGCCCGGATGGCAATGGATAATCACAGGGCGACTTGACGCCCGAATGAGCCACCTCCCCTCGGATTGCCACGGCGGTATCGCTACCGCTCACCCGCCCAGGGGACAGCAAACAGCACAACAAAACGTGGCCGAACAAGAGGTACATGCTGGCTCCCTTGTAGCAGACGGCAGACCCTTCGTCAAGGCAAGACGACCCGTGCCGATATGACGCTATAAATCAGGCCGATCAGGGTCAGCGTCATCCACAATTTCCGTGACTTCGCGAAGCAGGCCGGAGCTTTCGGTCTGATGGCAAGACCGCGGTGTGCATCGAAAAAACTCGCCCGCCTTGAACCATCGCTTCGCGTTGCTGTCGCCGAATCGGCTATCTATAATCAGCGAAAACAGCGGCTGACAATGATAGTCTCCGCTTGTCTGCAAACCCCAAAGCCATTCCATGTCAGAAGGAACAACGCTCTGGATCCACGCCCTACTGGGCCTGCTCGCAGCCGCCGGTCACCTGGCGTTGTGGCTCGGGGCGTTCAGCCGCGTGCATGCGCTGGGGCTGCGCCGCTGGCAGTTGGAACTGGTGGAGAAGCCGGTCGTGCTGGCGCTGCTGGGCTTGCCCGCGGCCGCCGTGCTGCAATGGGCGTTCGACCCTCCGGCGCAGCTCGACCTGGACCACGTCATTCCCGGAGGCGCTGCTGGCCGGGGCTATTTCTGGCTGTGCTGCGTTTGGGGCCTGATCGTTGGCGTGAATTGGGCTTGGCGCAAAGGGAAAGGGCCGCCGGCACAATACTTGCGGTGCCAGCGGGAGATCGTGCCCGTCGCGCAACGACTGGGCCGCTTGCCGTGCGGCGATGCCGCCACCCGGTTGCTGGCCTGCTTGCCCGGCAACCAGATTCTGGATTTGGAGACCAACGTCAAGACGCTGCTAGTGCCTCGGCTGCCTGCCTGCCTGGACGGCCTGTCGATCGTACACCTGTCTGACCTGCACTTCACCGGACGCATGACGGAAGATTTCTTTCACTTTGTCGTGGATCGGGCCAACGAGTTGGATGCCGACCTCGTCGCGCTCACGGGTGACGTGATCGACCAGCGGTCGTGCCTGGGCTGGGTCGCGGAAATCTTGGGGAGGGTGCAAAGCCGGCTGGGCGCGTTCTGTGTCTTCGGCAATCATGACCTGCGCATGCGTGACATGTCGCTGCTGGTTGCGGAAATCGAGCGGGCGGGCTGGCACTACGCGGGTGGCAGCTGGTCCGAGTTGCGCGTGCGCGGCCATTCGATCGTGCTGGCGGGCAACGAGCTTCCTTGGTTTTCCCCCCCTGCCGACATGAGCACGTACCGCATCCCCGCCGACGTCCGCCGCGGAGTGCGGATTCTGCTGTCGCATTCACCGGATCAAATCCAGTGGGCGCGAGCCCGCGAGTTCGACTTGATGCTGGCCGGCCACACCCACGGCGGGCAGATCCAAGTGCCGGTGCTCGGTCCGCTGATCGGGCAAAGCCGGTACGGCGTGCGCTATTGCTGTGGCGTGTTCTACGTGCCGCCCACGCTGCTGCACGTCAGCCGCGGCCTGTCGGGCGTGCAGAACTTGCGGATCAACTGCCGCCCGGAATTGACCAAATTGGTCCTCAAGTGCGGCGCCCCACTGACGGCGGATGGCGCCGAGCAGGCCACCGTCTCCGAATTGCTGCCCGGCGTCGCCGTCCCCGCCACCGTGTCGCGGTCGTAGCCAGGAACGCGGCCTTCCACCGGAGCCAAATCCGAATCTCGAAATCCAGAGGTTCAAGACCCTCTGCCGCTTCAAAATCGATCGGTGGCCGTCAGTTTGCGTTCGACCTCATCCGCCCAGTGCGAGATTTCTTGAACGCTGCGGCGAATTTCTTCCGGGTCGCAGGTTGCCCGCGGAAAGCTGTTGACCATCACGAAGTGCGGTTGGCCGTGGACGTCTTCGATGCCCAGCGCCCCGTGGCACAAGCGGGCGTTCATTTCCAGCGCTCGGCGGTAATAGTCCGGCCTGGCGGGGCCGCAAACGCTGTAGATCTTGACGACGCGTTCACCGCCGACGGGCGCGACGCATTCCTCGACACAGACACGTTGCGACCTTCCGCCGGGCTGCGGCACGGACACGGTGATGCGGTGTTCTTCGTCGGCGCGGGTGACGATCAGATCGCGCAGCGCGGCGTCGACCAGCTTGCCAAGGTGGCACACGTTGCGGCTGATCGCCCGCAACTCGCGGTGCAGCTTCACGCCATCCGGCGGACGCTCCTCGGGGCGTTTGGCCATGCAGCGCATCGCCAACTCGGCGGCTTCGCCCGGCACATCCGGCCAACGCTCCCGCGGGTCAGGAACCGGGGCGCAGGCGTGTTTGTCGGCCAAGGCGGCGACGTTCCGGTCCACAAACGGGAACTCGCCGGTCAGCAGATAATAGTAAGAAACGCCGACTGCGTACACATCGCTGGCCTTGCTGGCCGGCCGCATGCGAAACAGTTCGGGCGCCATGAAGTAAGGCGTGCCGGCCAACGATTCACCCGCCGCCTTGCCAACGTTCACTCGTTTGGCCAAACCAAAATCGGCCAGTTTGGCCAGTCCATTGCGGTGGACCAGGATGTTGGATGGCTTGAAATCCCGGTGTATGATCCCGCAGCGATGCGCTTCGGCGAGCGCCGAGCAGGTTTGCGCCAGGATTTCCGTTGCCGGAAGGGCATCCAGCTTGCCCGCCGCCTGCACCATCTGCTGCAGCGTCTGGCCGGGCACGTACTCCAGTTCGATGTAGTGCAGAGAGCCGTTCTGGCCGATGTTGTGTACTGTCACAATGTGCGGGTGAACCAGCGACGCGGCGGCCCGAGCCTCGGCCATGAACAACTCGACCATCGCCTCGCCGCTGCCCGGCCGGGGCACCAGGACCTTGATAGCGCACGGGCGATACAGCGTGTTGTGCCTGGCCCGATACACCCAAGCCATGCCCCCTTTGCCCAAGAAAGATTCGATCGTGTAGCAGTCGAAGGGCTTGCCCACCAGCTCCTCGCTCGGTTCCGGTACGGGCCGAGCCTCGACCGGCGGCTCGAAGGGCAAAGTCAAATCCAAATCCAGCGTCGGCGCCAACTCGTACGCTGTCAGCAGTTGGCCGCATTGCGGACAGCGACCGTCCGCGGGCGCGGCAAATGGCTTGTTGCAGCCTCGGCAGTACAGGGTTGGGGTCGCCATCGGCATCGTCGCGATTGCTCCAGCGTAGATGGGGACATCTCGCCGTTAGAGTCTTCGTAGGTTGGGACTCCGTCCCGACCGCACAACTTGACTGCATTCTACTCGACGCGTAGGTTAGACAAAAGCCGAAGTGAAAGGGACGCGGGTCTTTTTCGTCCGGGAGACCAAGGCATCAAGGCTTCCGGATATCTCCACGTTGAGGGAAGGGGAACTCGATGAGGTACCGGCATCTTGGATTAACCATGGCCGCCGCCCTGGCCGCTGTCTCCGCCGCAGGCAGCGAGGACCCTCTGCAGGTCCGCTGCTCCCAACTGCACGACAAGGCCGATCAGCCGGTGACCGTCGAGTTGACGGGGCCGAAGGAGTGGCGGGGAAAACGAGTCGCGTTGCTCAAGGGCGGGGCGACCGTCGGCGACGGCAAGTTCACGGCGGAAGGCGGGCGGGCGGCGGCCAAGCTGTCGTTCGATCCCTTGCCCTGGGGCGTGCGCCCGGACGTGCTGGACGTGGCCGTCGAGGGCAACCAACAAGCGAAGTTCACCGCTCCGCTGGTCTTCATCGGTATGCGCGGCAACCCGCCGCGGGACGAGGTGTTGGCGGCCATGAAGTTGCCCGGCGGGCTGTTCCCCATGATCGACCGCTTCGGGCAATACCGTCATCGGCAATGGCCGGGAAAGACCCAGACGCTGGACGAGCTGCGGCGGCACCGCGAGGCGGAGCAAAAGGACCTGAAGGAACATCCGGGACCGCAGGGCTGGGACACGTACGGAGGCTGGCTGGACGGCCCGCCCTTGAAGGCCACGGGATTCTTCCGCGTGGAAAAATCCCAGGGCCGCTGGTGGATCGTCGATCCCGACGGTTCTCTTTTCTGGTCCCACGGCATCGACTGCGTCCACGCGACGTCCGGCGCGACGCCGATCGCGGATCGCATGCATTACTTCGAGCCGTTCCCGGCGGCGGGCACGCCCGAAGCCCAGTTCCTGGGCCGGCAGAATTGGGCTCCGAAGGGTTACTACCAGCGTTTTCAAGACAAGTCCTTTGCGACGTTCAACTTCACCGGCGTCAATCTGCTCCGCAAATACGGCCCGGACTGGAGCACCGCGTTTGCCCAGTTGGCGCACGCGCGGCTGTTCAGTTGGGGCATGAACACGATCGGCAATTGGTCGGACCCAGACGTGTTCCGGCTGCGGAAAACACCTTACGTGGTCAATTGTTCGCCGTCCGGCCGCGACGTGCGGCAAATCGAGGGCAGCACGGGGTACTGGGGCAAGTTTCCCGATGTCTTCGATGCGGGCTTCCGATCCAGTCTGAGACGTGCCCTGGAGCAGGAACGAGGCAAGTCCGCGGGCGATCCGTGGTGCATCGGTTTTTTTGTGCATAACGAGCTGGGCTGGGGCGACGAGACGTCGCTGGCCGTCGCGGCACTGGCCTCGCCGGCCGATCAACCGGCCAAACAGGCCTTCCTGGGCGATCTCCAATCGAAGTACACCACGGTCGAGCGGCTGAACGCAGCCTGGGGGACAGCGCACCCCTCTTGGAACGCGCTGTCGGCCGCGTCGGACCCGCCGGACAAGCAGAAGGCGGGCGAGGACCTGAAAGCGTTCTACACGCGACTGGCCGAGGTGTACTTCCGCACGTGCCGCGAAGAGATCCAGCGCGTGGCCCCGAATCAACTGTACTTGGGCTGCCGCTTTGCGTGGGTCAACGACCGCGCAGCGCAAGCCGCAGCGAAATACTGCGACGCGATGACGTACAACTTGTACAAACGCGATATCGCCGAATTCCGCCCGCCGGCCGGTATCGACAAGCCGGTGATCGTCGGCGAATTCCACTTCGGAGCGCTGGATCGCGGCCTGTTCCATCCGGGACTCCAGAAGACCGCCGGCCAGCAGGAGCGAGCCGCCCTGTACAAAAGCTACGTGCAAGGAGCGCTGCGCAATCCGGCGATCGTCGGCACGCACTGGTTCCAGTACGGCGACCAGGCGACCACAGGACGCGGCGACGGAGAGAACTACCAGATCGGATTCCTGGACATCTGCGATACCCCGTACCCCGAAACAATCGCCGCGTGTCGCGAGGTGGGGTACTCGATGTACACGTACCGGCTGGAAAAATGCGTCCCCTGAGTCCGGGATTCACGTTTGTTGGGAGGGTTCGTCGATGGCAACCCCGGCGATCTCCCTGCACCGCGATCGGGAAGGACGCTACGGGGGATGTACCCCCACCGCCTGATTCGGTGTAAGCTGGAGTACGACCACCGTCTCCAGTGGCGGCTGGTCGAGTGACAAACGGTTCGAGACTGCCAACATTCTGGAGAAAGCCATGAGACGACGGACGTTTATGGGTTGTGCAGCAGGATTGTCGCTGCTGCCTTTCCAACAGGCATCGGGTCAAGCGGGCCGCGCACCGCAACCGGAAAACGAAGCACCCGCGGAGCGGCCCGCAGCCACGGTCAAATTGATTCATCCGGTGGTCGACATCGCCATCGTGTGCAGCAATTTCAAGGAATCGCTGCGATTTTATCACGAACAGCTGGGCTTCGAGATTGTCCAGGACATTCAGATTCCCGACGAGGTCGCCAGAGGAGCCGCCCTGGCGCCGCGTGGGTTTCGACAGGTGCGTCTGCGTGCGGGCAGCACGCTCATCAAGCTGATGGACATCGCCTCGCCCCCTCCCCCACGTTCCGATCGCTTCGCAGCGGGCGTGCGTTGGCTCACCTTCTTCGTGGAAGACGTGCGACAGACCTTCAAACAGCTGAAGGCCAAAGGTGTACGGTTCCTGACGGACCCTATCGCCGCGCCGGATGCGGCGGGAGTGGTCTGCGCGCTCGATCCTGACGGCCTGCTGTTGGAATTCGTGCAGAAGTAGAACCGTCAACCCTCAAAATAGCTCGTGTCTGGTTTGACGGATCGCCCGATCGTGTACAATGCGCCGATGGGCGTGCTGCTTAGCACCCTGTCCATGAACGACCTCGTAGGGCGGAATTCGTTCCGGATCGAGCGGACTGAAGTCCGCTCTACGGCGCAGATGCGGAGTTTTTCTTCGACAGGTGCTTTGGTCGTATCCGAACGGCGTCTACCGCTAACACTACCGGTTCAAGGGAGCTTTTTATGGCCAGAACGATTTGGTGCGGCAATGATTTTCCCAAGGTCGGCATCCGTCCGACGATTGACGGGCGCCGGCGCGGCGTGCGAGAGGCGCTGGAAGACCAGACCATGAACATGGCCAAGAGCGCGGCCAAGGTGATCTCTGAGAACCTCAAGTACCCGGATGGTTCGCCCGTCCAGTGCGTGATTTCGGACACGAACATCGGCGGCTGCACCGAAGCCGCGGCCTGCGCGGCGAAGTTCGAAAAAGAAAACGTCGGCGTGTCGCTGACGGTGACACCCTGCTGGTGCTACGGCACGGAGACGATGGATATCAATCCTTACCTGCCCCAAGCCGTGTGGGGCTTCAACGGCACCGAGCGTCCCGGTGCGGTCTATCTGGCGGCCATGTTGGCGGGTTACGCGCAGAAGGGGCTTCCGGCCTTTGGCATCTACGGGCGCGAGGTGCAGGATCGCACCGACACCTCGGTGCCGGCGGATGTGCGCGAAAAACTCCTGCGGTTCGTCCAGGGTGGTCTCGCCGTAGCGATGATGCGCGGCAAGTCCTATCTCTCGGTCGGCACCTCGTCGATGGGCATCGCCGGCTCGTTCGTGGACCCGGACTTCTTCCAGGACTACCTGGGCATGCGCACCGAGAACGTCGACATGTGCGAGGTGGACCGCCGGATTGCCGAAGGCATTTACGACAAGGCCGAGTACGAGAAGGCTCTGGCGTGGACCAGGAAGTACTGCCGGGAAGGCAAGGACCTGAACAAGAAGGAACTGCAGAAGTCGCGGGCTGCCAAGGACGCCGATTGGGAATACGTGGTCAAGATGGCGATCATCGTGCGCGACTTGATGACCGGCAACCCGGCGCTGGATCAGATGGGCTTCGGCGAAGAAGCGCTGGGCCGCAACGCGATCGCTTCGGGCTTCCAAGGCCAGCGCCAATGGACCGACCACTGGCCCAACGGCGATTTCCTCGAGGCGATTCTCAACAGCTCCTTCGACTGGAACGGCATCCGCGCGCCGTACATCGTGGCGACCGAGAACGACTCGCTGAACGGCGTCTGCATGTTGCTCATGTACCTGCTGACCAACCGCGCGCAGCTGTTTGCCGACGTGCGGACGTACTGGAGTCCCGAAGCGGTAAAGCGCGTCACGGGCAAGGAGATGACCGGCGTGAACGCCAACGGGTTCATCCACCTGCTCAACTCGGGCGCGGCCTGCTTGGACGCCTGCGGCAAGCAGCGAGCCGATGGCAAGCCGGCCATGAAGCCCTTCTGGGAGATTACGCAGGAGGAGGCCGAGGCGTGCCTGGCGGCGACGCGTTGGGAACCGGCCAACGTCGAATACTTCCGCGGCGGCGGGTACTCCTCCAGCTTCCTTTCCGAGGGCGGCATGCCCATGACCATGACGCGGATCAGCAGGGTCAAAGGCCAGGGCCCGGTGCTGCAGATTGCCGAAGGCTGGTCCACCGACCTGCCTGGCGATGTGAGCCAGAAGCTGATGGACCGCACGGACCCGACCTGGCCCTGCACCTGGTTCGTGCCGCGCCTGACGGGCAACGGCGCGTTCCGCGACGTGTACAGCGTGATGAACAACTGGAGCGCCAATCACGGCGCGATCAGCTACGGCCACATCGGCGCGGACCTGATCACGTTGGCGGCGATGCTGCGCATCCCGGTGGCGATGTCCAACGTGCCCGAGGAGGCAATCTTCCGCCCGCACGTGTGGGGACTGTTCGGCGTGGATGATCCGATCGGCGCCGACTATCGCGCGTGCCGGAACTTCGGCCCGGTCTACCGGTAAAGTGGACGTCACGCTCCGCGTGACGATTCCCGCTGACATCACGCGGAGAGCCGTGCTACGAACGAAGACTTGCGACCTCGAAGCCTGATCGCAGGAGAATGATGATGTGCAAAACGCGAACTTGCCTCGCCGCGGTGCTCGGCGCCGCAGCCTTGTTGTCCACGGCCGGCATGGCCGCGGGCGGCCAGACGTTTTTCGTCTCGACCGAGGGCGATGACGGGTGGTCGGGCCTGATCCCGGCGCCCAACGAAGGACGAACGGACGGGCCGTTCGCCACGCTGGCTAGAGCCCGCGACGCCGTCCGGCAATGGAGAAACAAGCGTGACAAGTTGCCCGAAGCGGTGCGAGTGCAGATCCGCGGCGGGACCTACTACCTGCCGGAAACGCTGCGTCTCACTCCCGCAGACGCCGGGACGAGCGACTGCCCTGTGATCTACGAGGCGTACCCCGGCGAGCGTCCCGTTCTGTGCGGCGGCAGGAAGATCACCGGCTGGCAACCGTATCGGGACAGGATCCAGGTCGCCGACCTGGCGGAGGTGCAGGCCGGCCGCTGGACCTTCCGGTCGCTGTTTGCCGGCGGCCAGCGGCAGATCCGGGCCCGACATCCCAACTTCGATGCGGCCGATCCGTACCGTAAAGGGTTTTTGTACGCGGATCGCGACGCGCAGGGCTTCGGCCAGGCCGTCGGCAACATCCACAATCCCGGCGATTGGATGGAGTACCAAGTCCGGGTTCCCAGCGACGGCGAATATGCGTTCTGGGTTTGCTACGGGTCGGCCAACGCGGCCTGGGGCCGAGCAAATATGGACGGGCAGACCGCGCTGATCGTCGATGACGGACCGCCCGTGCCGCTGATGGACCTGCCCGATACGGGCGACTGGAGTACGTTGCGCTGGTCCCGTGCGGCGTCGGTGCGGCTGACCGCCGGCGAACACTCTCTGAAGTGGCAGAACGTCAAAGGCGGCGGGATCAACCTCGAAGCCTACGCTCTGAGCGATGATCCGGCGTGGAAACCGGTTACCACGTCGCTGCCCAAACCGGCCGCCGGCAAGCACGTGGTCGTCATCCAGGCCGAGAACTTCGTCCGTTTTCAGGGCAAGCAACTGTCGATATCGGGCTCGATGGCCGGCTCGCGTACCGAGTTCCATTACGCGCCGGGGACCTTCAAGGCCGCCTGGGCCGAAGCGCCCGATGCCGAGGTCCACATCTTCCAGTCGGCATCGTGCCGCGCGTTCAAGGAAATCGTCTCCCTGGCCAAGGTCGACGAGGCCGCGCGAATCGTCACGGTCGCGGGCAAGGAGTGCCTGGTGCCGCTGCAACCCGGCGACCGTTACTTTGTCGAAAACGTCTTCGAGCAACTGGACAGCCCCGGCGAATGGTACCTGGACCGGAGCGCGGGCCGGTTGTTCCACTGGCCGCCGGACGGACTGCCGGCTCAAGCGGACGTCGTCGCTCCCGTGCTCGGCCGCCTGGTCGAGATGCTTGGCGACGCCGCGGCCAAGAAGCCGGTCAGCCACATCCGATTTGCCGGGCTCACGTTCCAGGAAACGGATTACTCGCCGGACGACGGGTGCGAAGGCTACCGCATGGGCAACGACGGCGTCGTCTACGTGCAAGACGCCACGGATTGCTCGATCGAGGACTGCGAATTCCGCAACACCGGCAAGTACGCCATCTGTATTTCCGGAGGCGGTGGGCATGCGATTCAGGGAAACGACATCTGCCACAGCGCCGAGGGCGGCGTGCTGCTGCTGAAGACCGCCGGAAACAAGGTCTCGGACAATCACATCCACCACTGCGGCCTCGTGTACAAGCACATCGGCGGCGTGATCTTGGAAGGCGCCGGGACGGACGACAACGTCGTCTCGCACAACTGCATTCACGACATCTCGCGATACGGGATCTCACTCAAGAGCGCCGGCTCGCGGAACCGCATCGAATACAACCGGGTGCTCAACACCAGCCTGGAAACCTGCGATACGGGAGCGATCGAGGTCACGCAGCACGACAAGCTGTTCCGCAGCGGCAGCGTGATCAGCCACAACGTGGTCGGCGATTCTGTGGGTTATTCGTCGAACGGCCCCAAGCCGGTGTTCATGTCCTGGGGGATCTACCTGGATTCGTTTGCCGGCGGCTACACGGTACACCACAACGTCACCTACCGGTCCAGCCACGGCGGGATCATGCTCCAGGGAGGCAAGGACAATACCGTCGAGAATAACATCTTCGTCGACAGCGCGTACAGCCAGATGTACATCAGCAACTTTGCCGACAATTCCACGGGCCTGGTGCTGCAGCGAAACATCGTGTACTACACCGATCCGGCTGCCGTGCTGTTGTCCTGCGGCCGGCTGGACGAGGACGTCATCCGCATCGACCGCAACCTGTACTTCCATGCCGGGCGACAAGAGCCGCTGGTGCGCGGCGGCACGACGTTCGCGGAATGGCAGAAACGGGGCTTCGACCCGAATTCCGTGATTGCCGACCCGCTGTTCGTGGACCCGGCCCGCGACGATTACACGCTCCGCCCCGACTCGCCGGCCTTCAAGCTGGGCTTCGAACCCATCGACACGAGCCAAGCGGGCCTCCTGCGCGATCGCTGCCGCTGCCCGATCCGTCCTGCGACGATCGACTTCGGGCTGGCCGGGCTACCTCTTGGCGCCAAGAGCCCTGGTCCTGGGACGAAGCCGGCTGAACGGAACTCCATCGGTTCGCGCGTGTTCAAGAGCCGCTCGTCCGTCGCTGCCGCGGGGGATCTCGACTGAACCGGGAGTGCCGCGCCGTCTGCCGGAGGCGGTGAATTCTTGGTGGAAATTTTGCGTCCCCTATTGCCTTTTCGTCTCATCAAAATGCGGGCTTGCGGCCGCAATCAATCGCTCGCAGTTCTGGAGTGAGCGGTCCCGGCCGTCTAAGGTCGGAACTGCACACACGCGTGCGCGCCGTGCCCTGGCTCCTACAACCCGTTGCCGCACAGCGTGCGGCGCACGCCGTGGTGCTCTGCCGCGTTCAAACGATCCACAGCCCCCAGACACATCATCTTGCCCATTTTGACTCGCCGTTTTCGAATTCGCTGGGCCTTCGCCCCAGACCCCACGGCGGCCTGCGCCGCCTACATGCGGCCGAGTCCCCCCGAGACTCGATTCCCGTCTCGGAGAGACGGAACTACGTGGCCGCTACGCCTTCCGCTACGGCTCGAAACGGGTCTCGGCTCCGCTCCGCTGCGCTCGAGACCCGTTTCGGCCTACGCTCCAGGCTCCGCTCTGCCTTGCTCGTACGCGCGCTACTGGCTGGAACCATCCACCGAACTCGAGGCCACGCGGAACCCGAGGTTGCCGTCCCGGTGCCCCGGCGTGCCGTCGAGCCGGTACGCCGACCGGCAGCGCCCCCGCGTCGTCGCCCCAGCTGCCGCCGCGATCCACGCGGTACAAGCCCTTTGTGGCGCCCGTCGGATCAGACACCGCCGCTCTCGTCGATGGGTAGCTGTCGTACCAGTCCGAGCACCACTCCCACACATTCCCGTGCATGTCATACAGGCCCCAAGCGTTCGGCTTCTTCTCCCCCACCGGACGCGTCGTGTTGGCCGAATTGTCGTCGTACCACGCATACTCCCCCAACATGGACCCGTTGTCTCCAAAGCACCATTTCGTCTGACTCCCGGCCCGGCACGCGTACTCCCACTCGGCCTCCGTCGGCAAACGATACGTACGGCCTTCCTTCGCGCTCAGCTTCCGGCAGAACTCCACCGCCTCCTCCCACGACACCTTTTCCACCGGCAGCTGCACCCCCTTGAAATTGCTCGGATTGGTTCCCATCACGCGTTCGTATTGCTCCTGCGTCACCTCCGTCACGCCCAGATAGAACGGCTTCGTGATCCGCACCGTGTGCTGCGGCTTCTGGTCCGAGTATGCCTCCGAATCGCTTTCCGGCGAACCCATCTGGAACTGGCCAGCCGGGATCAACACCAGCCTCATGCCAATCGAGTTAGTAATCTGCACAAGTTGCTGGTCCCCAATGACCATCTGCGGTGTCTGGGGCCGCGGACTCGACTTCCCGGCCAACTTGAAGGCCAATCCGAGGGAATCGACCATGTTCTTCTCCAGCTGATCCCCGAAAACACGCCAGCTAGGTGCAGCATCAACGGTAGATTTCCCCGCTGTGCATTCCCGGAAAAACTCCCTTACGAACAGCGAGCCGCGACTCTTCGCCCCGTCGGCCGTCGTCTGCTGGAAGTAATGGCCCACTTGCGAAGCCTGAAAGGAATTCATGTCCACGAACCCGGAGCGGTCCAGCAGAAGGCGAGAGAGGACCTCCTTTTCCCTCAAAAGCAGGTTCTCGCCAGGCAGCGGTAACACTGCCGACGGACTCACACAGTCGGTTAGAACAACCGTCAATCTGGTCGTCTTTGTTTTCAACATACTGAGGAGCGTAACGCGCGTCAGCTGTGTCTTGCCGCGTAGTTGCAGGTACAGTATACCATCGTCCCTTGCCCCACCACGCCCCGAATAAAAAAAGAACAGCGTATCGTTCTGTCCCACTTCCATCGTTTCAATCGTTTCGACAATCGTCCCGATCGCTAACTCATCTCGACTTTCCAAAAGCGCAACAGGCGCGGCAATGCTGCCTGCAGGCATGCACTTTTCGTCCAGCTGCAGACGCACCAAATTGGCATCGTACAACACCGTGGCGCCAATCTCGGGATCTGCGTCGGCCAAAATAACAAGTGGGCGGACCACGCCATCACCACCTTCGGACGCATCCCCAACGCTCGGCCACCAGCCACCGATCGCGACGGCAGTCCCGGTTCCAAAAGCGAGGAGTACGCGGCACAAGAATCGGCGCAACATGGTGCACTTCCCTATTCTCTGAAGATGACTGGCGGGGGCAACCTGCGTCCGTCGGGCAAATTAAGCCATCCGTCCGAGCCAATAATATCTGAGGCGTGTGGGTTCAATCGACTGTATAGGCTGTGTCTCTCCCGATCTAACTGTTCTTGCTGTCTCGCCAACTGGTCGCGCTCGTTGTTTAACTGTTCTTGCTCACTCTCAAGTCGTCTATACTCTTCGGCGCCCCTTTCCCATTCTGCATCCAACTCTTGGTGACCTGGTTTGGAAGGATCCGTGGTACACGACCAAACTCCATTGACATACTCCACTGTTGCGCCAAGCTCTCTGGCACGCTGTATGCGAGATCTTAGTCCGTCACCGTATTGGCCCCAACGCGTCTCGAGTGACTCGATCGCCTTTCTGAGTCTTGCCCGCGCCTCAGTGAGTTGCGCTTGTGCCTTATCAATCCTCTTGAGTTCTGCTTGCAGTTTGGCCTGCTCGCCCGCCTCGGCCTCTTCCTTCGCGATCCGGTCCGCCTCGCCCTTGGCTTTCCGTTCGGCCTCTTCCTTAGCGATCCGTTCAGCCTCTTCCCGAGCTTTCCGGTCGGCCTCTTGCTTGGCGATTCGATCGCCCTCGTCTTTCGCATTTTGCTTTGCTTCTTCATCTAGCCATTTCTCTGCCTCATCTGCAGACCGGAACTCCTTGGTGTACGCACGGGTATCCGGTGAAGCATTGATTGCGTCGCGTGCGTCGGCATAGTCTTTCCAGTTTGAGAAGACTCTCGGCGTCCCCTTCTCGCCATTCTTTTTCCCCTCCCACAAGACGTATGCCTCAGGCGCTACTTCCCGCGACCCATCAGGCCGTCTGCCCACCGGGATAATGCCGTTATCCCGCAACCGGTTCATGCGCGCTTGCGCGTCCCCCGGTGCAGAACTTCCGGTGTCTTTGGCGTTGGCAGATGTGCCGAACGGAAACTGTGGATCTAATGCCGACCACGGGCTGTTGGGGCGACGGCCACTACCTGGCCGTCCACTATCTGAGACTCCAGGGGCCGAGCCGGAAGGCCAGTTGCTTAGAGCAGGGTTGTTGGCATCGTTCCTCTTCCCCTGTGTGCCAACCGAATTGCCCGGCGGAGAACGTCGTTTGCCACCAAACCCCGGGATGGTGCCCCCAACATTGGAGTTGGACGGGCCACCTCGACCACTGCTCTCGCCCTGCGAGTTGCCGGGCTGACCGTTGCCCGACTTGCCCGGACTGTTCCTCGCGTCGATCCAACGTTGCATGGCGTCTGCGACCTCCGGGTCGAGGCTGGGCCGAGGCTGGTTTCCGGCCCTTTCGCTGTGTACGTCATAGTTGGGCAACGGATCGCCACCCAAGAGCGAAACGGCCGTCAGGAAGGTAACGAGGATGCTCATGGCAGTCCCCCCTTTCTACCCACCGTGCGCTGGCCAGAAACCAGCAGAGAATGTGAGAGATTGAGCCGTCTCCCAGTCTACGGCGACAGTTTTTGTTGTCAAGCCGTGTCTTCGTGCTTCCCGGAAATTCCCCCTCGATCTTGGCGAACGACGTGGTAATGGTGCCCCCCGGTGCCCGTCGCGGCCAGGCGGCTGACGACACGTCGGCGGCGATCGTGTGGCTGACCGGCTGCCTGGGGACGCGGGCGGCCAGCCGCTGCCGGATCGCTGCCGGATCGCGGCCGGGCGGCTAACAGTTACGTCGCGACGCCGGGGCCACTGGCCACAACGCCCGTGAACGCGACACGGGCGAACGGCGGGACGCGGGGGCGGCACCCGCAGAATCTGGGCCATGCGGCTGACGCTCACAGGCGGTGCCGATCGTGTGAGCGTCCGGCTGCCGGATCGCGGCCAAAGCATGGCTCAACGCCCACCCCGCCGCTTCGGCTTCCGCTCCTCGCGGACGATCGCCACCGCGAACGAGGCGGGCAAGGGATCGCCAGTCCGCAGGTACGGGGCGATCTGCTGCAGGGCCAGGCCGATCGGCTACTGGGCGCCGACTTTCAGGCCCGACCACGGTCGTCGCGCTCGCCGAGTCTTCTTCTCGTGGGTTGAAGCGCTCTCTGTTTGCGAGGAGAAATCGCCTTCTTGTTAACCGGATCGTTCCCTTTCCGCGTCCGGTTGGTTCCGATCAGGGGTGCCACCGAAAGCAACGCAACTCGCCAAGTCGTTGTCCTTAAACGACTTCCGTCATTCGAAAAACAGAGAATGGTTACGAAAAGGGTTGCTTTCGGGGAGCCTTGCCTGACAGAGGTCGCCGAAGGATGCTCCGGCGACCTTTTCTTTTGCACAGGCCGTCGCTTCAAGTGCAATCATGTCAAAGGGTTGCCGAAACTCCGGCGTCAACTCGCCGTTGGCCCAGGTGCAGTTCGATAGTACGAAGTCCAGCAGACGCCGTTTCTCACCCGCGGGCTGCTTTTCAAAGAGTTCTACGGCCCGATTTGCCAGGTCCAGCAGGGCGATACCCTCCTCCATGTAGGACTGGTTGGCCCGCTCGTGATCCTCGATGGATCGCCTGAGCGAAGCCTGCTCCTCCCACCATTCCGCTGATTTCTGGTCGAAGAACCGAGCACCGACCTTGCCATCCAGCTTGTCCACGTACATGGCGTCGATGCGTTTCTGGAGCTTGTTGTACTCGTCCTGGAGCCTGGCAACGGCTTCCTCCCGGAACCGCTGCTCATCGACGTGGCTTTCCCGCAGGGCCTGTTTCACCCAGCCCAGCACCTGACCGTCAAACTGTAGCCGCCCCAGGATCTCGACGAACTTCTGCTCCAGCACGTCCTCGCGGACGAACGACTCCGGGCACTTTCCCCGGTAGTAGGTGCAGTGGTAGTACGTGTACTTGGCTTTCTTGAGTTCGTCCACGAGGGCGCATCCGCAATGCCCGCACCGGATCATCCGGGCGAACGCGAAATTGTGCCTCACCCGCCGGGGTTTTCGGTTGTAGCGTTGGCTGCGAATCGTCTGGACCTTGTCCCAGAGTTCCTTGGTGATCAACGGGGTCTGGATGCCCTGGTACCACTTGCCCTTCCAGCGGAAGTCACCGTAGTACAGCGGCAGTTTCAGCGTGTACTGGATTACCGCCCGCAGACTACCGTCCCGTTTCAAAACTAAGCCCTCCGCAATGGCCAGTCGACCAATCTCTTCCAGCGAGTAGTTGCCCGTGGCGTACCGCTCGAACATCCGTTTGACGATTTCGGCCGTCACTGGGTCCGGGATGATGATCTTCTTACCGTCAGGACCCTCGACATTCTTGTAGCCCAGCGGAGCCTTGCTGGGCCAGATGCCCTGCTCGGCCTTCTCCCGCATGCCCTTCTTGACTTCCTCGCCGAGGTTATCGACGTACTGCTTGGCCATCAGCACCTTGATGCCATGCACGAACTTCTCGGATGAGTGGGAATCCGGCGACAGAACAACGGATTCCTTGACGAAGTGGACGTTGACATCCAGTTCGTCGATCGTCACGTAATCTCGAAGGTTCCGGTACAGGCGGTCGGTCTTTTCCACAAGGATCGTGCGGCATCGGCTCCCGCGATCCTGCCGCTTCAGGAAGTCCACCATCTCGTTGAAACCGGTCCGGCCGGCCACCTTGGCCGTCTCGACGTCGACGAATTCCCGAAGGACTCGGATGCCGTTGTCGGCCGCGTACCCCCGCAGCAGCTTCTGCTGCGCGGGGATCGAGAACCCCTCCTTTTCCTGCTCGTCCGAGGACACGCGAGCGTACAGTACGGCTTCGATTCCCTGGTAGTTGGTGTCACGCGCCATGGGTCACTCCGAGGTTCTGCGGTTGCTGATCGGCGGCAATTATATCAGTCCGGGCAACGTCACCAAACCAGGACGACGAACCGCCGCCCAGCAGTTGCCTACTACCAACGTGGCGACCGCCGTTTGCCGCGGGTCTCCATACCCATCGTGCCCCAGCCGACACTGGCGTCCGCCTACGGCCCCCAAGAACGCCGCTGCAGCCCTCGACACTCGCCCTTGGTCTGGAAGCCGACCCTGCCCGCCGAGGCCGCCAGCGGGGCTGCAAGAAGCGCAGGCGGGCATCCGGGTGCCCGGACCCAATAGCGGCGGCAGCCAGGGGGCGGAATTCGCCTAGAATCCGCCGCCGCTCGCGGCATGATCCGTAGTGTGGGCGGTTCCCAATTCCTTGAGCCCACTTCCGGACAGGATACCAGTGCCCGCTGACATTTCCCGCGTGACAGGAACCGCCCGGCTGCCGCATCGTTTCCGGTGGCCCACCCTTTCTCCAGGAGTCCCATAATGTCCCGACGTGCCCGAAATCGGCCAGTCTCCACCGGCCGCGAACTCACAACCCCGGATGGCCTGATCACCGTGCAGCCCGGCAGCCCCAAGATCCTGATCCACGCACGGCAGGGTCGGTGTGTTGGGATTTGCTGCGACCAGCCTGCCAAGGTCCTCGTCGTCGAAACCCAGGACGATCCCCGGCACGCGGCCTGCCCGGCGAGCCTCGCCATGCTGGCGATGATCAGCCCGCAGACGAGCGTAAAGCTGGTGGGCGGCCACGGCACGTCGGTGGACCACGTTTTGGCAATGCCCTTCGACGATCCATCGATGGACGACGACCTCCGTCAGACGCTGCACGCGCACGAAGTCCTGCTGGACGGCGAGTGGCCGGACATCTGGTGAGGCGGGCGAGCGTCTTCGATCGGGGCGGGCCCCGCCTCGTTCCGGCGCAGAGTCATCGCTTGGGTTCACGCGTGGTAGAGCCTCCCGATCCGCCCAGCAGCCCGGCTACGGCCTTCTCGATCATGTCACGGCCGGCCAGTCCGTCCTGCCAGTCGTCCGGAATGCCCGATTCACCCCAGTAGGCTCCGGCAAGCTGCCCGCAGACGGCGCCGGTCGTGTCGGCGTCGTCGCCCAGGTTGATGGCCCGCAGCACGGCTTCGCGGAAGTCCGCGGCGTCGTGGAATGCCCAGAGGGCGGCCTCCAGGCTCCGAACCACGTAGCCCGAACCCTTAATCTGTGGCGGTTGTCGTCGCCGAAAGCTACCCGTCGCCACCTCGTCGATGGCCGGATGCAGCGGCTCGGCCGCCCGGAGCACGGACAACGGCTCCCAGTCGGGGCTCAGCACCTCGTCCCGGTCCAGCCCGTGCATCAGCCCGCACAGCACCAGGTCCATGTACCGGCATGCAGACAGGCATTGGGGACTGGCATGGGTCGTTAGGCTGGATTCCTCGGCCAGGTGGGCGAGGTCCTCAATCCGGCCGGGGAAGTAGTCCAGGTAGCGAATGGGCACGGGGGCCAGCCGCATAATCGAGCCGTTCCCGCTGGCGCGCTCGGACGAATCGCCGGAGCGACGGGCGTCCCCGCAGTCCAGGAAGCGGACCAGCGCGCTGCGCGTCGTGATTCCGATGTCAAAGCAGGTGCCGTTGACGGAGTATTCACCCTGGCGCCACCAGGCCACGTACCGTTTGAGCTGGTCGTTCAGGTCCCAGCCGGCACAGGCGATGCTGTCCGCCAGGGCCAGCGCCATGCTGGTGTCACCGGTCCATTCGCCCGGCGCCAAGCCGTGGGGACCACCGCTCCGGTAGCCGGTCACGGGCTTGAACGTACCTGGGGCCCGGAACTCGATGGCTGCGCCCAGGGCGTCGCCCACGGCCAGACCGATCAGGCAACCGCGTTGTCGATCAAGGGTCATGTCGATCTGCTCCGCGGAGACTGCGAGGGGAGGATTTGGGAAGCCGATTCCGTTGTTCGTTACTGTGAAACGAAGGAAAGTACGCGGTTTACAAAGCCCAGCAGCTCTGCATCGCTAATGTGTTCCGTCTCCCATGCCGGGTTTGTGTCATGGTGAAACTTGTTGGCATACTCGGTGATTTCGCCCAGTTCCTGTAGGCGGCCTGCGGCGATCACCGGCGTGCCGGCTGCGACGAGGTTCGACAGTCGGTTGCGGAACGGTCCTAACAAGGTGCCGGGAGGGCACTGTTCGGGAAACACTACCCGCAGGTACCCTTCCATGATCGGCCGCAGCGATTCCGCGACCTGACGGATGTTGGGAGCTGTGCCATCCTGAAATTCGCGAAGTAGCCTATGCCGATGGTCGTACTGAGTGAATTCGTCGTCGCTCGGCTCCCAGGCGGCCAAAGTCGATGAATTCCCGGCTGATCTCTGGACCGCCAGACACGCGGTCTGACTCGGGTCCGCGTGTTTGTGGATGCGGCAAAGGAAGGGCTTGGCGTGCGACAGGACGATCACTTGCTTCGTCGTGCTCCGAAGCCGGAGCACTTCGGCGACAGTGTTCGACATTCGACCGTCGTCGAGGCTGGTCACCGGATCGTCGATGATCACGGTCTTGTCCGCCAAGCCGCTGTCCAGATCGGCCGAGGCAAAAAAGAAAGACAGCGCCAGAGTACTTCGGTCTCCGGCGCTGAGTGCGGTCTTGAAGCAAGGCGCCGCATCCACGTTCTCCTTCTCGACCAGTGGGACGTTGACGTCCTGGACGACGAGGTGGTATGTCGTGCTAGCGCGGCCCGCCTTGTCCAAGGGTTCGACGTTACCGAGGCGAAACCCGGCACCAAACCGCTGGAGGTAATGATTGACCCTCGCCTTGTAGGCGGGGAATGCTTGCAGACGATGCTGATCAAGGGCTTCTCGTGCCTCCTTCTTGTCTTTCTCCGCCTGCTTCTTTGCAGCACGCGCTGCCTTGTACGCATCGCAGACAGGGCCAATTTCGGAAGAATACCGCTCTTTGGCTGCTTGGGCACGCCGGAGTTCCTCGGCTACCGACCCGGCATCGGTGGCGGCGGTGCTCTCCTTCAACGATGTCAATGCGTCGTTGGACGCAACAAGCGACTCGATCAGGTCCTGGATTCGAGCGGTTGTCCGTTGAAACAACTCGATCGCGCTTCGGGCGTCATCCCCAAGTGAACGCGGTTCCAAGATCGCGGACTTCTTTTGGCTTAGAGCTTCGACCACCGCGTCCCGAGCAGCCTTCCAGGCCCTGGACAACGCATCGACGTCGATTTGCAGGTCGGGGAGTGCCGTCAAGGCACGCCAAAAGTCGTACTGGTCGCGGATGCGACCTACTTCGCGTTGACAGTTGGCCAACGCGTCCCCGCCCATTGTGCTCTGGTAGTGCGCGATTGCCTCCTGAACAGCCGACTGAAGTTCGCGGTATGTCTCTCCGAAATACGCTCGGTACTCGTCGACCAGAGCGATGCCAGTGACTGACTGGCCGCAGAACGGGCACTTCGGGTCCGTATCCGGTGGCGTCGGCGTGATGATCCGCTGCACGCCGTCAGAAAGCCACCGTTCCGCCGCATCGCCCAACTGTGCTAGGTGGCTCTGAACACGAGCGACCGCGTCTTCATCAAGGTCTGATAGTTGTCGAGCCAATAATGTCTCTAGGGCCCCGACGTCCACCGTGGGCAGGCTGATCCGTGAGAAGAAACGAGTAGTGCGAACCCGGTCCGATTGCCGGACTGCTTCGAGCTGCTTCTCCAGTTCCCGGATCTTGATCTCGACGTTATCCAACGGCGGCAGATCGCAGAATTGGTCGATGTCCAGCCCAAAAAATTTGTCCTTGGGAACTGCCGCTTGCTTGTCACGAAGGTCCTGATTCAGCTTGGCGATCGTCTCGGTCAGTTCATCGACACGGTGCTTTAGCGCCACGCCCTGGCTGCCCAGGATGACCTCATGCAGGTTCTGACGATGGTCTGCATCGATGGACAGTCCCGAACAAACGTTGTCGTCGACGAAGTAGTCGTCGAAGATCAGAATCGAATCGTGGTTCGCGTTCCACGCACCGTTCTGGAAAACAAGGCTTCGAGCGGCGCCGTCAACGTCGATGACGACATGGGGGGCGTGAGGGGCGCCGATTCTGCGACGCCCTTTGATCCAACGCGGATCGTTGGTCGCCAGAGACCGCAAAATGGCGGTGATCGTGGTCTTTCCCCGCCCGTTCTCCGCGTAAACCAGCGTAAGCGGCGCCAACTGCGTCGCGGGGCTACCTTGGAAGGTGTCAAAGCAACCGACACTCCCGATGAATCGAAGGGATTTTATCACGGATGCCTCTCGTCTAAGAAACTACCCAACGAATCGTGAACAGATGCTCGCTCCGAACTACCCTGGGCCGCTCGTTCACGCGGTGTGTCTCCGTTCCATCCAGCTCTTCCGTCTAGCGGCGCGGGTTCCTGATCGAGGAACGGCGAACGCTCCAGCGCGATCTCGCCAGATCGAAGCAGCCGTTCGAGCGTACCTCGATTGGTGCTCATGGTGTACCCTCCCGCCGCCAAATCTGAGCGTCAACTGACAAAAACATCTTGTGGACGCGATGCTGAAGCGGGCCGGTCATCGTGTCCAGGCCAAGTTGGCTCTCCACGTCTTTCAGCTTGGCGCTCCATTCCTCAGCAGTATTCGGACACGTGGCGTCCGGGTTCTGATCGCCGCAGAAGTAGAGGAACAGCAGTCGCGCCGGCCGCTGGTTCTTGTTCAGAAAATGCAAGGTCGCCAGTCGGTTCGCGTACTGGTAGTAGCCATCGATCCAGTTCTTCCCGGCGTCGATACCCAGCGCGGCCTTCGTCTCGTTCAGGGCCTTGTCGATCATTTCCCTTGACGCAACCCCAGCGCCCGTTCCCTTGAGGACGATCTCCTCGATGTTCGCCTTGGCTTCGACAAGGAGCCACTCTTGCTGACCGGAGTACTCTGCCCTCCCGATGGCGTCCCAATTCTGCTGTTCGCCCGTGCGCGGCCAGAATCCGTTGTATTGCGACTGAATTTCTTTGTCTTCCTTGAGGAACTCCAGACGCACGAGTTCCCGTTCCCGGATCGGCTGACGGGTCGTGTAGAGCTTTGTTGATCTGCACGGAACAAAATCGAACCACTCGATACTGGCTGCACCGATCTCTGCGCACACCATCTCGCTGAAACGCTGGCGATGAAACCCCAGGCAGCGCAACACGTGCCAGGCGCTGCCGTAACCGAGCGCGAGCCGCGAGTCAATGTCGTCGGGGCGGGGCATGCTTCCGGTCTCCGGGGCGAACTGACGCCGTATTCGGTCGGTTTCAGACATTCCAGATCTTCCTGGTGATGGCGTAGAGCAGTTCGGACCGCTTCTCCAACACGTCGCGGGTGAACTGAGGTGCCGGCTTGAACTCCAGTCCGGACGCCTCAATGAAGCCCTGCATTGCCGAGTTGGACTTGTAGAAGTCCGGGACCAGCGTCTGCGCCAGGTAGGGTGCGCTGCCCGTGTAGGTCCGAAGCTTGTCAGCGTAAAGCTCGTTGCCTGACGACTGGTTGTCCTGGCCCTTCAGAAGGAGCAGTCCTCCGAAGCGGTTCCGCTCGTTCTCGAAAAGTGCCTCGTCGACTTCCCCGTCCGATGTCTTGAAGTACGCCCGGCTTTCGTCGTTGCGTGCAAGGACGTGCTCGACGTGATAGGCGTTTCCACGTCCCGTGCCGCACACGTAGTTGTAGCGGCTGTCCTGCAGCTGGTGCCCCAGACCATCGGCGATGAACGCCTCAACGCGAGTCAGGAAGTACCGCAGGAACCGGGTGTTGTAGTCGCCGTAACCCACCTGCTTGAATTGGCCGTACGACAGGAGCGCGTCGGCGTTCGTATTTCGCCGCTCGTTGATTTCGGTCAGCACCAGTGAGTCAATGCGTGCCTCGATGTCCCCGGCTGGACAACCACGAAGGTACGGGTGCAGCTTGTACAGCAGCTCTTGGAACTGGTTGCTGTCGTACGCTCGGTTGAGCTGCAGCATGACGTACGCCCGGTCAAACGCCCTGGCAACCGCCCGTATCTTCGCAGCCTCGTCCGGATCATCGACCGTGCATGCCGCGATGGCCAGCATGATCTGGCCGTCCATCCGGTTGAGCTGGGCGTTGTAGTAGCACTCAGGGAAGTCCGGGTTCCAATCGTCGCCGAGTTTCCGGACCCGGAGAAACAGCTGGGCGTAGTAGCGGAACGGCCCTTTGAGGAAGTTCTTCACGCCCTGCGCATTCTGCTTCATCTGCAGAGCGTCGTTGCATGGCGGATCAAGGATGGCACGATGGTAAGGCCCGTCAAAAGCCTGGCCTGCCTTGCGGGTGTCCGAGAAGTGGGCTCGAAGGTACGTCCGAAAGAACGCGTCCGCCTCGTCTTCGGCTTTGGCCTCAATATCATGCAGCGACGCATCCCAGATGTCGGCATACTGATCGACCTCCCCCTTGTCGATCTCGCCCAGGATCTTCCCCTTGAGGATCTCGTACGGCTGAAGTCGCACGCCGCGATCGTTGATGACCTCGAAGACCATCGGGACGTCCGTCCTGGACACCTCCAGATTGATGATCACGACCATGCAGAGGAAATAGTGAACGAACGTGTCCAGCTTGTGGCGAGTTGGTAGCCGGCTCGACAGTTCCTTCTCGATCCGCGCGTAGTTTGTGATGATGTGCTGGGCCGTGACGCCGTCCTCGACCATGTCCGCGGTCGGCGTGGCACCTGTGAATAGCGCCTGCATCAATGGCTCCCGCTTCTCGTGGGCCATCCAGAACTGCCGCTTTCCGCCGATACCGATCCCCACGATCTTCGCCTTCAGCCAGTCGCGAAGATCGGGTGAATTGTGGCGTTCCGGGCCACACAGGTGGTAAAGCGCGGTGAGCATCAGCGTCAGTGTGGTGAGGCGCTGCTGGCCATCGACGACGAAAATCCGGCCGTCAGTCTTGTTCGTGATATACGTGTTGAGGTAGTACCACGAGTAAGTCCTGGCCACGTTGGCCTCGGTGACATCCAGGTCCGCATGCTTCGCGTACGACTGCTCGAAGTGGTAGAAGATGTCGTCGATCAGGCGTTTGACTTCGTCTTCCTTCCACTTGTACTCCCGCTGGTAGAAGTCGATGTAGTAGTTCGTGGTCGAGAACAGCGTGTTGATGTTTTGCTTCTCGGGATTGACTTCCATATTGGTGCTCTCCGGGATGAGCGGTTGGCGGTACTGGCATTCCCGATCCGAGGGGCGACGGACACCTTGTCAAGTCGTCGACTTCGCTCAGGCTGTTTTGGCCAAGGGAACGTCGTTATTCCTGGATTGCCTTCAGCAATGCTTCGCGGGCATCGGAGAAGAACTGGATGTCGACTCTGGTGGCCATGTCGTCGGACAGGTCAAAGAGCTGGCGACGGCAGGCGACGGGCATCAGCAGGGCGGTGGCGCCCTTCTCGACGGCGATCTCGGCGACGGTGACGGCGTTGTGGACGGGTTCGATCGAGCCGCCCAGGTTGATCTCGCCGACGATGATCAAGCCTCCGCGGGTTGTCTTCTTCAGCAGGGCCGTACACATGGCGACCAGGAGGGCGACTCCGACCTTGGCACCGGACTTGGATGCATCGAACGCCCGGAGCTGAACGCTGAACTCGTGCTGCCGCGGGTCTTTGTCGCCGACCAACTGGGCCGCGCGGGCGTACAGGTTCTGCTCGGCGTAACCGACCGATTCACGAAAGGCGGACGGGACGGGCTTGTTCAATACGCGGACGCCTGAGCCGGGGCCTTCATTGACTTCGATGCGGTACAGACCGGGGTGCTCGTCCATGCCACCCGGCGTGATTGTCCAGACCTGGCCGGGTTCCAAGGGATCGGAGCCGATGCCACCTTCGCTCTGAAGTTCTGGGGTCGAGACGAACCGCTCGACGCCGTCGTTTCCCATGACGTAGCTGAAGTGCGTGTTGCGAAATTCGGCTGCCCCGATCCGCTTCTGCTGCTCCTTAACCCGCCGTCTGGATTCGAGCGCCAAGCGGACGGCCCATTCCAAGTCGGCATCGGGTACTTCCGCCACGCTGCCGGGGTACAGCAGCTTGAGCAAACCGCTGACCGTCTTGTTTACGGCGTTGGTATCCCGGCCGCTGAGCGCTCCGCCGTAATGGACACAGCCCTGCAGGACTGCAACTCGGCTTTGGTTCCGCAGGTGGCTCCAGCACTCGGAGAGGAAGTCACTGACCAAGCCGAAGTGGTTGGTGACCAGTTCCTTGTTTATCTTGGGCACGTCCCAGCCGGGCAAATAAGCGTGGATGCGGTCCATGAAGGCGGTGTCGTCTCGCATTTCTGGTGGCAGGGGCCCCAGCAGGTGGCCGACACGCTGCTGGTGTTCGACATCGACTTCAAAGTTGCCCACCAGCACGATCGAGCCATCCGCCCGGATGCTCTCCTTGCCCCGGCTGAACTCGCCGGACTCCATGTAGCCCTTCATGATGTTGACGCCGTCCTTCTGGTCGAAGGACACGCCGGACACCTCGTCGAAGCAGACCACGTCGTACTGGCAGACCAAGCCGCGTTGGCCGGTGGCATTGTTGACGAACATCCGGGCCACAGTGGCTTTACCGCCAGAGATCAGATGGGCATAGGGCGAGATCTGCTGGAACAGGTGGCTTTTGCCGGTGCCTCGCGGCCCCAATTCGACCATGTTGTAGTTTCGCTCGACAAACGGGACCATCCGCAGCAGAAAGGCGTCCTTGGCCCGCTCGCTCAGTCCCTCCGGTTCAATCCCGATACTGCGGAGCAGCAGGATCTTCCAGTCCTCGGTGCCGAACTGGCTACGCGCGCGGTCGAGCGTTTCCAGCACATCTCGCTTGGAGAGCTGGATTTCACGCAAACTGTCGATGCCAAACGGCCGGCCGTTCTTCTCCTGGGCGATGGCGGCGTCGTAGGCCAAGCTGATTTCCGCGTAGAACCCACCCGTCAGCATGCGTTCATGCTGGCTCACCATTTCCGGGCTGATGCGGACGTCGTTCAGCCGCAGACTGGGCAGCGTGGCCAGGTACGAATCTGTCTTGGCGTCCAGGCGGGCACTCAGCAGGTCGATGATTTTCACCTCCCCCTTCTCACGTGCCCGCGACTTGAACAGCTCCTCGTCGCCCGCCTTGACCGTGCGGTCGGCCAACTGCCGCTGGACGATTTCGAGCCCTTCTTCGATTTCTTCCGGGTCTGTGCTGGCGCAGTAACGCCCCAGCAGGAATTCGACCACATAGGTTGGCACGGGAAACTGGCGGCTGAAGGTCCGGACCAGGTCTTTGCGGACCAGGTAGCCTTCCAGCGTTGCCGCAGCCAGTCGGTCGATTGCGTCCAATTCCATCATGATTCTTCCCCGCCCAAGACAGTGCTCTGCTGGGCAATCAGAGTCCCATCAGCGTCCAAGATAACGATGGTTGCTTCGTGGCCGACCAAATCCTCTTCTTTGAGCACCACGGAAGCGGTTCCATCCGCTTTGAAGGGCCGTTCACTCATGGCAACCGTTGTCGATGGATTGCCAGCGTGGGTGCGCAAGTCCAGCCGCAGGCCTGCCAAGTCGCCTTCGATGGTCACCTTGCAGCGCATCTTCTGCCAGAGGACATCCCGGATTTGGACCGTCCCCGCCCCACCTTTCGCTGCTGTGGTGGCGACCGTGAGCGACAGCAACAAGCACTCCTGCAAGCTGATTCCACCGTGCGCGTACTCCAGCCCCGCTCGGTAGCAGCTAATGCCCGACGCCAGCGCAAATTGCTGATCTGGATTCCAATACCACGGGTACGTTGTCTCCTCCGCGGCCGCCCCCGGCTTGATCGCTGCGCATCGCCCCCACGTGTTCTCCGAAAGTGCCGATGGCAATTCGGTCTTGGGAAGACCGCCCGGCATCAGCAGCCAGCCGTGATCGGTGACGATTTCCACCGTCTTCCATCCCGCTTCCAGCAGTTGCAGGACCCGATCTCGAATGTCGGACAGTATCCTGTCCACGTGTCTGGTCAGTTGCCAACCGCGATCATGTCCTTCTTGATCGATGTCGCCCGCTTCGGTCCAAGCCTTGCCGGTTGGGTCGCCGCATTCCGTCCGCCCAAGGACCTGCCAGCCTTGTTCACCCAGGAGTTTTCGCAACTGGTACCCGCCCTTGAGTGACTGGCCGGTCGCGGCCACGGAAGGCTCGAAATCGGCATTGGCATCCTGTCCCGCGAACAGGTTCCCGACTGGCGAGACGGCCGGCTTGCCGGTACTGGTAACACTCGGCAGTGCCGCCCACGTGACCTGCGATTCCACGGAGCAGCCCTTCTCGCGCAGCATCGTCTCCAGCGACTTGGCCAAGTCGAATCGCAGTCCGTCGACAAACAAGAGGCACCGGCTCGCATGTTCAGCGGAGCCTGCCCATCCTTGCCCTTTGACGCCGGGATACCCGTCAGCCGTCACGCGCGTCTGCAGGTAGCGAGCTGCATCGTCGCACCACGGCAGGTAGGTTGATCGAATGGCCGCCTGGACGGCTTTGACGTCGTCCGGCTTCTGCACGGCAGCCAGTGCGGCCACCGCGGCCGCGTCGGCTTGCCAAGCGCCGGCTTGGTATGCGGCTGCCAGATCCTTGATCTGTCCGGCCGCCAAGCTCTGGCTGGTCACCTGAGCGAGGACCGCCAATCGCTCCGCGGCCTGAGCCAGCGGGGCTTCTCCCAACTGAGCCCAAACGCAAGCTCGTCTGGGTCCATGCTGCTGTTCGGCTGCGAGGAGCTGCTTTCGCCCCTCGTGTGCGGGCAACTCGGCCGTTTGCAGCAACTGGTGTCGCAGGTTGGCCTCTTCGTTCTGATTCCACTTGGGCCACCCAGTCTTGTCCGAAAACAGATCACGCGGCATCGGCGTCTTGCTGATCAGTGTTGGCACGACGACATAGCGGTGCGGCGATTCGCAAAACCGGTCCCAGACTGCCTGCCACGGCCCCGCGTGCCCAGCGAGACATTCCGCGCCCTTCAGCGGTCCATCCTGCTCGGGGTCAAAACCCAGCTGGGACTTGCACACCTCGACAAAGCCACGCCACGCGTTCTCGTCCCGGGCGGCCTTGAAGGCATCGCCTTGATCCAACCACTGCAACAGATCCCGGATTGGGTCGCCTCCGGGGATAACCGTTGTAAAGAAGTACTCCTTGTCCAGGTGTTTTCCTTGAATCCGGTCCAGTTCCTCGTCCAGAAAGGCATACAGTGCCAACTGCATGGCCTGCCTGGTTTCCTTGTCCTGCGCAACATCCAGCCCCAGGCCGCCCTGGTTCGACTTCAGGAAGGCCAGCACGGTCCAGTCTTTCGCATTGACCTGCGACCAGATCACTCCCCGGTACTGCAGTTCGGCCAACGGTTTGAGATGCTCTGGGCAGGTTTCGATGGCTCGTAGATCCTGCCGGCTGACGCCCGGCAAGTACAGAATCGGAACCTTGCCGGCCGGCACCGGGACTTCGTCCGACCTGCCCGCGATGACGCAGCGCAACCAGATTGCCGGGCCGTTCCGCTTCTCGGGAGCGAAGACGCCCAGTTGCAGCAGTTCGGGCATTTCGCCCTGGAGCCGTGGCACGACCGGCTCCCATTGCCGGTCGCCATCGGGCCACAGGATACAGGCCGGAGCGACTTGCACGTCGCGGTTGTGGACGGCAGCATCGCGCAGGGCCTTGACCAAGCATTCGACAACTCTCATGGGTGCCCCTCCCCTGCCAAGGCTTCCAGGCGCGCGACCCAACCATCGAACAGGAAGCACTGCTCGCGGATCTTGGCGAGGCCGATCTCGATCGCTGCCAGGGCGCCGTACAGTGGTTTGTCGTAGCCGGGAAAGAGCGACAGGATACGTTTGCTGGGAGCCGTTTGCGGGTTGTCGTTGATCT
This sequence comes from uncultured Pirellulaceae bacterium, assembly GCA_964486845.1. Taxonomy (GTDB): domain Bacteria; phylum Planctomycetota; class Planctomycetia; order Pirellulales; family Pirellulaceae; genus Anammoximicrobium. The sequence continues at coordinate 39,746 of CAZAQY010000030.1, forward strand.
CTTCCGGGGTGTCGAACGCCTGACGAATTCTGCGGAAACGGTCGGCTAAGGACTTCTCGTTGATCGCTTCGGCGAGACTGGCCGGATCGCTGAACAGCAACCCCTCAAACTCGTACATCTGAACGTAGGGGATGAACCGCCGCAGTGGCTGCTCCCCCAGTTCGGCCTGCAATTCGGCGGTAATCGCTTCCCGGATGCACTGTGCCTTGTCGGAGTGGCTGCGTTTCCGTTTCGCGGCCGACTTTCCGGGAAAGTCCGTTGGCAGGCCATAGAAATCAAACAGAGTGGTGCAGTAGGCCGAGGTGTCGGACAGCAAGCGTGTGCGGACGTCCTTAAACAGCCGAACGAAACGCAAATCACCACCTTTGTGTCCCGGCTTCCCGACGAGGGACGGTATCAGGTAGATGCCTTGCGGAACGAAGTGGCCCGCCATGACCTCGTTGACGAACGTCTCTTCGGTCTGCCCTTCGCAAATCACGTGTACTCGCGTCATTTGACTGGCCTCCCACCCAGGAGGTTCTTTTCCCACAGCTCGCCGACCGAGTACTCTTCCAGCCAGGTCTTGAACTCCTTCTCGCGGGGCCGCCGAAAGACCGTGGCCCCCTCTTCGCGTTCGACGACCACCAAGTCAACAATGGAGAATTCGTTGACCAGCGGGACGGACTGCGTCGAGACGATGACTTGCATCCGTTTGGACGCAGACCGCAACAACGACGCCAGCAACGTGATGGCGTATGGGTGCAAACCCAATTCCGGTTCGTCGATGATGATCGTCGAGGGAGGATCAGGCTGGAGCAGTGCGGTCACCAGACAGATGAACCGAATCGAACCATCGGAAAGCTGATTGGGCCACAGGGCATAGTCGCTGTCCTTTTGGCGCCAAAGCAAACGGATCTGCTTCTCACCGCCACGGAGCTTCTGAGGTTTCAAGGCGAAGTCATCGAAGAAGGGGATCGCCAACCGGACGGTCTTGCGAATCTGCTTGTAGACATCGGGCGATTCTTCGAGCAGCCGGTGAAGAAAGGCCGCCAGGTTGGACGCGTCGGAACGGAGGTACTCGTTGTCGTGCAACGCGCCGACGCGTTTCACGCCCGCGGTCTCGCTGGTGTCATGGAAATGAAAGACCTTCCAGCTGGAGATCGAGCTGTAGCAGTAGTCCGCGACGCTGCCGGCCGGAGCGTTCTCCCAGTATGTCTTCAGGGTGGCTTCCGACTGACCGCTACTTAGGCTTGTCCACTGTTCACCGTGATACGGACCGTTGAAGCAGAGCGACTCCTCGGAAAACGTGAAACCACCGTCCGCGGTCGCGTCGAGAACGAACCGGTAGCCATTCCGTCCGAATTCCACGTACGACTCCAGCTGCGTGGTCTCTTTGAGGCCGAAGGTCAAGATACGTTCGGCTGCGCCTTGCTTCTTGGTCCAGACCTGCAACCGGCCTTCGACCAATTCGCCCAGCATCCGGAAATAGGACACGAAATTGCTCTTCCCGGACCCGTTGGAACCGATGAGGATGTTGAGCCCCCTCAACGGAAATCTGTCAAGGTCCCGGATCGACTTGAAGCCTTTGATTGTCAGCTTGTCGATCGGTTTCTTCGTCGTCATAGCGTCCATCCCCTCACCGTCACGCGCGGCCCTTCAGCCCCGAAGGGGCACCGACAAATCAGCCCAGGGCAGAGCGGAGCGGCGTCAGCCGCGGAGCGCCGCCCTGGGTACGGTATCGATAGAATCCGGTAGCCCTGAAAGGGCGATACAAAACGGCTAATCCCATACGTAACGCTCGTCGAATTCGATGCCGTGGCGCTGGAACAAAGCCCGCAATTCGTCCTGAAATGTCATTCTACGATGGTGCTCGGCTTGGCTTTCGATGTATTGGGTCACTTCCTTCACATTGGATTGACTGACCGAGAAACCGGCGTATCCGTTCTGCCATTGAAAATCCGTGTTCCCCGCACCGTCGCTTGTCTTCATCCACTTGGAACTCCCTTTCTTGACCTCTTCCACGATCTTCTTGAGAGCATAGTTCTTCGACAGTGAAAACAACGCATGGATGTGATCTTCGACGCCACCGATCACCAGCGCGGGGCTCTCCCATTGGCTGAAGATGCCGGCTTGATATGCGAAGAGACGATCGCGGATCTCAACGGGAATCCACGGCGTGCGGTGTTTCGTGCTGTACACGAGATGAATAAGGTTCTTGACTAGGGATTGTGACATGGTTGTGCTGCGCTGACTTATTGCGCCCTTTCAGGGCTGGTGCTATTGTTGGTCCCGCAACCCAGGGCGGCGCTGCGCGGCTATCGCCGCTCCGCTCTGCCCTGGGCTGATTTGTGGCTGCCCCTTCGGGGCGAAATGCCCCGCCGCAACCCAGGACGGCCCTGGGCTGATACGTTACGCCCCTGCGGGGCAGGAATCCAGAAATCATGGTTCCGCCTTCGCTTTCGCCGCTTGGCGTTCTCGCGCTGCCGTCTTGGCTCGTATCGTGTAATGGCAATCGTTGAAGCGCTCGCCGGTGAATTCGGCACCGGCCTGAAAATCCTCGGAGCCGTCCCAGCCCCAGAACCAGGGGAACTCGTCCTTGAGCCGCTCGGGTTCCTTGCCGCGGTCTTTTTCCCATTTGATCTTGGGTTTCGCCCGCAGCACGCCGGCACCTTTGGTCTTCACGTCTGGGACCGACATGAACGGTCGGATATTCAGCCGCACGCCGTCGTTCAAGTCCGGCTCCCAGCCAATCGGTTGTTGGTGCAGCGGCTTCCAGCGGACGAAAATGTCGTAGGGCGATTGGCCTTCGAGGATCAACTCCAGACGCTTCTGCAGTGCCACGGCGGCGGCGAGCCTCTCGTGCGCTCCGTCCACCTTGGCGGCCTCGTCGCGTTTCTGCCGTACGATCCAGTCGCCCAGGTACGTATACAGCAGCGTCTCCAGGTTCTTGCGGTCGAGCCGGTGGTAGTTCACGAGGATGGAAAACCCATCGCGCAGTCCGTCCCAGATTTGCCATAAGAACGGCCGCTGGTGGAATAACTCGCAATGCTGAGCGAAGAAGCCGTCTCGCAGCCAGGTTTCCAGCGTCTTACCCGCGTAGCCGGCGTCTTTCAGCAACCGGTTGAGCGTGTCGGTACTCCATGCCGGGCCGTAGGCTTGGGCCAGCAGGTTCAGCAGCCGATCGGCCGCCGTGGCTTCGCCGCGCACCGCCGGTATGCAGACGAGCCCGTCGCGATCGGCCAGCGGGAGTAGTTCGTCACAGCGTTTGACCAAGTCTCGCGCCCGGGCACTCAACCGCATTCCTCCGGTTCCCTCGCCCTCCGGGAGAGGGTTAGGGAGAGGGTCTTCGAGTTCTGCTGGCCAGCGGTAGCCAAGCAACCGGGCCACCGCCACCTGGAGCGGCGAGGTCGATTCGTCTGGCCGCCCGTGAAACAACCACTGGGTCGGATCGTCGCTCTCGGGTTCAGGCAAGCCGTTAGGGTATCTTTCGGCGGCGACCTTTTGCCAGTGGGCGAGGTCAAACGGAACCTTCATTAGACTTCCGACCGCGATCTTCACTTGCGTGTCTATGTGGCGGACCATCCGAGAAAGTGCCCCGGATTCGGCAAAACACCAAATCGGCGCAAGAAACGCCCGATCCTTTGGAATAATCGGGGCAACGTGGTCCCCGAAGACTCCTCCGTTCATGAGCGACGCGTTCATCTCGCTCATCCGTTGGATTGCGACGCCTTCCCGTTCCAGAGCCGCAGCCGGCGGAAAGTTGTGGGCTTTGGAATCCCGGTGGAGGGTGCCTTCACCCTGTTCCCACAGGATGACAATGCTCTTGCCCGTGTATGCGGTCGTGACTTGCGGCGGCTGCTGAGTGAGCATCCATCGTCCATCTGGCATTACTACTTCCCAAACGTTGCGGAGAAATCTGTTGTCGTCGCACGTCACGATGCCTTGCCACGTATCACCGAACTCACCGAGCAAAGGCAGGTCCCTCGGAACCCCTACCTGGACGACGGCATCTGGGTTCGTGATCTGTTTCGCCTGAATGATGACGGCGATGTCGGCCGCCATCTGTCCGGTGAGAAGAGCGGCCTTCTCGGCAACGTCCCCAACCGCGGACGCGTCGAGACCCGCCATCGTCGTCACCTCGGCCGGATTCGTCGCCGACAAGGCGACCAGGGACACGTTCACTACGTGGCCGCTGATGGTCTCGAACGCACCCGGCCCCAGCCGGGCGACCATATTCCAGGTGTGTGCTTTGAGCAACGTTTTGCGTAGCTTCGTGTAGCTGGTCAGGAACAGCCAGTTTTGCGGCGTGACCAGGGCGGCCGTGCCGTACGTCAGGCTTTCCAGCCTGACACCATCGCCCGCAGAGTCAGCCTGGAAAGGCTGACGTACGCAGAACTGCAGGCACCGCAGCACGAAGGCGGTGGCCAGATCGGCTTTGCCTTCCGGGTAGTGTTTTTCCAGATGTTTCTTCAGCGTTTCGTCTTGCTTGCCACGCCCGAGGTACGGCACGTTGGTGACGACCAGCGTGTACTCGCCCGCGAGCAGTTCCGCCGCCTTGACCATGCCCGCGGCGGCAACGGCCCGTTCATGGACCTCGTCGCCAGCACGCTCGGCGGTCAGGGCGGCAGCCAGGTACGGCTGCAGCGTTTCATAATCGGCGGCGAACATGTCGGACGGCAATTGGTTGGGATCGATCAGCGAGCCCAGCGTTGGGGCGTCAGAGAACAGCGCGTGCAGGTTCCGCAGACCATTTTCGACTTGGGACTTGAGATTTGAGATTTGTGATTGCCCAGCGGCGACCGATTGTTCGGCCAACGCCACCCACTCGTCCTCGGTCGCCTGCGGCCCTATGCCCGTGCAGGCCAGGTTCAGCGACGGCAGCAGATGGAAGCCGGTCATCCGCCAGGCGGCCAGGGCCAGGTTGAACGCCGCGATCTGGGCGCAGCGCGGGTCGATCTCCAGGCCGAACAGGTTGTCGCGCAGCACCGCATCGACGGCGGCTTGGGGCGTGAGACCTTCCTCGGCGGTGCGTAGCGCCGCCAGGATCGGCAGGGCGAACACCAGAAAATGGCCGCTGCCCATGCAGGGGTCCAGGACCGTAATTTCGGCGGCCGCCTTCGGCCAGCCGGGAAAGGTGCCGGCCGCGGGACGCCAAGAAGATTTCAACACAGAGGGCACGGAGGTTACAGAGGGGTCAGAGGCTGAATCCTTCTCGTGCTCTTCACGTACGAACCGTAGATAATCCCAGTTCACCCCCGGCAGTGCCAGCCTTCTTCGTAACTCCGTTTCCGTCTCTGTGCCCTCTGTGTCCTCTGTGTTTAGTCTTTTCCCCGCCCACCAGGCGCCCAGCGTGTTGTCCAGGAGGAACGACACCATGTAGTCTTCGGTGAACAACTGCGTCACGGCGGGCAGTTCCCGAGCGCCGATCTTGACCTCCGAGGCGTTCACTTCGTCCTTCCGCTTGGCCTGCCAGAACTGGTAGACCCAGCCCAGCGAATCGGTCGCCTGAAAGACCTCGGCCGGCAGTTCCGCCAGCGTTCGCTCCAACTGCTGTTGGCCTTCGGGCGGCAGATCGACTTGGAAGACCGGCGAATCGGTGCGGAAGATCTCCGGCAGCATGGTCGCGGCGAATCGGGCGGCCAGCTCCCACCCGTTCCGCGCCCCTTCGTCGGCCGCCAAGTCGTCGCATTCCTGGATCGACACGGCCACGGGCTCGGCTGGGTCGGGGTACATCAGCAAGTTGTTCTCGGCCAGGAAGCCGGCGAACAACATGCGGTGCCAGTGTCCGTAGGCGACTTCTTCGACCAGACGCTGCGTTTCCTGCTTCCCCACGGCCGGATTGGTGCTCTGGGATTCCCGCTGGTCTCCGAGTTGGTGCCCGTGAATCCGCAATCGCCTGCGCAATTCCCGTTCTTCAGCCGACAGGTAGGCGGGCGCACTGGCCTCGCCGACCCCCAGACGGTCGATCGCGGCGCGGGCCGCGCCTTCCGCCACGTCGCGTGCGTCCTTGACCGTCCGTTCCAGTTGGTTGCGCAGGGATTTGTCGAGCGATGTCATCTATTCTGCCCTTTGCCCCAACGGGGCGCAACAAATCAGCCCAGGGCAACGCCCTGGGTGGCCTACGATGGATGATTCCGAAGCCCTGAAAGGGCGACACATATTCCGGCCGCGGCGCGTTTGTTGTGCCCTTTCAGGGCGACGGTGCGTGGTTGTCTCCCGTACCCAGGGCGTTGCCCTGGGCTGGTATGTTTTGCCCCTTCGGGGCGGAGGAATCCGTTGGCGGTTCATACGATCACCGGTCCTTCGCCTAGTTGCTGCTTGAGCGAAGCGACCGCCTCCGCTGCCCAGGCATCCACATCGGCATCGGTCTTGAGCGTGGTGGACGGCAGCGTCGCCCGGCGGGCTTTCGGCTCTAGGATCTGGGCGGCTTCCAGGGCGGCCTGGCCGAACCGGCTGGGCATGGCGACGACGCGATCTCGCAGGCTGGAAATGGACACTTTGGCCAACGTCGCGGCGATTTCGGTGTCGCTCTGCACCTGGATCTTGGGCTTCTGAGCCAGGGTCAGCCCCTGGCGAGAGAGCAGTTCGTGACGCTGTTCCTGTTCCAGTTGCTGCCAATTCGCGTCTTGCTCCAGCAGCTGGAAGCCGCGTTCAAACTCCGCCTCGTAGCGGGCCGAAAGGGCATTCAGCTCCTCGCGGAACGCCTGCGCCAACGACAGCACCAGCGGCATCACCGGGTCTGGATCGGACAGCAGCAGACGGCCGTCCAGGATGCTCTTGGCCTGCGCCTGGTAGGTGGCCGCGTCAGCCAGTGGCTCCGCGTGCCGCAGCAGAGACTGGAGCCGGCTCCACGTGGGCCAGCGCGATTCGATCCGTTTGGCCCGGTCCTCCCAGACGTCGAAGGCCGGTTTCAATTCGTCGCGGCGATTGTAGATGGCCCACAGTTGCTCGTTGCCAGCGGCGAGGCGGATATCTTCCAGGGCCGACGTGCTGGGGCGTTCGGGCTGTGGGGCGTCACCACCCGCTCGCTCGGCCAACTCGAACGCCTTTTGCAGGAACGCCGGCACCGCGGCCAACTCTTCGCCCTGTTTCGCCACCACGCCCAGCCGCTGCATGACCTTACGGATTTGGATGCGTTGGGCCGTGCCGGGCGGATTGGATTCCACTTTGAACAGGGCCTTGCCAATCGCCTTCCGCTCCAAGTCTTTGGGATCAATGTGGGTACCGCGTTCGTCCGCGGCGCGAATGAGGCCGGCGACCAAGAGAACCTGAAGTCCGCCATCCACCGCATCGCCGGACCAGCCGTACGGCGCGCTTTCAAAGTGGGTCCGGATCTCAGCGCCCTTTTTGCCGGGGCCGATTTGGGCCAGAACCGCCTTGCAGACGGGGTTCTGAGCCGGCTCGCCGTCGTAGTCGACCGCCTTCAGTGCATCGGGGGCCCCTTTCTTGGCGTTCGCATAGACCTTGCCCCAGCCTGCATGGTCTGCGACGCCGAACTGGGGATACAACCGCTTGAACGACTTCTCCGCTCCTTCCAGGATGATGGCCTGGAGATCGCTGCCGGTTACGTCCGTGCCACCACCCTGAAAAACGCGTGCGCCCGAGAACGACTCATCGAGCAGTTCACTGATTTTGCCCTCGGCCGTCTGACGCGTGGTCTCCATCGCCGCCCGTGCTTCTTTACCTTCCGGCGAATTGGGAGACCCTCGTTTTTCCAGCGTGGCGTGGGCGGCTTTGCAGTCGATCAGGTGATGACGCAAGTCGTCGGCGGACCGTTTGGGGATGAACACGAACAGGGTGGGCGATTGGTTACCGGCTTGGCGGGCATCCGCACGCACCGAGTTTTCGTCGATGGACCATTCGTCACGAACCCAGACGTAAACCTTGTCCTTGGCATCCCCTGGCAGCGAGGCGTCGAACAGGGGATAGAACTCCCGTTCGACCTTCGCTTCGCCTTGCTGCCACGTACGCTTCTTGACTAAGTCCCCGAAGCGGCGACGGATGCGGTCGTCACGCTCGGCTTCGATCCGATGCGATTGGTTGACCAAGTCGTGGCGCTGGCTCAGGAACTCGTCGTTCCAAGCGGCGCTCTCCTCCGTCTGGATACGGTACTGGTCACCGACGCGCATCAATAGCTCGCACTGGTCGAGCAACGCCGGCAGCCGCGTTCGCAAGCTGCCGCTGCCAGCCGAAAGATCCTCGACCATCAGGTCGGCCAGGGTGTCTACGTCGGCGCGGATGCCAATTTCGTTGTTGCTGCCGGCCAGTTTGGTGATCAGGAAAACCAAACCGCAGGCGCGTGCCATGAGCCGCTGGTCGTCGTTACCCGTCATCCATTTCATCGTCCGCTCGTGGACTTTGCGGGGCAGCACACGGGCCTGCAGCAGCTTGTCGGCCGAGTCGAAGTACAGGTAATCGGCAGGGATGACATGGCCCAGTTCCGCATCGAGATTCGTTTGGATGACCTTGTGGATCATGCTCAGTTGGTTGCGCAACTGGCTGTCGGTGCCTGTCTGGTCCAGGACCCGGAGCGTGTTTTCCCAGAAACGCCGGCGCACCGGCAGGATGGGATAGTCTTGGGGAAAGTAGGCGATGTCATCCTGGCGGTGGCCGATGTTGGTGGCGGCCAAATGGCGGGAGATCTCGCCCAGGTTCTTCTGCATGACGGTCTCAATCGGTTGCACGGCGCCGGGCTTCTTCGCCAGGATGACTTGGCGGACCACCGCATCGACGTCGGCGTCGGACAACTCGAAACGGACGGTGAAGCGGCCTTCCAGCCGCTTGAGGTTCGACGTCCCCGTCACGGCGGTCTGGCCGGTGCCGATGAACAGCAGTTTGCCGCCGATGTTCTTGCAGCAGGCTTCGACCGCTTCCTGGACGTCCATCGAACGCTGCGTATCGCTGTTGCCGATGAACTGCTGGACCTCATCCAGGACGATCAACGTGAGCGGGAACTTGCCCTCGACGGTCAGTGCCTGGCGGATGGCTTTCACCATTTCGTCACTGCTGATGTCCTGAACGAACGGGTACAGGTTGTTCAGGGTTTCCACGCAGGCCGCGGCGGACGAAAACAGCTTGGGTTTCGCCTGGACGAGGGCCTCGTGCAAGCCCTCGGCGACGTAGAAGTTGTCGAGTTCCTCCTGCCAGTCGTAACCTGTCGATTCGACCAGTTGCCGAACCTGGTCGTAGATGCCCTCGGCCCGCAGCCACATGACGAAACGTGCCAACGGGTATTGCTCTGGCAGGCCGGCCGACTTGAAGATGATTCGCAGCAGCGCCAGACGCACACTGCCGCTGGCACCGGCCCCCAGCGTGCCGGACGCGGCGTGCAGCCCGCCGTGGCGTTTGCCCTGGGTGGACAGTTCCTTCAGCAGATGCCGGATGGCCTGCGGCAGGATGGCGATGCTGCGAGCGGTAGCTCCGTCCGGAAATACGACGTCGGTCCACAAGGCGCGCAGCATCTTGACCAGATGGGACTTGCCTGAGCCAAAGAACCCGGCGATCCACACGGCCGCCTGCTGGGCCTGGTGGATGTTCTTCAGGTAGTTTTCCAGAATATGCTCGATCGCCTTGGCGTACTGGCCGTCGCAGACGAAGGTCTCCAACTCGTAGCGAAGGACGGTCAACGCTTCTGTCGTTTGCTCGTCATTGACGCTCGCCACACCCTCGTTGACCAGCTTGCGGATCGATGGGTCCTTGGGGTAAATCTCGCGGTTCCTCATGTCGGTGTCCTTCGTCAAAGTAGTCGGCACACTCCGTGAGCCGTAACCGGCGGACGGCACACGGAGTGTGCCTGCTACTATGGGTCCTTGTCCGGAGTAATGGGGGTGGCCAGGTAGTTCCAACCGTCGTAGCCGTCGAGCAGCCGGTAGTTATTATCTTCGAAGCTGCCGGGGAAAAACACCACCAACCGGCCATGCACCAGGCGCGAAAGCTGCTCGACGACGGGCTTGACCTTCAGGAATCCAAACAGCGATCCAACCCCCTTCAACGCCACCGCGTCGTTATCGGAAGGATTGTGCTCGGCTTGCACTTTAGGAGAAATGTTCCAGTCAAGAAACTGATCTTGACCGAAAA
>CAZAQY010000031.1:0-30518 GCA_964486845.1 uncultured Pirellulaceae bacterium
CTGCGGTCTCAGGGTGCGTCGATGGTTTGCGGAAACACCACCAATTCGATCCGGCGATTGGCCGTCTGGCCCGCCTGGGTGGCATTGCTGGCGGCGGGCCGGTTGGGGCCTTGGGCAACCACATAGAACTGCTGCACCGGCAGCCGATTTCGACGGGTGAACGCGTCGAATACGGCGATCGTCTGGGCGGCGGCCAGTTGGTGACTGCTGATGCCACCCGCCGGCGGCGAGTTGTCGGTATGCCCTTCGATGGCGATCAATTGCCGGGGGTAATTGCGGGCCAGTTCGGCTGCCAGCGCGTCCAACACCGGGAAGGCAGTCCCAATCAGCTGGGCTGCGCCCAGGGGAAACAGCTGATCCGCCGGTAAGGTAACGCGGATGGTATCGCCGTCTTGGCGGGTGTTCAGTCCCGGAATCTCGATCAGCCGCACAGATGCTCGCGAGTTGCTGTTGGCCGTGATGATCGCCCCGCCACGGCGTGTCGTGGAGGCCTGCAGGGCTTCGAGTTTCCGCTCGCTTTCTTCCTTCGCGACCTGCGTCTGTTGCAGACGTTGAGCGGTGTCACTCAACTGCTTTTGCAGCAGCGACACCTGCTGCTGCAGCAACTGGACCTGTTGCCGCGATTGGGCCAGTTGGGCGTGCAAGTCCCGGTTGTTCGCATCCAAAGCCGTCGCACGCCGGTTCAGGTCGTACATCTCCGCTGGATTCGGCGCCGGCGTCTGCGCCGGGGTCTGCTGCCAAGCGGCCGCCGTCGGCGGGGGCGGCAGATAGGGACTCGGATTGCAGCCTGTGAGCACCATCAGCCCAACGACACGTACGGCCACGCGTCTGAACAGCCTTCGCATGGCGACCGTCTCCTGCTGGCAAGAACGCTTACATTGGAACATCACCCGGTGCCGGCGTCAGGCGTACGGAATTGCGTTTTCGCGGGCACAAGCTCTTCCACCTGGCTGGACGATCGACCTCGAAAACTGGCTTCTGTGCGTCTCACCCCAGATCCGGGCGCGGGATGGTATCAGGGCTTTCGCCGGGCAACAAGAGCAGATTGCCGACGCTAGCAGCCGCTAAGTGGCAAAGTCGCTTGACTTTGTGGTTCCTGATATGTCATCCTGAACGACACAGGCTGAGGGCATCCGGGGGCTTGGCCGGCCGAGGAGTTGTATCATGTCGGGATTCGGACGTATTTCAGGTGTGGTGCGTGTTCGCCATCCAGGCAAGCGATTCGCGGCCTGCGTCTGGACGGTGCTGGCATTGCTGGAAGCCATGGCGTTGGCCCAGGGGCCGGGCGATGTTCAAGCTCGGATTCACGGACACATCGCGGCCGGCGAGTTTGCCCCGGCCCTGGCGCTGGCCAACGCGATCCCCCAGCGGGCGGCGCGGGATTCGCTGCTGGCGGCGATCGCCCAGGCCCAAGCCCGCGGCGGAGCGAGGAATGCGGCGCTGGCGACGTTGCACGGCGTCCAGGACGATCGGCTCCGTACCTACGCCCTGGACCAGATGACCGGTGCCGCCGGCAGCACCCCCGCACCGGGCGCCGGCGCTGCAGGCGGAGCGACGCTGGCGGATTTCGACACGCTGATCGACCTGATCACGACGACGATCGCGCCGCAAAGCTGGGACACGGTGGGGGGACCAGGAGCGATCGATTCTTTCCCCACCGGGGTCTATGTGGACAGCAGCGGCCTGATGCGCCGGGCGAAAGCGGCGACGGGCGGCAGTGACTTGGCGGAACTCCGCGATCGCGCCCAACAGGCCGACGCCAATCGCGACGAGCGGCGAGAAAGCGTCTTGCGCAAGGTCTCCTTGACGCGGCTGGAACGGCACGCGCAGGACGCTTGGGCGCGCGGACAGTCGCCGACCCAAGCGATGAAGAACCTGGCCGGGCTGCACAAGATCCAGTACGTGTTTCTGTATCCAGAATCGCGCGACATCGTGATCGCTGGTCCGGCCGGCGCTTGGGCGCCGGATCGGGAGGGACGGCCATGCCATGTCGCCAGCGGCGAGCCCGTGCTGCAATTGGACGACTTCGTGGTCGTCCTGCGCAACGCGCGGCAACAGGGCGGACGGTTCACCTGCTCGATCACGCCGCGGCGCGAGAACCTGGCCGCGACACAGGCCTACCTGAACGAATCGGCCAAAACGCCGCTCAAGGCCGGACAGCGCGACAGCTGGCTGGCCAAGGTCCGCAGCCTGATGGGCAAACAGGACATTACGGTCGAGGGCCTGGATCCACAAACGCGGGCGGCCCGCGTGATCGTCGAGGCCGACTATCGCATGAAACTGGTCGGCATGGGCTTGGAGGAAGGCGTGCTGGGCGTGACCAGCTACCTGAGTTCCGTGACCGTTCCGGAAGGCGGCGCCCCGCCGCCGATGACCGTCCTGCGGTGGTGGTTCACGATGAACTACGAGGCCCTGCGAGCTACTGCCGGCCGCGACGCGTTCGAACTCCGCGGTCCCGGCGTCCAGGTGCTGAGCGAAAACGAAATGCTCACCCAGCGCGGCGAACGGATCCACACGGGCCAATCGGACGAATTGAACGAGCAATTCGCCCACGGCTTTACCAAGCACTTCGCCGAGCTGGCAGCCAAGTACCCCATCTACGCGGATCTGAGGAACGTCTTCGACTTGGCCTTGGTCGCAGCGCTGATCGTCGCCGAGGACGTCCCGAACCGGTTGAACTGGCCCGCGATTCATTTCGTCGAGGAGAAGCGGTATCAGGTCGAACGGGGTCCGGCGCCGACGGAGGTCGAAACGGTGCTCAATCATCGCATCATCAACCAGAAGCACATCGTGGCGGGCGTCAGTGGCGGCGTTTCCGCCGACGCCCGGCCGTACGTGCAGAAACCGGCGATCGCGATCGACAGCTACGGGGCGTTGCAAGCAGGCCGGATCGCCAGCACGCCGAGCGACCTGCCGGGCGACGCCTGGTGGTGGGATTGAAATTGCGGGCCGCAGTGAAGTTTCCCAGGCAGCGGTTCGATCAGTATCTTGTTGAAAGGAGTCCCACCCGCCATGCCGGAACGTACCAAGTATCAAGAGCGAGCGATCAGGAACTTCTACGAAAACCGCGAAAGCATCGCCCTGCAGCGAGTTCAAGAACTGGTCACGGAGTTGTACCTGAGCGAGGGCAAGAAGCGCGACAAGCATTGGAAAAACCTGGCGACCCACCTGCAAAAACTGGGCGTCGCCCCAGAAACGATCGACCACCTGGTGGCGCAAAACAAGCCGGAGCTGGTTGCGACGCTGATCAAGAGCCTGATGGAAAAGGCGTGACGCTCAAAAAACGACCAAGTCGAACGATCGGAAACGGCGCCTGACACACGCTTTGGACCCTTGAAACATGCGTTCCTTAAGTGGCGTAAGCCTCTTCTAGGATAAGACTTAAATCAATTGCACTGACATGGCGACAGGCGGCGGGAGACATCCGTCGGGCTGCCGCCAATCAGCCCCAGCTCGGGAACTTTGCTGGTCGCGGTTGCGTCCGATGGCTGTGGAACAGCGTGGAGGCGATCGGCCTGAAAACGGCTTGCACGCTGCTACCTGCGAGTGGTACAAGCAAGGCCGCATTTCGGGAGCTTGAAGGATCGCTTCACCAAGGGGGGGAAGTCAGGGACTTTGCCCGGCATCTGTGCCGTGCGATTTCCCCTCAGAACCGGAACCGACGCGATGATGACAGGGCGGGATGATGATGCTGATGAACTGCTGAGCGCCTTCTTGGACGGCGAATTGTCGTCTGAGGAGCGCGAGCGGATCGCGCAGCAGCTGGCGAGGAGCGCCGAATACACGAGCCGTCTGGAGGCTCTGCAGGCATTGCAGGAAGCGCTGCGACACCTGCCCCGATACCGTTTGCCGCCCGCAGTCAAGGAACGCATCCAGCGGGAGATCGAGCGGTTGGCGGCCGGGTCGTCGGACTCGGCGGAGCCACAAGAAATCGAAGCGGAACTGCTGAGTGCCTACTTGGATGGCGAGGTCTCCGAGCAGGAACGCCAATGGGTCGAACGCCGCTTGGCCGATAGCGCTCCGTGCCGAACCCAACTGGAAGAACTCCGCACGTTGGACGCCCAACTGCGCGGTCTTGCGGCTTTCCATTTGGACGATGACTTTGCCGATCGCGTCTTGCGGCGGATCGAGATCGAGTCGGATTCGGCCAAGCCGTTTGGGATCAGTCCAGCCCCGGACGTGCAACCGGCGAAGATTCCGGAAAGGGCGAGGAGGCGTTTCACCCGGCGCGGATTCGTCTGGACGGCCGTGGCCCTGGCCGCCGCCATCGTGCTGATGGTGAATTTCGTCCCCAGTCGAGTCGACGGGCCCAACCGGCCCGCGCAGCCGCTCCGCTCCCCGCTGACACTGGTCAATCAGAAGTTGTGGGATCGATTATTACTGGTCTACGATGTGATCGTCGTACCAGAAGGCGTGGAGCAAGGCGTTTTCTTCCAGCTGTTGAAGCGGCATGGAATCCAGGTTCTCAACACCGTCCCCGTGCCGGAACGAGAGCAGCGATCGCTGTTGCGCTGCCAATTCCTGGAGGATGCCAAGTTGGTCAGCGAGGAAACCGCGGGCGACATGGACGAAATCCGATTGTACTTGGTGTACTGCTCGGCACGTCAGGCGGATGCGATGTGGGACGAGTTGCGGAAGCGTCCCGCAGGTTTCGGCGCGTTCTTTCTGAACCTGACGACACGCCGCGAAGGCGGCGGCGTGTTGCCTCGTCTGTGCGATGCCGCCGGCATCAAGCGGCGGATAGGCGGGGCGGTTCCCTTGGCGAGCCATTTCGCCGTCAGCAGCTCGCATCGCAAACTCGACACGTTTGGCACGATCGGCTACATCGCTCCCGATTTGCTCGCGCCGCCCGTCGCCCCCGGCGAGTCGATTCTGAAGGAGATGCAGGAGGTTGAGGCGAATCGCCCGGAGGACGACCCCCAGGCGCCGAAACTCACGGATGATTTCCCCTGCGAGCTGCTGTTTGTCGTCCGCAATCTGCGGTCGGCCGTCGCCCGAGCGCCGATGGACGCGGCTCCGGGCCAAGGGCCTACTCCGAACTGACGATTTCCAGGTTTAGGCGTCTCAGCGCTTGAACCACGGGCAACAGGTCCGCGTAGGCGCCCGTCCCTTGCATACTGGAATGCGCGAACTTCAAATGCGCTCCGCCGATTCCACCCAGGCCGAGCGTCGCATCCAGCGGAATCCAGCGGTCCTTGATCCAGACCTCGGTCCACATGTGGTAGGCAAAGCCGCCGGCCGACGGATAGTAGACCAATCCGATGGCGACGCGCGCCGGGATCTGGCGGGCTCGGCACAGCGCCGCCAGCAACATCGCGTGTTCGGTGCAATCGCCTTCCAGGGACCTGGCCACTTCGGCGGCGGTCGCCATCGCCGTCGAGTAATTCTTCAGCCGAATCGTCGTTTTTACGTGCCGTTCCAGGGCACAGGCGACCGTCCAGGGGTCGGATTCGCCGGCAGCCACCGCCAGAGAGATCTTCACGACTTCAGCATCATCGCTTTGGACCAGGGTGCTGGGTTGGCGATCGGCGTCCGTCGGGGCGTCTTTCTCCTGATCGGGCACACTGGCCGGCTGGTTGGGCCGGATCGCCTGTACGGTAACTTCGGCTCGGCCATCGTCCAGCAACCGGACCGTCTGGGTGAGTCCCGCCGCGAACAATGACTTGACGTCGCCTTCCTTCAACTGTGCCCGATAGACGACGCGGCGCGTGCGATGCGGGTCCGGCAGGGGGCGATCGACGCGTACGATTGTATCGAACCCCAGGTCGAACCCGCTGTCCGCGCTGGGCCGCAGGGCATCCTCACGCGTGGTCAGGAAGGCTTCCATGCCCAGTTGCAGATCCTTGACCTTGTGAGGCTTGCCTTGCTCGTCCGTCCACACGATGGACTTCATCTGGGCCGGCCCAAAGTCCGTCGTGACGTTGATCCGCAGCAACGTTTGCGTGCCCGCGGCCAATTCCGTGGCTTCGTAGGCGACCGCCTCCAAGTGGATTGCACCTACCTGGTTGATCACGGGCAGCAGAGCTTGCAGGCGGCGGGTTTCTCCCGGCCGCATCGGCTTGCGGCGCAGCGAGAGATGGTCCGCGAAAAAGCCGCCGTAGTGCCGGTCCCAGCCCAACGTGCGTTGTTCCACCCTGCCCTGGGTCGTATCGCGGAGCGTCAACTGGCCCCCCTCGCACCGTCCTTCCGTGACCACCGTCCCTGGGCCCGTGTTCATTTCACTGTGGAAGGACAGCAGTTGGCCGTCGCGGGTTTCCAGGCTCCTCAGGCGAGTGCGGACGACGGTTTCGGCGTCAAACCGCCGCACTTTCAGTTCGTCCTCGTAGCTCCAGCGGAGGCCCAACCGGCCGTCTTCGGTCACGCCTTCCATCGTCAGGTGCGTATAACCGATCTTGCCGCCGTTGATGTAACATGCCATCCAAACCTCCTCACGCTCGTCGCCAACCGGAATCGGCACACGTTCCGGCGCCGTTTTGGCCGCGGAGGCGCCTGAGTTGGCGGGAGCCGTGTTCGCTTCGGCCGCGGCGTCATCCGCCCGCGGCGAGGCGGTTGGCGAGCAACCGCACCCGGCCAGCGTCAGGAGCACGGCGGCCGACTTGAGAGAGTGCCATAGAAATCTCCTCATCTTGACTTGCCTCCCCCCTGCGAGCGGACGCCGTTGCGCGGCGCGGGCGAACTTGAAATCGGGGCGTTCGTTCGGCCTGCTTTCCTACCGATGGTGACGGTCGTAGCGAATTTCTTCTGCGGGCAATATAGCAGACCCCGGCCTCTGCGCGGCAAGGGCAACCCTTGGGGCAAACTTTCGCCGATCTGCAGCCGCGACAGGCGCGAGGCGTGATTTCCTGGCAAACTCAGTGCGGCACACGGCGTCGGCTTCGCGAGAGTGCTAGATTTCCCTGACGCGGCCTGCAGCAACAGCCAAAGCAGGTTGGGACTCCGTCCCGACCCGGTCGGGACGGAGTCCCAACCTGCCATTGGCACCGGCAGAAAAGACGGGACGGCGGCCGGAGGCCCGAAAGCGTGACCTAGATTAGGACTAGAGACGAGGCCGCAGACGGAGTCGCTGGAGACTGCCGCTGACCGATCGAGTCCGAGCATACGAGGACGAAGATGAGCTTCCTGAAACAGTTTTTCCTGAAGGCGTTGCGGCCGGAAGACGTCAGCCACCGCCGCCACAGCAGTTTTGAAAGCTTGTCCGAGGAGGAGTTGGAAGCTCACATGAGCATCTGCCAGTACGACGGTTTCCGTCTGACCGACGCAGTGCGGCCCTCGTACGACTTGCAGGTGAGGCCCGTCCAGGGCTATCGGTTCGACACCTACCGCGATGAACAGGGCAAGGTCGAGGTCCCGGTGCTGATGGCTTCGGCCTCGTCCGAAATCCTTTTCGAACTGCTCCTGGAGTCCCTCGATCCGCTGGGCTTCGATGTGGACGTCGTTCTGGAAACCAGCCATTGCCAGCGCGGCAGCCATCGTGACCTGTACCGCGAACACATCGACCTGCCCGTGCTGAAAAGTGTCCTCTGGGACTACGAAGAAATGCTCTTGAACGACGGCTGCACGGGCCTGGCGGTGATCAATCCGGAGACACCGCAGGAAGTGCAGTTCGACGAACACAAGCTGCTGATCTATTACGGCGAACCCTTGGATACGTTCGAAGACGTGTTGCGTTCGCGCGGCATTCGTCCTGTCGAGGGTCTGCGTTTCATCACGGAAGCCGAACACGTACACTCCTCCCGAGACGAATTCCGGCGGCAATTCGACGAATTGAAGACGCACTTGGGCATCGACGCCTGGGATACCTGATCCGACTTCACCCACAGACCCACAGCGTGAAGAGGGAAGCCGAGTCAGGGCGGACTCGGCTTTTTTTCCACCTCCAGCCAGCCGACGTTCCAGGCGGCCATCGTACGGACGGCCAGCCAGTACAGCGTCAGGCCCGTCATGGCGCCCAGCACGTTGGCGACCCAATCCTTGACATCGGGGGTTCGTCCCGGAACCGGGATCTGCCCCAGTTCGTCCACGGCCCCGTAGCAGGCCACGATCAGCAGGGCGCCGGCGTAAAGCCGCCCGCGCCGCAAGCCGAGATGCGGCAAAAGCAGCGCCAGGAGGAAGGTCAGCCCCGCGTACGCCGTGACGTGCAGCAATTTGTCAGAGACCGGCGGGCCGTCGATCACGCCGCCCGGCAGGTGCGTGCCGACGCATAACACGGCCCAGTAGATGGCCAAGATGACCGCTACGGTCTGCGTTTGAGTCCGCCGCCATGATCTCTGTCGGACGTGTTCCACGATCGAGCCTCAAGGTTCTTCCTTCGGTGGCATGGAGAAAAAGCCGGGCTTTTCCAGCCTGCCCCTGGGCGAGTACGCTATGCTGTCGTCGTTCGCTGGCCTAACCATAGGAGACAGCTGTCATGAATCGTTCGTTTCCAGCGCTTGCGGCCCCGCTGCACACAACTGCGGCCACTTTCCAGAAATCCGAGGAGTCTGTCAAGTTCGATTGCACGGCGTTATTCGGGCTCGCGAGGTTCCTTGCAGGCGGCACCTTGTGGCTCGCCGTGCTGGCGGCCGGCTGGGCAAGCGAAGACGCACCCGGTGCCGTTCCAAAGCCCTCCTGGACGCCGCTTTTCGACGGCAAAACCTTGGGCGACTGGAAATCCTCCAATTTCGGAGGCGAAGGGGCAGTGACGGTCGCGGACCGGCAGATCCTGCTCGGTCTTGGCGATTCTCTGACAGGGATCGTCTACACCAAGCCCTTTCCCAAGCAGGACTTCGAAATCCGGCTGCAGGCGATGCGCGTGGACGGCAACGACTTCTTCTGTGGCCTGACGTTTCCCGTGGCCGAGTCGCATTGCAGCTTCATTGTCGGAGGCTGGGCCGGCGCGGTCGTGGGCCTGTCCTGCATCGACGGGCGCGACGCCTCGGAGAACGACACGACACAGTACATGAAATTCGACGAGGGACGCTGGTACCGCATTCGCGTGCGTGTGACGGCGGATCGTATCCAGTGCTGGATCGACGACCAGCGCGTCGTCGATCAGAACGTCCGCGGACACCGGATCAGCACGCGCGCGGAAGTGGATCCCTCCCGACCCTTGGGAATTGCCGCATGGCAGACCAAAGCGGCGCTTTGCGGCATCGAGTTCCGGCACCTGAAGGAAGGCGAACGGTAAATGCACGAACATTTCATGCGGCGGGCGATCCAGGAGGCGCAGCAGGCTCGGTTGGAGGACGAGGTGCCCATTGGCGCGGTCATCGTCCACCGGGCACGTCTGATCGCCTCGGCGCACAACCAACGCGAACAGCTGCGGGACCCCACGGCCCACGCAGAGATGATCGCCATCACCCAGGCGGCGGCGGCTCTGGGCAGTTGGCGACTGGAGGACTGTACGCTGTACGTGACGCTGGAACCCTGCACGATGTGCGCGGGGGCGATTGTGCTGGCCCGGATTCCCGTGCTGGTCTACGGGGCAGCGGATCCCAAAGCCGGCGCGGTCCATTCGCTGTACCAACTGCTGAGCGATCCGAGGCTGAACCATCGTGCCGAGGTCGTGGCGGGCGTGTCGGCGGCAGCCTGCGGCGAGTTGTTGAGCGATTTCTTTCAGGCCAAACGGCGTCTCGGAAAGAAGTGACCGCGCGCTCAGAAGTCTTGGCTGCCCAGAAGCCCGGCTATTTCAAAGAAGTCGGACTTCTCGAAGTGCCGCGAGAAACCCATTTTTCCCCTTGCCTATGTGGTAAAAGAATCGCACGGCGGTAAAATACGGGCACTTCGCGGGCGGTGCCGAATGTAACATTTGGAACGGACAGTCCGGCGGAATAAGCTTTTCTAACCAAGTTGACCGGGACGGATACGATAAATGGCTAAGCCCGACGCAAAGTTGGGAGGCTCTACAGAGCAAAGGAGTGGTACGATGGGGCGCGTTTATTTTCGGTGGTTTTCGATCGCAGTCGTCATGTTCGTTCAGCTGGCGGGGGCAAGGTTCGCCCGCGCGGCTGACACGGCGGAGGCCGAGTTGAGGCAGTCGGTTCAGGAACTCGAACGCTGGCTGGGAAACGATGTCCGGGCTCCCGGTTGGCGCAAGTTTCTCAAGACCGATCAGTTGAACGCTGAATTGGGCAAGGGGGCCCGCGCGGACCGCGGTTTGGTTCGCGAGGTGCTGGATCGCTTTGCCAGCAACGCGCCGGGCTTGGAGCGGAGACGGTTTGTGGCCGTCCGCAGCGCCCTGAAGAAATGGCTCGATACGCTGCCGGCATGGCGGGCGGAGCAGTTGCCCGAAATGGCCCGCGCAGCCAAACCTCACCTGGTGCTGGTAACCGAATCGGACGTCAAACGCGAACGCGCACGCCTGGACGCCGCCGTAGACAAGCTGAGGCAACTGCTGAGCGAGGCCAAGCAGGAACAGGCAGCGAGTTGGAAAGAAGCGGTCAAATGGGCTCAGTTGGAGAGCGAACTTGCCGCCGCCGGCGCTCAACCTGACCTGAAAACGCTGCTGGCCATCGAAGAGCTTTACCGTCAAGACATTGCCGGACTGGAGCAGGACGAGTTTGTTGCGGTGCGGCAGGCGCTGGACAAGTACGTATGCACCGCCTTGTTCGCGTCCAGCGCCGAGCCCAAGAAGGTCTACGAGGGCTTCCTGGATGAGCTGGCCGAACGATTCCCCTCCTATGCTCAGAATCCCCAAGCCGAGGACGCGATCTTCATCGGCAAGAGGCTGGGCTGGCTGGATCGCTTCGGGCAGGCCCGCGAACTGGTGGCGGCGGCGCGTTCATCCCACTCCCGCCCGAACCTGTTCCTGGAAGTCTCGGAAGCGTTGATGCAGGCGGGGATCGACCAGAACGTGGACGAGACCGCGGCCGTGAACGAGGTCATCTTGGGCACGCGGATCCGGGGAAACGCCCGTCTGACGGGCGCCGTGACCCTGGATCTGGTCCCCAGCCAAGACAACGCGGCCATCAACATCTTGCTCGACGGTTCCACCGTATCCAACAGCGTGGGCTACAACGGACCGGTGCGGGTGTTCAGCCGGGGGGTGACCAGTGTCAACGCCGTGAAGCGTCTGCAACTGGACGACACGGGGCTCAGCGATCGCCGGGCGACGGCCAGGTGCAGCACGCGCACGCGGATCGGCCGAGTCGAAGCCGGTCATTTGGTCCGGCACATCGCCACGAAACGCATCCAGAAGACCAAGCCGCAGGCGGAGGCGATCGCCAGCCGGCGAGCCGCCGGACGAATCGCCGGCAGCGTGGACGATCGGTCGGCCGACTTGGTCCAGGACGCCAACGCCTCGTTCTCGGACAAGTTTCGTCTGCCGTTGGTGCGCCGCGGCGGCTTCCCCCAGTTGCTGCAGTTCCGGACTACCGACGACGCGCTGCAGGTGACCATGCTGCAGGCGGGCCGCGATCAATTGGCGGCGCCCAACGCGCCGCCGGCGCTGACCGGCAAGTTCGATCTGGCTGTCCGGATGCACGAATCGCTGGTGGGCAATATGTCGCAGGCCGTGCTGGGAGGCGTCACGCTGACGGACGTGCGGTTGGTGGAAATGATCAAGGAGCTGACGGGAAAGCCGCCGGAGGGACTGGGCGACGACCCCTGGTCGATCACATTCCAGTCCGAGTTGCCGATCGAAGCGAGGTTCACCGCTCGCACAGCGAGGATCACGATCCGCGGCAAGCGCTTCACGCGGGAGGACCAGGAGATCCGCAGGCCGGTGGAGATTTCCGCCGTCTATACGATCGAGAAGCTGCCGGATCGGGCCCGGTTGGTGCGGCAGGGAGACGTGCAGATCGACTTTCCGGGCCGCCAGAAGTTGAGCACAACCGACATCGCGATGAAGAGCTTCATGAAGAAGAAGTTCGAAGTTCTCTTCAAGCCGGAGATCGTCTCCGAGGGACTGACGTTGCCGAAGCGTTGGGCGAGCATCGGCAAACTGAAGCTGGAGCACTTGGTGTGCGACAAAGGCTGGCTGGCCCTGGGGTGGCTCAAGCCGCCGGCGCCCGCCGCCACCGAGACGCGTGTGGCCAGCAGTCGATGAACAGCGACTCTTCCTCTCAAAAGAGGTCGGGACGGAGTCCCGGCCCACGATGACCCCATGAGCCGTTGGGTGGAAATCACGTTTGATTGCCTGCCGTTGCGCAGCATCGTGCGCCTGGACTTGCCCTTGGACGCGACCCCCAAATTCCAGGCGTTTTGCGAACGGGTCAAGGCGGCGATCGACAGGCACGGCCAGTTCAACACGTTCTATTTGTACAACGGCCGCTGCACCTTCCATTTCACCAACCGCGAGGATCTGGGCATGGTCCAGTTCTGGTTCGAGGGCACGGTGATGACCGACGCTGAAGACCGGCACACCGTGGGCTGCGATTTGGACGCCGGCCTGCTGGGCGAAACCTGCGACTGGCTGTCGGAACCCATCGTCGACTGGCTGCGGGAGACGGTGTTGCGATCGGTGAGTGTCGAGTTTGACCGCTACATCGAGGCCGGCGACCTGGAACAGACCCGCAAACGGATCGAACAACTCCAGGCTGTTGCCGACAACGCGGGAGGATTCATCGGAATGTACCTGTAATGTCTCTCGAAGTTCCAGGGCATTACCGCGAAGGCGCTGGACATGGTTCAGAGGTCCAGCAGTTTCTGCACCAGTTTGCGCTCGACGGTCGGGTCGGTGCCGGCGTAGTGCTGAGCGCATTCCTGTTCGCGGCCGCGGATCACGCGGCGGCCGCGCAGGGCGCCGTAGCCGGCGGTGATCACGGTCCAATTGCCGCGGTGCTGGTCGTCGTCGCGGTAGATCACGACCCAGTCGTGAGTGGCGCCCAGTTCGTGGGCCCGCGCGGTGTTCGAGTACAGGGCGGTGTAGTGGCGGCCTTCGCGCTCGGTGTGCAGCACGGGCAGCCAGGCGTCGCCGGTGGGATTGAAGCGGCGAGGGGCGACCCGCGGCAGCTTGCCCTGTTTGGCCAACTGGCGGTATTCGCGATCGACGTCCAGCAATTCTTCCACGGGCGGAGGCTGGCCGACGGGTGGCGTCTGAGCAACCGCGGGTGCCTCGGCGAGAGTTGATCGCTGAAATCGCCCGGACAATGCCTCGCGCACCGCCTGGACCCGCTTGGCTCCCATCCCGCGAACGCGCGCCAGGCGGCCGTCCTGGGCCGCGGCGCACAATCCCGTCAAGGTTTCGATTCCCAACTCCTCGTGAATCCGCTGTGCCAGCTTGGGGCCGATATCTGCGACGGTCGTGAAGATCCGCTCCGGCGCGTTATCGCCCCGCAGTCGCTGGAGCATCGGCAATCGGCCGCTGTGCGCCAGGCTCGCCAGCGTGTGGGCGATCGAGCGCCCGATGGCGGGCAGTTGCATGAGGGCGTCGATGCCCTCGGTCGTCGCCACTTGGACGACGGAAACCTCCAGCGCGCGAATCGAATCGGCGGCGTTGCGATAGGCGCGGACGCGATAGGGATTGGCTCCGTGGACCTCCAGCAGATCCGCGACTTCCTCCAATTCCGCCGCAACTTGTGCGTTGGTCAGCGGTGCCGGCTGATTCGTTTTCGATTCCGGCGGGGGCCCCATTCGCCAGTCCCTCCATGTTGTTGAGATTACCAGCCCTAAGATGAAACGCGTTCCCGGGCTCCGCCTCGGAACGCACCGTCTTGCCGGCTTCGCCGGCCCAATGCGAGGCGGAGCCTCGCAACCAGAGAAACCAGGAAACTCGCCGGGGGCTGCTATCTCACCCCTGGATCAGTCAGAGCCCGCACTCCGCACCGCCGACTCCTGGGCCGTCTTCAGCTTGTCCTTGAACACCTCGCGGACCTTTTCGACTTTCGGCCGGATGACGGACCGGCAATAGGGTTTGCGGGGATTCGCGGAGTAGTACTCCTGGTGATAGCCCTCCGCGGGGTAGAACGCGATCATTGGAGCGATTTGGGTGACGACGGGGTCGCCGAAGGTAGCCGCGGCGTTCAGCTTCTGCTTGTAGTACTCGGCCAGTTTGAGCTGTTCGTCGTTGTGGTACAAGATCACCGACCGATATTGAGTTCCCACGTCAGGACCTTGCCGGTTCAGTGTTGTGGGGTCGTGGGTCTTCCAGAACACTTCCAGCAGTTGAGTGTACGTGATGATCTTCGGGTCGTACGTAATCTGGACCACTTCCGCGTGTCCCGTCAGGCCGGTACAGACCTGCTGGTAGGTGGGGTTCGGAACCGTGCCTCCGCTGTAGCCCGAAACGACCTCGCGGACGCCCTTCAACTCCTGGAACACGGCTTCGGTACACCAGAAGCAGCCCGAGCCGAACGTCGCTTGTTCAAGGTCCTTTGTCGTTTGCGCCGCCGCTGACCCTGCGGGCTCCGCCTTGCTTTCTTCGAGTTTGAGAGATGCCGAGTTGATGCAGAACCGCAGACCCGTCGGGGCCGGCCCGTCGCTGAAAACGTGGCCCAGATGGCATCCGCAGCGGCTGCACAGGACTTCGATCCGCTGCATTCCATGGCTGCGGTCCTGCTGCGTCGCGATCCGCCCCGCGTCCAACGGTTGCCAGAAACTGGGCCAGCCGGTGCCCGAATCGAATTTTGCTTCAGAACCGAACAGCGGCGCGCCACAGCCGATGCACCGGTACGTACCCTGCTTGTGGCAGTTCCAGTATTCCCCTGTGAATGCCTCCTCTGTTCCTTTTCGACGCGTCACGTAGAACTGCAGCGGCGTCAGCTTTTTCTGCCACTCGGCCAGCGTCTTGGGAATGGGCTGTTCCGCTGCGCTACCATCGGCGTCGATCGTGCCGGCCGGGGTCTTGCCCTGGGAAGCACCAGTTGAGGCGGTCGATGGCGGGGCTTGCCCGACTGCCTGTTTCCGCTCCGCGCCGTCTGTCGTCCGACCTGCAAATAGAATTGCAGCGGCAGCGACCAAAAGGGCCGCCAGTTGGGTTGCCACGAACCACCCCCGTTTCTTGTTCCAAGTCATCGCCACGTTCCTCTTTGTCCACTCCTCGATATCCTTATATTGCTGGCACACCGGCGCGGACAAGGCCGGCGGACGACAGATGTTGGACGGTTTTCTGCGATCGCGATTTAGCGGGGAACAAAAAGAGAAGAAGGGAAGATTCGTCGTTTGTCGCCGCAACGTGATGCTCAGGCGGCGGCGATGCGATCTTTCTTGAACCGTTCGAACAGCTCATACAGGATCGGCAGCACGATCTGCTCGAAGAAGATGGCGGCTACGAAGCCGCCGATGTAGACGACGGCCAGGGGCCGATGGATCTCCGAGCCGGTCGTCTGGCCCAGGGCCAGCGGCAGCACTCCCAGGATCAAGACTAGTTCAGTCATCAGGATGGGCCGGAAGCGGTACGTCGAACCTTCGATCACCGCTTCGTGCAGCGGCATCCCGCTGCGGCGGAGATCGTTGATCTTACCCACCAGCACGACTCCGTTCTGCAGCGCGATGCCGAACAGAGCGATGAACCCGATCACGGACGAGACGTTCAAAGTCTGCCCCGTCCAGTACAACGCCAGGATGCCCCCGGCCGCCGTCATGGGCACGTTCAGCAGCAGCAACAGCGACTGGCGGAGCGACCCAAGCGAGGCGAACAGCACGACCAGGACTCCTAGCGCGACCACCAGCATCGTCCACATCAGCTGGCGCATCGTCCGCTGCTGGCTCTCGTACTCGCCGCCGAAATCGACCAGGTAGCCCGCCGGCATGTCGACCGACCGGGCGATCTCCGCTTCCGCCTCCGCGACGAACCGGCCGACGTCGCGTCCCACGACGTTGCAGACGATCGTCTTCCGCCGCATCAGGTGCTCGCGGAAAATCGTCTGGGGGCCTTCGCTGCGGTCGATCGAGGCCAGTTGGGCCAATGGAATGCGGTGTCCCGCCGGGGTGTCGACCAGCAGGCCCTGGATCGTCTCGACGTCTTGCCGGTATTTGTCCGGCAACCGCAAGAACACGGGGATCATCCGATCGGTTTCCAGCACGTCCGTGACCTCGACTCCGTTCAAGGCCGTTTCGATGACGTCGGCCACTTCCTGGACCTTGATGCCGTGGCGGGCCAGAGCGGCGCGGTCAAGCCGGATCAGGACCAGGGGGATGCCGGTGGTCTGCTCGACCTGGAGATCCGCGATGCCCTCCAAGCGGCTCATCACCGCGCCGATTTCTCGCGTCTTCTCGTCGAGCACCTTCAACTCGGGACCGAAGATCTTCAGCGCGATCTGGCCTTCAATCCCAGTCAGCATCTCGGCCAGCTTGTTGCTGATCGGCTGCTCGAACATGTGGACGATGCCAGGAATACGTTCCAACTCTCGCCGCATCGCCTCGGTCAACTCGTCATAGCCCCGCTGACGCTGTTCGCGCGGCTTGAGTTCGACCATGTAATGGCTATGGTTCACCGGGTGGACGTGCTCCGATTCCTCCGCCATCCCCGTCGTGCGGCAGACCGAGACGACTTCCGGAAATGACCTCAGGATCTCCTCGACCTTTTGCCCGACGCGGACCGACTCGTGCAGGGAAGTCTCCGGCAGCATCACCGTCGAGACGACCATCGAACTCTCGTCCATGGCGGGAACGAATTCGCTGCCCAGTTCCTGATAAAACTGTCCCGCGACGGCCATCAGCGCGACCGCCGCCGCCAGGATCAACCATTTCAAGCGGAACGAAACCTTCAACACGGCGACGTAGATCCAAGTCGCGAATTCCACGAAGCGATGCCTCCTCCGTTTGCCGCCACGGCGGCGAAAGCAGAAGGACATCAGCACCGGCTGCAGCGTGATGTTCATCACCAGCGACCCGACCAAGGCCGCGACCAGGGCGAACACGGTCGGCCGAAACATCCTCCCCGCCATGCCTTCCAAGGTCAGCAGCGGCAGGAACACGAGCACGATGATCAGGTTCGCCGAAAAGAGGTACGTGCCCACTTCTTTGGCCCCGCGCGCGGTCAGCTCCAACGGGGAGACGCCGCTGGTGTCGCTCTCCAGGAACTTGAAGATGTTCTCGACCATGATCACCGAGCCGCCCGCCATCTTGCCGATCCCAATGGCCAAGCCGCCCAAGGCCATCACGGTCAAGGCAACGTTGCCGGCGTACATCAGCACCAGGGCGAACAAGATCGAGAACGGGATGGTCAGCGAAGCAATCAGCGAGGCGCGGATATTGACCAGGAAGATCAGGATCACCAGCAGCACCAGGCCCCCGGCTTCCAGCATCGAGACTTCCACGTGCCGCAGCGAACTGTTGATCAGTCCCGACTGGTCGTAGTACGCCACGGTGTGAATCGGCTCCGGAATGTCCTTCGCGACCTGCCGCAGGAACCGTTTGACGTTGTCGATCGTCTTGAGCGTGTCGCCGCCGTACTGTTTCTGGACGATGACGGACACCGCCTCTTGCCCGTTGAAGCCGGCCTGGCCGGTCGAGAACATCGCACCCTCGCGGACCTGGGCCACGTCCTTGACAAACACGGGCACCCCGTCGCGGGCCGTGATGACCGTGTTCTCGATGTGGGCCATCGACTCGATTCGGCCCAAGCCCTTGATCAGGAACTCCTGGTTCTGCTTGCGGATCACGCCGCCAGTGAAATTGCGGTTGCTCTGTTCGATGGCCTCCTTGACGTCCGCAATGGTGATCCCGTAATGGTGCAGCATCTCCGGCTTGAGCAACACCTGGTACTGCCGCACGAAGCCGCCCAGATTGACGACGAACGAAACGCCTTCGACGCCCAGCAGCCGGTAGCGGATCGTCCAATCGGCCACGCTCCGCAGTTCCATCGGCTCGGCGCCCTCGCCGACCACGGCGAACTCGAAGATCTCGCCCATCCGCGAGGACACGGGGCCCAGCACGGGATGCGATGCGCCGGCCGGCAACTGTTCGGCCACAATGTCCAGTTTGCCGGAGACGATCTGCCGGGCCTGGTAGATGTCGATGCCCCAGTCGAACTCGACAGTAACCACCGATTCCCCCGTCGTCGATTCCGAGCGCACGTGGATCACGCCGGGACTGCCGTTCATCAGGCTTTCCAGAGGAAACGTAATCAGACGCTCCACGTCCTCGGAAGCCATGCCGGGACACGTCGTAATGATATTGACCAGCGGCGCGTTCAGGTCGGGGTAGATGTCTTTCGGCATCCGCTGATAGGCCATCACGCCGCCGAGCGTCACCAGGAGGATCAGCAGCAGGACGAGGAGCCGATTGCGCAGCGCAAAATCGATGACGGCGCGAATCACGGTTGCGGTCTCCCGTGCCGATGGGCTTTTCCCTGCGGCTGCTCCTGACCGTGCCCATGGCCGTGCCCGTGATGATGTCCGGCTTGCTCCAAGACGCCTTGCTTCAGCCTGGACCGCAGCAGGTGATTGCCCGCCGTCACGACCTCCTCGCCAGGCTTCAGCCCATCGAGGACCTTCAGGCAATCACCATCGATCGTCGCGGTATGCACGGTCCGCGAGACGAACGACTCGCCCGACTTGACGAATACGACCTGCTGGAGCCCTTCTTCCAACACCGCGTCCCGCGGGACGACCAAGGCGTCGCGATCCTCCATCATCAGCAGCGCCACGTCGGCAAACATCCCCGCCTTCAGCCGTTGCGCGGCGTTGTCCACCTCCGCCCGCACCGCGATGGTGCGGGTCTGTTCGTCCACAACGTCGGAGATATAGATGACGGTGCCGGGGAACACCTCCTCGGGGTAGGCCGGCACGCGCACCTCTACCTTCTGCCCGATTTTCACCTTGGCCAGGTCGTTTTCGTAGATCTGAGCGTCGACCCACAGCGTCTTCGGATCGATGATGGTCATCAGCTGCGTGGTTTGGTCGACCAAAGCGCCCAGCACGGCGTCGTTCTTGACGATCTTGCCGGCCAACGGGGCGAACAAGGTGATGGCGGGATGGATTTGGTGCAACTCGGTAATCTCTTCCAACTCCGGTTCATCGAAGCCCAACACGTGCAACCGCTTGTGCGCCGCGTCCCGATTCTCCTGGGCGATCTTCAGCTCCGCCTCGGCCGCGGCGAAGTTCTTCTCGATCCCGATGCCGCTGTCCAACAACCGCTTTTCCCGGTCGAAATTCAGCTTGGCCAATTCCAGGTCCGCGACCGCCTTGAAGTAGTCACACTTGGCCGTGCCCACTTCCTGACTGTCCAAAGTCACCAGCTTCTGCCCTTTTTCGACCCAGTCTCCGATCTGGACATGGACCTCAGAGACCCGCCCGGCAAACGCGTAGCCGACAATCGCCGTCTTCGTTTGGGGGGCCAAGAGCTTTCCCATCGCCTTGAGTGTCGATCGGCACTCGCGGGCCGACACCGGCTCCACCTTCAGTCCGATCAACTGGCGGTCGGGATCGGAAAGGCTGACCGACTCTCTCGGCACCGCGGCCGCCGGCGGGTGGTCGTCATCCGGGGAGGAGACTTCCTCGGGGGTGGGCTGGCATTGTAGCGAGGTGAAAGCGAGAATTCCCAGCAGGCAGAAGGCGGATCGGAGCATTCTCTTCGTCCCTCATCATGACTGAGCAAGAATTTCACAGGCGCTTTGTGGCCCGTCAAAGCCCCAACGAGCGTAGGTTAGACTTTCGTCAATCAAGCTTCAAGTCCCCAAACGGACCATTTGATACATCGAAACGTGCTGCTGCCGCTGATCTACGCCGGCCATTTCCCGCAGGACGCCGGAGATCGAACTCCGCCGGGCGCTGGGCGCGACCCGCGGGGACGTGCGGCTGCAGTTCCTGTTCGAGTCGGGCCTGCTGGCCGGCGCCAGCGGGATCTTGGGCGTGGCCGCGGGCGTGACGGCGGCAGCGCTGGTTTCACGTTTGAGGTACTGGGAGGCGGTCATCTCCCGGCCCACCGCCGCCATAGGTTTCGTCTTCTCCGTCGCCGTGGGCGTCATTTTCGGAGTCTACCCAGCCGTCCGGGCGGCCGCGCTGGAGCCCATCGAGGCGTTGCGGTCCGAATAGTCGCCCTATCCGGAGGTCCGGCGCAGACAGCCTGCAACGGAGGCGCCGATTGCGAAAGCCGCCGGTCAGTACTTTCCCACGACATCGCGTGCGGCGCGCGTACACAGGGCGTGGTAAACCTGCTCGTCGATCGACTCGGCGACCAGATGTACGGAGCCGTCGGCGGAAACGAACTGGGTGCCCGCCGGATGGAGACTGCTGAAGTTGTGGAAGTACTGGACCGGGTGGTCCTTCACGTTCGGCGGATAGGTCGCCACGCCGCAGATCCGGGCCGGTGCATGTTCCCCGCCGGTCACCTCGCCGACCCAGGTCGAGGGCGCCAGCAACGAACACCGCTCGCCCACGACCAGCGTCTGGCTCAGCCCGTCCAGGATGTCCGCGAGCCGCACGCCGCGGTTCAGGAAGAACGTGCCGTTGCCTTCGCAGGAACTGGGAGGAACGCAGACATGGTGAAAGTCAACGGTGCCAAACACGCCGATGTAGTTGCCGGTGGCCAACTTGACCGGCGAAAATCCTCCGCCGGTGCCGACGTACGGACCGCCTCCTTGCAGGACAAAGGTCCCCGCTCCAATGTCGGACGGACAGCGGTACATCTTGATCTCCGTCTCGCGAGCCGCGGCGTTCGCCGGATCCGTGATCGGCAGTGCGAAATGAATCCCGTCCGCGTACAAGCACGTCTGCTCCATGTACGGCAGAATGGCGCTGGCCCAGGACCATCCCGGTTCCCCAAACCAATGCGGCTGGCGCGTCGCCGGATCGAGGGCCCGCCAACCGGCCGGCAGACACTGGAACGTGTCGTGGTACATCTGCAGTCCCAGACCGATTTGCTTCAGATTGTTGTTGCACGAGATTCTGCGTGCCGCTTCCCGAGCCGCCTGGATCGCGGGCAGCAGCAAGGCGACCAGAATCCCGATGATGGCGATGACGACCAGTAATTCGACGAGCGTAAACCCAGACCTTCGTATGACCATAAGATGGAAGCCCTCTCCAGAGCGTGCATTCGCCGGGCGGCGCTCGCGCAGGCGCGCAACGGCACTCAGCGACGAGCAACCAAGAACGCGTAATGAAGTTCACGCAACTCTGGGAGGGGCACGAATGTGCCAAGGACACGGGAGGGTACTGGCCTCCGCGCGGGGTTCGCCGGCGAACGGTTCACGCACATCGTCAGCCCAGCCAAGGGTACTGGGACGGCTGCCGAGCAGGTGCTTCTGTGCCAGCATTTGGCAGATGAAGCAGTCCCCTTCAGGGGCGTCCGATTGGGCGTCCGGAACGATCCCAAGCCCGGCGGAGACGTCGCCCTCGGGCGCAGATCTTTCGGGAGCGTGGGAAGAGGCATGGCAGAGACCACAGACGTGGCTCTCAGAGATTCGCTCGGCGCTGGCCCGGTGCGCCTGGCATCGATGGACCTGCAGCGCGGCGGTTACCGTCAGCAAGTAACCGGCTAGGGTCGCCACCGTGATCGTTCGCTGCGCGCGCTCACTCATAAACCAACCTCGTCGAGCCACACCGCTTCAGTATGACTTCCGGCTGCCAAGCCTGTCAACGTCGGCTTGGCGATTTCGGCATCGGGATGGTCATGGGATATCCAGATCGATGACTTGGTGCCCTCTTCTGACTGCTTTGCTCAGAGGCGTTTCCACAAGGGACTGATACCGCTGCGGCACGCGCGACCGCCGAACGGACGGCGTGGACTTCGGCGTCACTTCGCCGGCGTCAACGGAGCCGTGGTCGCGCCGGTCCAGGCCCGTGGAGACCGACATGTCCTGAACCGTCACGCGGTGCTGCCCCAGCGCGACCCCTTCTTCCTGATTGCCGCTGCGCAGGCGGTAGATGCCACGCTGGTCCGTTAGTCCCGCCGAATAGGCGAAGTTGGCATCGCGGCTCGATTCAGGGAAGAAGGTGACCAGACAGTTGTCCAACGGCCTGCCGGCCAGACGCAAGGTTCCTTCCACCGTGGCGGGAGGCGCCTGCTGCTTGCATCCCAGGCACGGGACCAGGGCCAGCACAAGCCAAGCGACGCCAGTCGCGACGTAGCGCGGGCGCAGCCGGCCGTTCGTCGTGCCGGCTTCAGCCGGTCCCGACCGCCTCAAGGCGGCACTGCCTACACGCGGGCATGTTGCAGGCGGGAGATACAGTAGATGGTTCACGGGGCACCCTCCGCTTCCCCGCCCTCCCGTGTGCTCAAGGCGCGCAACGCGATCAGAGGGATCGAATCCGAGAAGAAACGGACGGAGCCGTCGCACAACGCCAAATTGGCCCCGCCCGGATGGTTGCTCCCGTAGGCACAGACCCGCAGGTCGATGTAGTACTTGAAATCGGCGGCGCTGTTGGCCGGCGGATTCGCGCCGGCCCGGTGGTCGTAATCGAACGGCAGCCGGTAGTTGAGCGGAGAATAGCTGCTGAGCGTCACGTGCGCCAGCACCGAGCCACTGGTGCCGCACCAGTTCCCGTAGTTACGGAACGGCCAGTCCCAGCCTTGCCCGGCAAAGGTATCGTAGTTCGGGTCCCAGCGGCTCCGCTCGCCGAAAAACAGCGTGTTGCTGGTACCGTCCGTAATGTCACCCAGTCGCGCGGGCTGCTGGTTCGGCTGGGGCTTCGAGTTGGGCCCCACTTGAAAGAAGACCCCGTCTGCCATCAGAAAACCCGAGTTGGGATGATAGGACCTGGTCCCGCCGTTTCCCGCGTAGCTGGTCACTTTGATCCAGCGGTCCGTCGCGAACCCGTAGATGTGCGAGGCGTAGTACAACGGATTCTCACTTTCCGGCTCCGAGGGGCAAAGCAGGTTCGGGCCTTGGGCGGACAGCGAGTCCCTTCCGCCGTTGAACACGCTCTCCGGGTCGCTGTCCTCCCACTGCCCGCGAAGGCTGTTCATCTCGATGTAGGGCAAGAGATGGACGAACAGACTCACGCCGGCCTGGCGCGGCGTGGGCGTGGGATAGTACCGCGTGAACACGATCGCCGGCGGGAAGGTGCGCAGGGCATCGTGGTAATTCTGGGCAGCCAAGGCCAGTTGTTTCAGCGTGTTGGTGCATTTCGTCCGGCGGTTGGCCTCGCGGGCCGCCTGCACGGCCGGCAACAACAGGGCCACCAGAATGCCGATGATCGCGATCACGACCAGAAGTTCGACGAGTGTGAAGCCACGCGCGTTTTCGGCACGCACGGCGGGGCGAAGTATCGCCCTTGGTCGGAGTCCGGAGACACTCCGGACCGCGGACCACGTCCGCTGGCATGCGGTCGTCACAAGAACTTGGGAAACCATAAGAGTCGGCCCTTCATGTTGGTGCCTTTCCAGCAACGGCAAGTTGAGTTGCGCGGCGGAAGTCCGTCACATCGAAGCCGAGAGCAGCCCCCCCGCGCCGATAAGGACCGCCGAACAAATTCGTGTCGCATTGTCGTCTTTCGCTCCGAGGCTGCGAAAAGACGACACTTATTCCCTCGCCGGTCCCAAGCGAGTGCCGCCATTATGGCCGCGCTTGAACCCTGTCAACAAGAGGCATGAACCGTCCCCGGCGCCGATTTCCATTGGGCCGGCCAGGACAGCGCCCCGCCGCAACCGCCGCACGGGTCAGTTCCGCAGGAAGCACGCCAAGACCGTTTCTACCGGGCGCCGTCCGCTTCGCCCCCCTGCCGCGTGCTCAAGGCGCGCAACGCGATCAGAGGGATCGAATCCGAGAAGAAACGGACGGAGCCGTCGCACAACGCCAAATTGGCCCCGCCCGGATGGTTGCTCCCGTAGGCACAGACCCGCAGGTCGATGTAGTACTTGAAATCGGCGGCGCTGTTGGCCGGCGGGCTCGCGCCGGCCCGGTGGCCGTAATCGAACGGCAACCGATAATTGAGGGGCGAGTAGCTGCTGAGCGTAACATGGGCCAACGCCTGACCACTGGTGCCGCACCAGTTCCCATAGTTGCGGAACGCCCAGTCCCAACCCTGCGCGGCAAACGTGTCGTAGTTCGGATCCCAACGGCTGCGTTCCCCAAAAAACAGTGTGTTGCTGGTGCCGTCCGTGATGTCCGCCAGTCGCACGGGCTGCTGGTCCGGCTTGGGTCTCGAGTCGGCCCCGACATGGAAGAAGATCCCGTCGGCCATCAAGAAACCTGAGGCCGGATGATAGGACCTCGTTCCGCCGTTTCCTGCATAGCTGGTCACCTTGATCCAGCGATCGGTCGGCGTCCCGTAGATGTGGGAGGCGTAGTACAGGGGATTTTCGCTTTCCGGCTCCGACGGGCACAGCAGGTCGGGGCCCTGGGCCGACAGCGAGTCTCTCAACCCGTCAAAAACGCTCAACGGGTCGTCGTCGTGCCACTGCCCGCGAAGATGACTCATCTCCAGATACGGCAAGAGATGGACGAACAGACTCACGCCGGTGTACCGCGGCGCCGGAGTTGGATCGAACCGCGTGAACACGATCGCAGGCGGAAACGTGCGCACGGCATCGTGGTATTGCTGGGCGGCCAGCGCCAGCTGCTTGAGCGTATTGGTACAATGGGTCCTCCGACTGGCCTCGCGGGCCGCTTGCACTGCCGGCAACAGCAGGGCGACGAGGATCCCAATGATGGCGATCACCACTAGAAGTTCCACCAGCGTAAAGCCCGAAAAGACGTGCCACGGTGCCTGCCTTCGGACGGAAGCCTTCATGCTTCGTTCCCTTTCCCATCTCGGAGCCATTCGCATGCGGGTCTTCAACCACCGCCCGCCGTTCGCCCAGAAATCCAGTCCGGCGGCGGGGCTGCGCAAGACAGACCTGCATCCTGAACCGCAAATCGTAGACAATTTCCACTACAGGAGATCGTCCAGTAGCTGGCATTGAAAATAGCCGAGGGCACATGAGTCGTCAAGCGTGGATCTGCGGTCGGCCGGGCCGTTTGCCGCGAGGTGGAAACTCGACCGAAACCCGGCAGGTTGGCAACCGGTCCCACGGGAACGGCACCCCGGCCGACACCCCAGTGCGTCTTCAAGGCTAAAAAGCGGGGCGAGCTTCCCGCTTGCCTGCCACAGATGATCGCCAGCTGGTAGCTTGCGTCACTTTCGCAAACCCAACATCAAGCCTTGAAGACGCTCTAGCCGCGCCGGGGACCTAACGCTGCGATCTGCACCAGGGGGACGTTCGTCGAGCAAATCGCGGCGGCAAAGGCCCGCGTCATTTCCTCGGCCGTGATCTTCCAGCCGATGACCGTGATTCCAAAACGAGGATGGTTTCCCTGGAAGGGACGCTCGGCCAGCGTGTCGAACACGCCCTCGACCAGCACCGGACCGTCGCCGAAATCGACAATCCCTTTCAACCGCAGCAATCGGTCCTGGATGCCCCGAAAGGCTGCTTGGAATGCCCCTCGGTCCGCACTGCGTCCCAGAATCGAACAGGTCGCCAGATCTTCGGGCGGCGCGACCTCCGAAGGTGCCTGGCAAGGCACGTGCTGCAGGCCTTGGACGAATTCCCAGGAGACCTGGCCGTGCGTGACCCGTGCTTGTGCCGCCCGAGGATTCAGATCGCTCAGCAGCGCCGCCAAACGTTCCGTACCGGCGGTGCCGAGCAGATCGGTCTTGTTGACGACCAGTCCGTCGGCCCACGTGACCTGGACGCGTGCGGCTTTCAGGTAGGGAAGCACTTTCGTGAAGTTCGGATCCACCACACACAGGTTCGCCTGCACCTGGAACTGGTCCCGCGCCGGCGGCGTATCGAAGAAGTTGTTCAGATCGCTGGTTTGGGCCACGCCGCTGGCCTCGGCCAGCA
The DNA here is from genome assembly GCA_964486845.1 of uncultured Pirellulaceae bacterium. Lineage (GTDB taxonomy): Bacteria > Planctomycetota > Planctomycetia > Pirellulales > Pirellulaceae > Anammoximicrobium. Next base: position 25,627 of record CAZAQY010000031.1, read on the forward strand.
CCACGTCCGGGCGGATGTCGCGGGCGATCGTCTCCAACGTCCGAGCGAAATCCTCGTGGATGCACGCGCAGAACAAGCTGCCGCGGTTGAGTTCGAAAATGTGGTCCGCCGCCTGTTCGAATAGTTGTCCATCAACTCCCAGCGTGCCGAACTCGTTGACAATCAGCGCCGCGCGCTGCGATCGCAACTGGGGCGTCGCCAGCAGATGGTTCAACAGCGTCGTCTTTCCGGAACCGAGGTAGCCGGTGATCAGATAGACAGGGATGGGCATACTGGCAGGGCCGAATCAGGTAAAAGACCACGTCCGCTAGTTGACTGCGACCAGTATTCATGGCGGCCGTGCCGTTGTCAAGGTACCTTGGAATCCGCCAGGAGCCGTTTCGGAAGTCGTGCTGCGTGCGAACAAGCCCGGCTGTTTGACCAAGCCGGGCTTCCAGGACTTCGTCGCGCCGGCGCCCACTTGACAGGCGACCGCGACTTGACGACGCTCAGGACATGAATACCAGGCCCCCGAAGGCGACCGGACTGGAAGTGATTTCCCGGTGGGACGACTGCCCCTGCGGCGGCCGCACGCTGGACAGGCTGATTCAACCCGCGATCCTGATCGTGCTCGCGGCCGGCCCGCTGCACGGCTATCGGCTCGCCGAGAAAATCGGCGAACTGACCGTTTTCGGGGGGGGCCATCCCGACGCGTCGGGCGTTTACCGCTATCTCAAGACGATGGAAACCAAGGGCTTGGTCGAGTCCTCATGGGTCCTCTCCGAGGCGGGGCCCGCCAAGCGGTCCTATCGGATTACCGGGGACGGCGAGCGCTGCCTCCGCAAGTGGATCGCGACCTTGGAAGCCTACCGCGACGGGATCAGCGGGCTGCTGAAGGCCGCCCGCAAAGCGGTCGCCGAGCAGGCGGCCGGAAAACCGGTGGGCTAGCGCCCACCGTTCGCCGGGGTTCCGCCCGGCGGCTGCCGCCGATATTCCGCCAACCGGGCCTGCGCGTAGGCATGGTTCTGGGTCTTGGCCAGCAATTCGCCCAACGCGTCCACGTGATGGCCGAAATCGGAAACGGGGGGACGGGGCAACTGGCGGGGCCGGCCGAACACGGTCCAGCGGCTGGCGAGGATCAGGATTCCCAGCACCACGAAATGCAGCACGATGGCATTCAAGGGCCAGACGGTGAACGCCTCCAGACCGGTCGGGTAGTTGGCGCCCGGCTCCTGCTCGTGGACGGGCACTCCCTGCGGGCCGCTTTCCAGGAACATGACCCGCTTCTGGGGCGGTCCGCAGGCCGCAATCAGTTTGCTTGCCAGCTTGCGATGCTCGTGTTCCACCAAGGGCAGGTTGAGCAGAAACGATCCGTTCGTGACCACGAGGATCTGCCCCTCGTTCCAGTACGAGTTCTCAATCCGCCGGACCAGCGCGACGCCGCCAGCGGCCAACTCGGTGCGGGAACGAAAGTGGCCGCCGTAGTCATCGCTCGGCGGGTTCTTCAACTCCTCCAGTCGCGTGTCCACCACCAGGTCCAGTTCGGCAGGACGAACGCTGCCATCGGCGGCCCATGTCCCCTGGAGTTGAGGCGGGCGATCCTGGCGGCGGCCGAAATAGCGCCGCGGTTCGCCGGGCCGGCTGCGGAACCAGCGGCAGTCTTTGGCTTCCGTCGCGGCGGATCGAGCCTGACCGTGGGCGGCCCGCGCCTGGGCCAACCGCCGCAAGATCTCCACGCTCGCTTCCGGCGGCGCGGCGGGCAGGACCTTTTCCCAGTAGTCCATGGTCGCGTCGTAGTCCCGGCCGACGTAGATCAGCGTCTTGCCTCGTCCCCGGTACAGCCAGTCCTCGAGAAATTTCTGCGGCTCCTCGCCCGGCGGTTTGAAATCGTCGGGGAACCAAACGATGACGTCACAATCCTGGGCGCGCGGCGACAGGTACCGCCGCGTCTGGACCTTGTGACCCGCCATCTCGAACATCGTCGCCAGCACGGCGGTGCCGTTCACGCTGGCCTCGCCCTGCACGCCACGGCGCTTGCCGTAGGTGCTGTCAATCTCCTCCACACCGCAGCCGGTGCCCAGCATCGCGCCGGCGATCAACAGCCAGGCGCACTCGTCGAAAAGGCGGTTCCAGAGGCCCGGCTTTTTGGGAAAAGCCCGGTTTCTATCAGGCCGCAGCCGGCGGATGGCGCGTGCCGTGTTCACGTCGCGGCCTCCGTAAGGTTCTGGTGGAACTCGTCCAGCCGCTCCCAACAGCGCTCGAAGCCGGCTCGGTCCAGCGGGTGGTGCCCGAAGAACACGTCCTCGAATGCGATCATCGTATGTTCCAGAATTCGCTTCAACTCCGGACGTGACAGCAACTCGCGCAAGTACTGGCGATTCGTCTTGCCGCGCGTCAAGCGGATCGCCTGGTGCCGGTCCAGCTGTACCAATTGATAACTGAATAAGTAGACGATCGCCTGGGCATAGGCCCCTTGCTCGTACAGTCGCCTGGCTTGCGCCAGCAAGTCGGCCTGCGGCCGGGGCATTTCAAACGGCAGACTCTCGATCGAGTCCGCCTCGGCTTTCGTCTCCCACTCCGTGCTGTCCGCTACCTCGGGGGCCGCATGGGAAAGCAGGTAGGTGCGCGCCAGGAGGTAGATCAAGAAGCCCAACACAGCCAGCAATGCCGTCCACAGCAGCGTCTCGAGCAGGGCACCAAGCCAGCCCCAGCCGGTTCCAAAGGACGGGCGATTGGACGCGGGCAGCGATGGCTCCGCTTGCCACTTGGAACGGCGATGCTCGGCCGCGTCCCGAGGCGGCCGGACGTCCACACGGCGCAGCCCGTCTCGTTCGGCGTCGTACCAGGGGAACTGCGTATGGCCGCTGAGCGCCCGGCGCCCGGCCTCGACGCCAGCGTCCGCCGCAGGCGTGTCGGACGCCAGGGCCGGGGCGGCCGCCGGCATCCAGATCAGGACGCCCAGCAGCGCGCCTCGTATGGACGTCGCCGATCGAAGTCTTGCGGTCATCGTCCCCTTGCCTCTACGCCGGTTTGCCCGTCAACCTGGTTGCCTCGGCCCGCAGCCGCAGCTCCACTTCCCAGCCCTCCTGCCGAATCCGCGCGTCCAGGTAGGTCAGAAAGCGGACCACCGTAAAGTAACACGCCGTGATCCACATCGCCAGCGGCAACAGGACGTGAGTCAGCAGCGGTCCCTGGCTCCAGTCCTGCCGGGGCGCGGCGACGTGAAAATAGAACGTACCATAGGTTGCCAGGATCAGCAGGCCGCCCAACAGGCACGCCAAGAGCCAGCGGGCAAACCACGCGCCTCCGTTGCTCCCGTGCAGCATCTGGCTGCGGCGGCCCACCGTCATGATGCGGTCGCTCTTGGAGGTCAGCGAATTACGTTCCAACAGGACGATCTCGTTGATGAACGGCCGGAAGGCCCGCAGGCTGCTGGCATAGGCGGCCAGCAGCGGCAGCAGGAACGCCTCGACGAACCAATTCACCTCTTCCCGCTCCAAGACCAGCAGCAGCAACCAGCCGAAAAGCACCCCGCGGACCAGCAAGTGGCACCAGGCGACGCGCGGCAGCATGCGCCACACGTCCCGCACGACATCGCGGAATCGTGGCTCGGCAAGGAACACCGCCTGCCCCAGGTAGGCCGTGGCAAAGATGCCCGCCAGCGGCGCTTGCAGGTAGATCTGCAGCGACAGGTGATACACGAACCGCCACGGCAGCCACGCTTCTTCGTCCGCCACCGAGGGCATCCACGCCAGCAGCAGGTAGTTCACCGCCATCAGCGGCACGACGCCCAACAGCATGGCAGCCGCCAGCGGCAGCGCATACTCCCGAAAGACGTGCAGCGACAAATCCAGCGTGTCCAGCATGCCGCGCTGGCGAACGACAATCGTGGTCTTGTCAAACTGCACGGCTGCTTCTCCGCGGCGTGCCCAGGATCAGAAAATAGAACGAAAGCAGGCCGCTGGACAACACCGCCACCGTCGCCTTGAACCAGTAAGGCAGGCCCGACGGCGACAGGAACCCCTCGATCAACGCGGCCAAAAAGAACATTGCCATCGCGGCGCCCATCAAGGGCATGGTTTCCACGGCCGTCTTGCGCAGCGCAGACCGCCGGCTCCAGCGGCCCGGCAACAGCCATGCCAGGCCCAGCCTCAGCCCCGCCCCCGCCGACAGCACAATGGCCGTCAACTCGAAGGGACCGTGCGCCGTGACGAAATGAAAGAAGTTCTGGCCTTGAGCGACGTCCGGCCGAGCCATGTACCCGAACGCTGCTCCCAAGAAGGCCGCGTTGAACGTGGTCACCACCACGCCGGGAATCACCGCCAAACCGCCCGCGAAGCACTTCAAACCAATCCCCGTGTTGTGCTGAATGTAGAAACCGGCCATGACCAGGGCCGCCTCCGGATCGCGTCCGTCGATCGGATTCTGGAAATTCGTCTCCAATTCCTCAATCGCGCCGCTGGTCAATACCGCCTCGCCATACTGCGGCCAGACTTCCTTCGAGTACGCCAAAAACGCCGACAGCAAGAACACGCCCCAAAACAGACAGAAAGCCGCCTGCACGCACCGGTCCTGGAAAATCCGCTGCGGCACTTCTTCCAGCAACATCCGGCTCCAAGTCGCAAACGCAAAACGCCGCGTGCGGTACAACTGGTTGTGCGCCCGCCCGACCAACAGGTGCAAGTACTGCACGGTGTTGGGCGGCAGTTGGTAGGCGTCGGCCAAAGCCAAATCCGCGCAAGCAGCCCGGTACAACGCCGCAAACCGCGACACATCCTCCGCGCGCAGTGTCTTGATGCGGCGGTTGGCCAGCCGTGCACACAGCACCTCCAATTCGTGCCAGTTCTTGCGCCTCAAGTTCAGCAGTTCAGCAACTTTCAACGGGGTGCTCCGCAAGAGGGTCAGGGGTCAGG
>CAZAQY010000031.1:30618-49369 GCA_964486845.1 uncultured Pirellulaceae bacterium
TCAGGGATCAGCAGTCAGGGATCAGGAGTCAGGGGTCAGGAGTCAGGAGCCAGGGGTCAGGTACGGGATTGGGGGTTCACTACTCGGTAGGGACTCCCCCGCCTTCAGCAGTCACTATTCCCTGTTCAGTCTTCAATCTTCGGGTCGCCATTTGTGTTTCGTCATGGGCACCGGCTTACTCGCATTCCTGCTGCGCCGCGGGCCTCAGGCAGCCGGCTGCGGCGGGCCGCGCAGTCCGGGCGGCAATTCGTCCGCGGCCCGGTCGGCGACAAACGTCCGATAATACAGCGCACACAACAGCAAATCGTGACTCGTGTCCCGCCGCATGCCGAACTTCTCCAGCAGCGGCTCGGCCAAATGACGAGCCACCTCGCGCCGCCGCGCCGCGTTGAAGAACGGCCGACGTTCGACATAGGTCGCCAGACTGCGTGCCAAGCTGCGGCTGACGCGAAAGTCGGGCGGCACGTATTCGGCCAACTGTGCCGCCCGCGGATCTTCGAGTTTCGCGACCCCCGTCAGCCACTGCCGCTCTTCGATCACCACCATCGTGCCGCACACCAAATCGCCCAGCCGCTGGAACCGGCGGTTCATCGCCATCGCCAGCAGCCCCGCCATGTACGTGGGAAGAACATACAGCGGCGCCGGCAGGCCGAACATTTCGACGGACAACATCGGATACAGATCGACCGTGCGCAGGATGTTCCGCAACACCGCCTGCAACCCGTTGATCGGCTGGCCGTCCACCGTCAGCACGCGGATCCCCATCACCCACTTGCCCGGCGTCTGCCCGTTCATGTACGTTTCGAAGAAACCGCCGTAGAACCACTCCAGCAGAAACATCGCGATCAAGCCGACCGCGACGGCAAACGGACCGCCGCCCAATCCAGCCAGGAAACCCAACGCCACCCACAGCAGGATGAGAATTCCAACGCGGATCGCCAGATCAATCAGATAGGCCGGAAAACGGCGAAACGGCCCCGCCACCTGGTAATCGAACGCAATGTTCTCCGGCGTGACGATTTCGATCGTCGTGTCGAGCTGCGCAACCGACTTGTCCATATCCAGATTATTGGCCAAGTTGGCTTCGCTGGCAACATGATGCCGCCGTGGTACGATGATTCTTCGATTTTTTTCGACAGCGTTCGTGTCGCGACGCCGGACCTGGGATGGTTCACCGTTTCCTGAACATGAAAACCACGCATCTGCTGGGGATGATGGTGCTGTTCGCCGCTGGCGCTGCAATGACGATCCGTTCCTACCGCGACGAGGCCGCGGGCCGAGGGGCGACCGCCGAGAAAGACTCGGAAACAGAACAGCAGAAGCAGGAGCAGGAGAAGGAGAAGGAGAAGTCCTCCTCTCGCTCGGAGCCGCCTTCCGAGTCCTGACCGCGGCGGCCGGCGGCAGCCCCGCCTGGGACTTCACCGATCAGGATGCCGGCGGTGTCTGCAATCGATTCCGGCGCGCCCGCCAGCCGTAACGGCCTGGTCACGATTTGGATCGCCTCGATCTCCACTGATGCCATGCCAAAAGACTCTTCCACTGCAGGATCTGGCCGTGGCTGAGCAGTTGCAGCACCATGCGCCGGGCCAAGGGTACGCCCGCCGCGGCTTGCTGGTCCCGGTAAAACCAGGGCACCCAGCGGAAGTTCAGGCGATAACACGCGCGGATCAACGCCCAATGCAAAGGCTGGAGGCAATCCGGGGCGATTGGCGGCGTGCCGTCGACCGGCGCATAGAGAACGGGAAAGACGGCCAGTCGCTGGTCGGCGAGCGATTCGACCCAGGTCAAGGTGTTCTGCAGGTCCTCATCACGCTCACCGGGCAGGCCAATCATCAGGCTGGCCATGGGAAAGTACTTTGCCTGGCAGAGCCGCCGTAATTGCCGCCCGCAGAAATCGCCCCACAGCTCGGACTCGCGGTGCGTCCCCTTCGCCGTAGCTCCGATTCGTTTGAGCAATTCGCCCGACGCGGTTTCCACGCCCACGTTCACCCAGACATAACGGCGAGCGTCCTGGCCTACCAGCAGATCGTGAATGGCCTGCAGTTGGGAATCGTCGTATTGCGCGATGCTGGCGACGCTGGCATGATCGATCTGGATCAAACCCACCTGCGGAATCTGGCGGATGCTGCGCACCAGGGCGAGCAGGATCTCGGGATCGGCCTTCACGCCACTGGCCCCATAGCGGAAGAAATCTTCGCTCAAGAGAGCAACGTGCGGCATTCCGGCGGCTACATTGGTTTCGGCGTCGGCGAGAATGGTTTTCGGCGGCAGATGCACCATGGGAACACGGCTCAGGGTACAGAAGGAACAGCCCAGGCCGCACCCGCGACTGATTTCCACCACGCCCATGGTGCTTGCCGCCCGGATCGGCGGAATGGGGACTGCCGGGCTCCAGCCGCCGGGCACCGCCTGGGGCACCGCCTCCCGTTGCACCAGGCTGCGGAACACGGCGGCCACGTTCTCCTCGGCATAGCCGGTGATGACGTGGTCGACGCCCAGTTCCTCGCGCTTCCGCAGATCGCCGGCGATCTGCCAGGCGCCCGGGCCGCCCAAAACGATCTTCGCCGACACATCGCGATTCAGTCGGTGAATTCTCCGCATCAAGCGGCGAAACATGGCCTCGGGATAAATCTGTCCGCCGGCGATGGCCGTCATCGTGGAACTGTTCATGCCCAGGCCCATCGGCTCGCCGGAAGAGACGCCGATGACCCGCGTGGCGCGCCCAATCGCTGCAGCGAGTTGTCCCTCGCCGGCGACAACCACTTCCTCGGGCGAAAACCCGCCGTCCAGCAGGGCGGCTTCAATACGGCGCAGTCCCAAAGGAGCAACCGCCGTCCGAACGCCCGATCCTCTGCCGCTTGGCATCAGCAGCCGTTCGAATAGCACCGGCGGCGCGGTCGTCGTCTGGCTCGCCGCCAACATCCCGTCGAACAGCAGGCGATAGTCCGCAGTCAACGTCCGATCGGCTGTCAGGACGATCGGGAATCCATTGCTCATGGTCAATCAACTTCACACGGTGTCGGGAGCCGGCCGATTCACGTCACCTGACGAAAGAAACAGTGGCCGAAGAACGCCAATTCTACCCGGTGTGCGCGAGAACGCTGCAAGCTTTCGAGCTTTTTTTCTACACCGACGCGAACGAATCCTTCGAGGCTCTTTGGGGCAAGATCCACCGTAAGCTACTGGCATGAAATAGGTTACACGCTTGTATTGCTACGGGGCGATCGACTGCGAGAAGTGTACGGCAAGACGCCACGGGCGGGCTGCCCTTGCGACTCAGCTTTTCGCGATGGCCTGATCGCCGGGACGGACCCTTTCTGTCTGCGCCCGCTGCCAGCGGCTATAATCCGGCCGTCCGCTCACCTGCACTCAGGCGGTGGGCAGACTTTCCTGATCCATTGCGGAAAAACCTTCTACGTTCCTTCCCAAGACAAAGGAGCCTGGGCATGTCGAATGTCATGAAAGTGGTCATTATTGGCGGCGTCGCCGCGGGGCCAAAGGTGGCTTCCAGGATCATCCGCCTCGTACCGAACGCGGAGGTGACGGTCGTCGAGAAAGGCAGACTGCTTTCCTACGCCGGCTGCGGGCTGCCTTATTACGTGTCGGGCGTGGTCAAGGAGCAGGCGGAACTGATGTCCACGCCCGTGGGCGTCGTTCGCGACCCGGTGTTCTTCCGCCATGTCAAGAACGTGCATGTGATGAACCAGACCGAGGCCATCCAGGTAGACCGCGCGGGCAAGCGGGTGGAAGTGCGGGACTCCGGCGGTAGTCGTTCCTGGTTGAACTATGACAAGCTGGTCTTTGCCACCGGCGCGACGCCCGTTGTGCCGCCGATTCCGAACGCCAAGCTGGAAAACATCCTGACGCTGCACGGTGTGCATGACGCGGAACAGATCAAGACACTGTTGTCCGAGCACAAAGCCCGCGACGCTGTGGTCGTGGGGGGAGGCCTGATCGGCGTGGAAGCCACCGAGGCGCTGGTGCAGAGCGGCTGCCGCGTGACGATCGTGGAAATGCTCCCGCAGATTCTAAATATGTTGGATTTCGAGATTGCCAGGCTTGTCGAGCAGCACATGGAATCGCACGGGGTCAAGGTGCTTACCGGGACCAAGGTCCAAGCCTTCGATGGCGAGGGCCGCGTGCAAGCCGTGGTCACCGACCGAGGCACACTGCCGGCCGAGATGGTCATCATGGCCGCCGGCGTCCGTCCCGCCGTAGAACTGGCGCGGGCGGCCGGCCTGGAGATCGGTACCACGGGGGCGATCAAGGTCGATCCGCGCATGCGCACGTCCGATCCGGACATCTATGCGGCCGGCGATTGCGTCCAGTGTGTGGACTTGATCACGGGCAAAGCCTGTTTTGTGCCGCTGGGTTCGACGGCCAATAAGCAAGGACGGGTCGCTGCCAACAACATTTGCGGCCTGGACGATGCGTTTCCCGGGGTCCTGGGGAGCACCGTCTGCAAAGTGTTCGATTACTGCGTGGCCCGAACGGGGCTGACGGAGTCAGCGGCGGCCCAACTGGGCTATGATCCGGTCACCGCCCTCGCGCCGGCTGCCGATCGGGCCCACTACATGCCTACCGCCAAGCCGTTGCTGCTGAAGATCGTGGCGGACAAGAAATCCAGACGCCTGCTTGGCGTTCAGGCAACCGGTCCGGGGGGCGGCGATAAACGGATCGACGTGGCGGCGATGGCGATCAGCGCGGGGATGACGGTCGATCAACTGGCCCAGGCCGATTTGTGCTACGCCCCGCCCTACGCGCCTACCATGGACAACCTGATCACCGCCGCCAACGTCGCCAGAAACAAACTCGACGGTCTCATGGCGGGCGTGTCGGCGATGGAGGTCCACCGCATGCTCCAAGAAGGCATCGATTTTGTGCTCCTTGACGTCCGCAGTCCGGCGGAATACGAACAGGTCCGACTGCCTAATTCCACCTTGATCCCGCTTGGGATACTCCGCAGCCGACTGGACGAGTTGCCCAGGGACAAGCCCATCGTGGCTTTCTGTCAGATCTCCCTGCGAGGCTACGAGGCCGCCCTGATCCTGAAGGCTGTGGGATTTACCAACGTGCGGGTGCTGGACGGCGGCCTGGCGATGTGGCCTTTCGAGAAAATCACAGCGTAGCGACAACGATTCAACACGTAGCACGGATTGGACGGATTGCTGATCCGTTCCGAATTGGCGGACGGATTGGCAATCCGTCCTACCAACTTGTGGCATCGCTCGTCTCCCTCCAGGTTACGTCGCGAACAGGCCCGGCGCAAGCACTAGCTCGCCCAAATCATTCTCGCCGGGCTTGATATCGAATTCGGCGCGTCCTCGCTTCCAAACGGTGGCTTTCCCTTGGGACTTCACTTCCGTGAGGTAGCCGGACTGCTCGTGCCAGAACTGAAACGCCCATTTGCCGGGGGGCAGATTCTTAATCGCAAAGCTCCCGTCGATCTTCGAGACGGCCATATACGGATGCTCCTTCACCAGCAGCCAGCCCGATTCCCACGGGTGCAAGCTGCAACTGACACGGGCCGGCATGCGTTCGGCGCTGGCGTAGGACTGGCGCCATTGGCCCTTGATCGGGATGACGATATTGATCGGCGGGTTGCTCAAGGTGTCGATCTTGGCACTGTCTCCAATGGGGTTGAGGTTGCGAATCAGCAGCGTTTGTGTCGTCCTCAGGACTTGGGCATGGGGCTCGAAACGGCAGCCGTTGCAGTCCAGGTGGACATCCGCTTTTTCGGTCTCGGCGTACGAGCTGTGAATAGCCGGCGGCTCATCTCCCTTGGCCAGGTACAGCCAGATGATCACGTTGGCGACTCCACGGCTGGCCGGGTCCACGACGAGATTTTCCTCGAGAATGTTTTGCTTGCAGCAGAAATCCTTGTCTGCGGTGATGACGACCGGCTTGCGCGCGGGCGGGGTGCCGTCATAGACAAACCGGCCCTTCAAGTCGCCCCCGTCGAATGACGCGCTGGCTGTCATCAACAAAGGCGCAACCGAAATGTTCTTCGCCTTCGCTTGGCGCGCATTCCCCGATACCAGCATCGCGCCGGCCGCGGCTGCCGAAGATGCCTTGAGAAATTCACGCCGGCTGCCAATTCCATCGGACATCATTCTTCTTCCTTTCTCGCGTTGACCAGGCATGGCCCATGCCAAACGTCGGGGCCACGTACAGTATAGCGGCGAGGCACCTCGATGGAGACCGTGGGGACCGAAAAACGACGATCCGGCTGTATCCTGTCTTGCACTTTGCAATAGCGGCCAAGCACGGATACCCGCGAAATACACGGCCCCCCGAATCCTGGAAACGCGTCGCGGGCGTCTACTTGCGTAGAACAGGCTTCCTAATTTGCCCCAATTCCCCTGGGGCAGCCGTTTTCCGTGATGAACTGAGCTTCGTGGTCGCTGCTGGGCACCGCAATTGCCCTGCGTGTGCCGAAGCTTGGAAAACCTGCGTACATTCCTCGTGGAGGCGTTCAATGAAGATGAAACCGTTTACCTGGTTCGTTCTGGTGGCCGTTGCTGCCGTCATGGCGACGATTTCCTTCTCGCAAGACCCAATTCCGCGGGGTAACGCGCCAAAAAGACCGGCCCAGACGCGGGCGACGGGCCTCTCGTCGCTGGCCAGCAAGGCCGCACCGGAGGCGCCCGCCAGGACAACCTGGACGCCCAAGCACTCGTTCGACTACCCGGCCTTTCCCAAGGGGCTTCCCGCTGGCCTGCCTGCGCAGCGGCCCTTGGAAAAATACCTCGTGCTGGCTTGGAACGACCTGGGCATGCATTGCTACCAAGCGGACTTCGCGACGTTCCAGATCTTGCCGCCGTACAACGTGTTTTGGGCACAGGTCATCCAGCGTGGCCAGAAGCCGATCGTGGTCACCCAGGACGTCGAACTCCGCTACGAAACGCTGAACGTCGCCGATCCTGCGCGGCACACCAATTTCTGGGACTATGCGGCGGCCTACGGCTGGAAGTTGGAGCCGGGTGTCGGTCTGAAGGGCAAACGCACGTCCGGCACGATGGAAGCCGCGAAGGACCACTTCGTCGCGGACGGCGTGCCGGTGGTGGACTTCAATGACGACGGAACCTGGGATCCGTTCCCAATGTTCACTGTTGCCGTCGGGGACCGCGCGGGCCAACTGCTCGCCCAGACCGTGAACGTGGCTCCAGCATCGACCGAGATGTCGTGCGACCTGTGCCATGTCGCGGACACGCTGCAGGGCACGATGACCGCCATTCTGAAGGCCCACGACAAGAACGAGAGCACGGACCTGTTGCAGCGGGCCCAGGCAGGCAAGCCTGTCCAGTGTTGTTCCTGCCACGCCGATCCGGCGATGGGCGCGATGGAGTGCAAGGATTGCGAACGGACCCTCTCCTCCGCGATGCACGGCTTCCACTTCAGCAAAGTGAGCGAGCCCGAACGGAAACTGCCCAAGAATGTCTGCCATGCCTGCCACCCCGGGCCGAAAACGAAGTGCCTGCGGGACGTCATGTCCCAATCAGGAATCACCTGCACCGATTGCCACGGCTCGATGAAAACCGTCGCCGATCCAGCCCGCACGCCGTGGACGACCATGCCTTCCTGCACGACGTGCCACACCGAGGACCTGCAAGACCCCGAAGAAACCACCATCGAGAACCCCAACGAGCATCTGACGAAGGACTCTGCATCGCTGTACCGCCACAGCAAGGCTCATGGCGGCGGTGGTATCTACTGTTGCGCGTGTCACGGCTCGCCGCACGCCATCACCCCGTCCGCGACGGTCCGCGACAACGAACAGGCCGTCCGGCTCCAAGGGGAAGAGGGGCCGATCAGCAAATGCACCGTATGCCACCTGGAAGAGCCCGACGGCGAGTTCTGGCATTTTCGAAAGGCAGAATGACCCGTCTCTCACCAGGCCCGGCGCGTGGCTTGACAAGTCCCCGCGCCGTTGGTCTACTGGCCGGCAATGCGTGTTTTCGATTCGCCTGCGTTTTCGCGGGTAAGAAGGTCCGCCAGGTTGGGCTGCGGAGTGGCCGGCCATGCAAGTTGCCAAGGTAGGGCAAGCGGCTCCGGAGTTCGCTCGGGAGTGTGCCGATGCGCGCGATGACAACCGCCGGTCGGTGCGTTCGAGCGACTACGCCGGGCGTTGGCTGATGCTGGTCTTTTACCCGCGGGACTTTTCCTTTGTGTGCCCGACGGAATTGACGTCGTTCAGTGGCCGCTGGATGGATTTCCAGCAGCGGAACTGCGACTTGCTGGGCGTCAGCGTCGATTCGGCCGAACTACATCGGGAATGGCTGAGGACGTCGCCGGCGGAGGGCGGTCTGGGACCGCTGCAGTTCCCGTTAGCTTCCGATCCGGACGGCGCGATGGCCCGCGCCTACGGCGTTTGGTTGGACGAGAAACAGGTCTCTCTGCGAGGCCTGTTCGTCATCGATCCCGAGGGCATCCTGCAGTATGCGGTCGTGCATAACCTGAACGTCGGTCGCAGCCCCGGCGAAGTGCTGCGCGTGCTGGATGCTTTGCAGACAGGAGCGCTTTGCCCCGCAAGTTGGACGTCGGCGGACGGAACGATCGACGTCGAACGAGCACTGCAACCCGGACGCATCTTGGGCCACTATCGCATCCGGCAGAGGCTCGGCAGTGGCGCGTTTGGGACGGTCTTCGCCGCTTGGGACTTGCGGCTGGAACGTACGGTGGCCTTAAAGGTGCTGAGACGCAACGTGTTTGAATCGCGTGCCGCCGTGCTGGCCGAGGCCCGCGCGGCGGCCAAGGTAACTCATCCACACGTATGCACGATTTATGCCGTGGAAGAAGAAGACGGATTGCCGCTGATCGCCATGGAATACCTGGAGGGACAGACGTTGTCGGAGGCGATTTCGGAGGGGCTGACGGGCGACGCTGCGCGGGATTTCGCCGTGCAAATCGCCTCGGGCTTGGCCGCCGCCCATGCCCAGCACGTGGTCCACGGCGATCTGAAGCCTGCCAACGTGATCGTCACCAACCAACGCACTGCGAAAATCCTCGATTTCGGATTGGCGGGTCCCCAACACGTCCCCCTCAGAACTGGTGCCGGCTTGCCTCAGGATGCTCGGCCGGCGCCCCCAACGGCCGGATCGACCACGACTCCCGGCGTCGGCGAAACGCTCGAATATGGCGATTCGGCGTCCGGCGAAGAAGGTGGGATCCGGGGCACGCCGGCCTACATGTCCCCCGAACAAGCCGCGGGCGCGCGGGTCACGCCGGCCAGCGACGTGTTTGCATTCGGCCTGACGCTGTTCGAGATGTTGACCGGCCGCATGGCCCTTCCCGACACGTCGCTGGTATCGCTGCTGACTCGCCTCCAAACGCAGGATTTGGGGCCAAGGCTCGCCGCGCAAGTTGACGAGCCGTATCGTGAGTTGATCGAGACGATGCTGGCCCGTGCCCCCAGTCGCCGGCCGGCCATGAAAGAAGTACTGCACAGGTTGTCCTCGAAAATGTCCTTCGTGGTGTAGCATGGCTCTCCGGAGCCGTGCAGATGATCCCGCGGCGTGCAACGGCTGAATCGAGGTTTCGCGCCGATGCCATGTTGCAAATGACACGGGAATTGCTCATGTTTAGGACGTCACGTACCCCATTCGATCAAGGAGAAGCACGATGAGTACGAAACGGTTACTGAGTTTGCTGAACTTCTGTGCTTTGGCTTTGGCGGTGAGCGTCATCGCGACCGGGTGCCAGCAAAGCCCGCCGCCCGCCGCGCCGCCGGCAACGCCGCCCGGAGGCGAACCGGTGGCAGAGCCTCCCGCCGATCAGCCCGCGGCGGAGCCCGTGGCCTTTGAAGTCAAGATCCCCCTGGGCCTGCCGCCGCTGCCGATCCCGGACGACAACCCGATGACGGCCGACAAGGTGGAACTCGGCAAAATGCTGTATTTCGATAAGCGCTTGAGCAAGGACGCGACGGTGTCCTGTGCGACCTGTCACGATCCCAAGATGGCTTGGACGGAACACGAGCCGACCAGCACGGGGATCGGCGGCCAGAAGGGAGGCGCCAACTCGCCGACGGTGATCAATGCCGCTTACGCCACCACGCAATTCTGGGACGGCCGCGCGAAGAGCCTGGAAGAACAGGCTCTGGGGCCGATCGAGAACCCGATCGAAATGGGGCACAGTCTGCCGGAGATGATCGGCCAGTTGAACGAACTGGGAGCCTATAAAGACCAGTTCCAGAAGGTTTTCGGCACCGAAATCACGTCAGAGGGGATCGCCAAAGCCATCGCCGCATTCGAGCGCACCGTGCTCAGCGGCAATTCGCCCTACGACAAGTTCACGGCGGGCGACGAGAGCGCGCTGAATGACGCCCAGAAGCGAGGGCTGGAACTGTTCAAGAAGTCCGGCTGCCCGGACTGCCACACCCCGCCGCTGTTCAGCAGCTACGAGTTCTACAACGCCGGCGTGGGCATGGACAAGGAGAAGCCCGACGAAGGACGCAAGGCGGTCACCGGCAAAGACGAAGACCTGGGCGCCTTCCGCGTGCCGGCCCTGCGCGAGGTGGCCAACACCGGTCCGTACTTCCACGACGGCAGCTGCGCGACGCTGGAAGCCGCCGTGGCCCTCATGGCGGCCGGCGGCAAGGACAATCCGAACTGGTCGGAGATGTTCGAATCCGTGCGCGACGCGAAACTGACGGAACAGGACCAGAAGGATCTCGTCGAGTTCCTCAAGGCCCTGTCCGGCGAGTACCCAATCGTCGAACCGCCGGCGCTGCCTTGATTCATCGTAGGCCGCTCACGCCGTGAGCAGAACCGGCACATTCCCGTAGCATGGCTCTCCGAGCCGTGCAGTTCTTCGCAGGATTTCGAGCGAAGCAGCTCGGCTCGGAGAGCGCGTGCTACGGGTCGTCACCCGTCTTGGAGTCTACGGATCGGCGAATCAATAACTGTCCAGCTCTTGTTGGCGATCATCACGCGGAGCGTGATGGCTAGCCGTTGGCCGGTTCCAAGTCCCGGTGCTGTCGGTGACGGTCTCCTGCATGGCGATGGGGCGGCACCTGTATCGCGACGGAGCAGTTGCCGGGCACGGGCAACGGATGCGGCAGGCGACCGAAGAGATGCATTACGCGGTGCGGGAGGCGGCCTGGCGCAAAGAGCAGGGGATCGCCGAGGTGCAAGTGCCGCGCGGCCAGCGTGCTTTCCAAGTCTGCGCCGGCTGTCACGCCCTGGACGCCGAGCGGACCGAGCCCTCGGTTCGCGAAATCCAGCGGTTGTATGCCGGCAACGCCGCCGGAATCGCAACTTGGGCCAAAGCGCCCGGCCGCAAGTGGACCAACTTCGCCCCCATGCCTGCATTTGCCCACCTGCCCGAAGGCGACCTCCGGGCAGCCGCCGAGTTCATGCTGGAAATGGGCCAAGCGTCTGACAGCAAAGCAGGGCCGTAGTCGGCAACCGTGCCGATGGGGTGTTGGGCGGTTACTGTCCTTCCCCCGCCCACCCACTCGGCACCTTCTCCACCAGCTCCCGATGCACGACGCTTCCCCGCCGGGGAACCATCTTTGCCACCGCCCGGCCCCGACCGGTCCACACCAGCGCCATGTGCGGGCGGCGGTAGTGGGGCGCAACTTCGATGTGCCGGCCGACGTTCCAGCCCACCTTGCCGCGCCGATGCGCCTTGTCCACGTACTTTGGGTCGCCGCTCTCCTCGAACTTGTCCCGGTCCTTGCTCAGCACGTCCGGCTCGATCACCGAAGGGTCATTTTCCAGCAGGCACAAACTGCAACACAGCCGCACGCAGTCGGTAATCAGGTCCTCGGGCACCTGCACGCCCAGATCCGCCGTGATGCCTTTTAGCAAAGCCGGGAACGTTGTCCACACAATGGAACCACGGCGGCTTTCCGATACCCCGCTCCTGGAGAACGGGTCGGTTTCGTGCCGCGCGCCTGCTTGACAGCGGCGAACCAGGCGTCTTAGAGTTGGGAGATCAGACGGGTGCGAGTTGGCACGTCCGTCCGCTTTGGCGCTGTCTCGACAGGAGGAATCGGAGATGCTCATCTTAAGTCGGCTTCGTTGGGTGTTGGTGCCGCTGGCCTGGGCGGTTTGCTGTTGTGCCGCCCCCTCGCGCGCCGCGTCGCCGCCGTTGGAAGTGTTTGCCGTGAGCGATGCCGTCCGCGTGTTCGAAGACGGCGTCGGAAACCCCGACCAGCGGCAGGCGGAGATGCGCATGCTCGGCTTGCGCAACGAGATCGTCTCGGCGCAGTGCGTCGTGCAGGCACACGAAGCGCTGAGCGACGTCACGGTTTCGGTCGAATCCCTCACGCAGGCGGCCTCCGAGGCGACGATTCCGGCGGAAAACGTACGATGGAACTTCGTCGAGAGCATCTTCATCGAAGAGAACACGCCGAAGGTCAACCTGGGCGATCTGATCCGCGCGGCGCCGGCCCGGTTTCCCGATTGCCTGGGCGAGGCGCGCCAATGCTCGCTGGCCCAAGGCGGGCTGAAGGCCGTGTACTGGACCATCGCGGTTCCGCGCGACGCGGCGCCCGGCGAGTATCGCGCCGCGGTTACCGTCACTTGCGGCTCGGCGCGAGCGTCGTTGCCGCTGGTCCTCACGGTTTTTCCGCTCACGCTTCCGGACGAACGGCACTTGATGGTCACCGAGTGGTTTTCCACCAGCCAGTTCGCGAAACATCACGGCATCGAGTCCCTGGAGTCGGAGCGGTTCTTCCCCATGCTTCGGCTTTATGCGCAGAACATGGCTGAACACCGGCAGAACGTGTTTCGAGTGAGCCTGAATCTGGTGCGGGCGACGCGCGCCGCCGGCGGCAACCTTCGCTTCGACTTCTCCGAGTTTGACCGCTGGGCGCAGGTCTTCTGGGACACCGGGCGCATGGATTTGCTGGAAACGGGGTTTGTCGCCCATCACGGCGAAGGCGGTTGGTCGAGCCGGGAGATTCGCCTGTCGAGTTTCTCCGTGAAAGACGAGACGGCCGGCAAGAGCGAGAAGTTGTCCGGCGAGGAGTATCTGCCGCAATTCCTGCCGGCGCTGGTCGACCACCTGCGCCAGAAAGAGTGGCTGGACAAGACGATCTTCCACATCTGCGACGAGCCTGCCGGCCACAACGTCATGGTCTGGCGCGAGGCTTCGGACTTTGTCCACCGGCACGCGCCGGAGTTGCGCCGGGTGGATGCGATCGAGACCCCGCACTGCTTGGACCGGCTGGAGATCTGGGTGCCCAAACTCGACCACCTGGCCACCTGGCAGGCCGCCTTCGAAGACGCCCAGCGCCAAGGCAACGAACTGTGGCTGTACACGGTGGGCATCTTCCAGGGCGGCTCGTTGCCCAACAAGACCGTGGACGTGCCGCTGATCGACTCCCGACTGCTGCACTGGCTGAACTACCGCTATGCCCTGAAAGGCTACCTGCACTGGGGTTTCAACGCCTGGACGGACGACCCCATCAACGCGCCCGGAAAACACCGCGGCGACGGCTGGCACGTCTATCCAAAGCCGGATGGCCTGCTGGATTCGCTCCGCTGGGAGCAAATGCGCAACGGCATCCAGGACTACGAATGTCTCTGGCTGCTGGAAAACAAGATCGCGCAGATCAAGGCGACCCTCAGTCCGCGCGTGGCCGACTTGATCCAGCCGTCGCGGCGCGGAGTCGAGATTGCGTCGCAAGTCGTGCGCACCTACACCGACTTCGACCGCAACCCCGACGTGCTGTACGCCGCCCGGCGCCAGGCGATCGAAGAGACGCTCGCCCTCGACGCGTCGCCGCGCATGATCATCCAGACCAATCCCCCGGAACACTCGACCGTGGCGAACAATTGCAGTATCGACGTCTACGGCTGGGCTGAGCCGGGAACGAAGATCACGATCAACGGCCGCGAGGTGCCCGTGGCGGCCGACGGCCTGGTAGTCCAAGAGACGCCGCCCTCCCGCGAGGGCACCGTGGTGGTCGAGGCCGAGAACGGCCAAGGCCGCACGACGGCGGTGCGCAAGTTCCGGCTGCAATTCGAGCCGGCCGCGAAAAAATCCCCAGCCCGAACAGATTGAATTCCGTTCTGCCTTCGTTGCGGCTGCCGGATCGCATGGAGATCATCTCCGCCAGACAGTTGCCCAGTGGTAACGAAATGGCAACTTGACTTCCAGCTGCCCTTCGGGAACGATAGATGCCGTCGCAACCCGTACTTGCGTTAACAACGTCCCCGTGGCACGGCCTGCTTGTTGGCCGTGTCAAATGAATGAACGACGTTCCCCACCTTGAAAGAAAGACACACCATGAGTGAACGAAGACGGAATGGGATGCCCCGCCGTGATTTTCTCAAGAGCACTGCCCAAGTGGCCGCGGCTTCAGCCCTGGCGGGGTTGGATCTGCCGCACGTCCACGCCGCCGAGGACAACACCATTCGGCTGGCCCTGATCGGCTGCGGCGGTCGCGGCAGCGGCGCGGTGGCCAATGCCATGGCGGCGGGAGGACTGGTGCTCGGAAACGACGGCGGCACCCGGCCATCGCGAGACGCCGGGGCCGGCGGGCCGGTCAAGCTGTACGCCATGGCTGACCTCCGTCCAGACCGGCTCGAAAACTCCCACAAGGCATTGAGCAACCTGCTGGGCGACCGGATCGATGCACCGCAGGAGCGTCGTTTCCTGGGATTTGACGGCTACCGCAAGGCCATCGACTGCCTGCGGCCGGGCGACGTGGCCATGCTGACCACCCACGCCGGCTTCCGGGCAACGCACTTGGAGTACGCGGTGGAAAAGGGCGTCAATGTGTTCATGGAAAAGGACTTTGCGGCCGATCCGGGCGGCATCAAGCGGATTATTCGGGCCGGTGAAGCCGCGGAGAAGAAAAACCTCAAGATCGCCGCCGGGCTGATGTGCCGCCACTCCTCCGCACGCCAGGCGTTGATCCAGCGTATCCGCGACGGGGCGATGGGCGATATCCAGTTGATTCGCGCCTACCGCATGGATCCCGGCTACGGCATGGGGCCGTTCCCGCGCGGCGAAAACGAATTGCTGTGGCAGCTGAGTCCCGGTCATCCCTACCAGTTCCTATGGTCATCGGGCGGAATCTTCATCGAGTTGATGATCCACCAGATCGACGAGTGTTTTTGGATCAAGGACTCGTGGCCGGTCGCCGCTCACGGCGTCGGCGGACGGTATGCCGGCAGCACGGATTGCAGCCAGAACCTGGACAGCTACTCGATCGAATACACCTTTGCCGACGGCACGAAAGCGATGGTCACCGGCCGCTACATTCGGAATTGCTTCAACGATTTTGCCACCTTCGTCCACGGGACGAAGTGCGGCGCGAAATTCTCCGGCGACATTCACGCGCCCACGTGTTGGATCTGCAAGGACCAGCACATCGACTCCGCGAACATCGTCTGGCAACCGGAAAAGGAGACGGTCAACCCCTGGCAGGCCGAGTGGGACGTGCTGCTGGGCGCGATCCGCAACGATCGGCCGCACAACGAAGCCCGGCGCGCGGCACTGTCGAATCTGGGAGCGATCATGGGGCGGGCGGCCGTGCATACGGGCAAGGTGGTCACTTGGGACGAGGCGATGGCCTCGGACTTTATGTTCTGCTCGAACGTCGACAGCTTGACGGCCGACTCCCCGGCCCCGGTCCAGGCCGACGCCAACGGCCGCTACCCCGCGCCGGTCCCCGGCGTCTGGAAGGAAATCTGAGCGACACTTGTGAGGAGACCAGCCATGATGCGGCAGTCTCTTGTCTGGACATTCCTGTGCTTTGTGCCGAGTGCTCTCCTGTTGGGCGGAACCGGCGCTGCGGCGGATTTGGCCGGCGTTGCGATCAAATTCGAGAAGTATGACGGCCCGGCGACGGTCGGCGCGCAATTGGTCGATCGGCACCAACTCAGGCTGGACGTGGACCCGAAGACCGAGCGCGAGCCGTTGGCGATCCGTGTCGAACTGCCGGGCACGGGACGCAATGCGTGGCCGGTGGCCGGCGTCGAGGTTCGCGACGCGCGCGGCCGGGCCCTGGCCGTGCGGCGGAGCGGCATTGAGTGGCAGAATCTGCTCAACGGGCGAGTCGCTGCGGTTCGACTCGCGTCTGCCCGCAGAAATCGTGCAGTTCATCAACCAGTCGCGAGGCGGCGCGACCTGGCAGGCACCCGGCGCAGATGGTCGGGACGATCTCCAGAAAGAGAAAATCTGACGGGAATATGGGGTGAGAGAAAAATGGGAGACCGAGACGCGGGAAAGAAAGGGGCGTCGAGGATGGGGCTGTCTTGCCGTCTCCCCTCTCCCGTCTTCATCTTTCTGTCATCCCATCTTTCTGTCAGCTTCTTCCCGGCACGATGTTTCTGCCTCGGGCGGCTCAGCCTGCGCCGAACAGGGTCCGCAGGTATTTCTGATTGTGTTGGTAGCATTCGACCAGCGTCTTGCCGCGGATGGTCGCCCCTTCGATGACCAACCAGCCGCGGTAGCCGATGTCGGCGATCGCGTCCCGCACGGGCAGCAGATTGACTTTGCCTTGGCCGATCAGGGACCCGTTCTCCTTGATGTGGATCTGGCAGATGCGGTCCTTGCCCAGTTGCCGGATTTCCTGGCAGATGTCGTAGCCCTGGTCGGTCATGTTGCAGACGTCGTAATAGACTTGGATGGCGGGCGAGCCGACACCGTCCAGGATCCGCAGGTGGTCGCCGGCGTTCATCCAGCTTTCAATGCCCAGCACGACGCCGACTTTCTCGGCTTGCGGGGCGATTTTCTTCAGCCGCCGGATGACTTCGTCCTGTTTGGCCCGGTCGCCCTTGATGTCGCCGTTGCCGAAGAACGCCAGCAGACAGCGTTTCACGCCCAGCTTGGGCATCACATCGACGACGTCCGCGACCCACTGTTCGGTGCGCGGGTCGGAGGCATACGGAATGCTGTTCAACAGGCCCATCGCCAGCGAACAGATCTCCAAGCCCGTGGCCTGGCAGGCTTCTTGATATTTGGCACGGACCGCCGCGTCGCGGAGGTCGTTGGCGCTGCCGGGTTGGCTGAAGCTGACCTCGACGCCGTCCAGACCGATTTCCTTGGCCACCGCAAAGGCCTCCGGCTTCTGGGTATTGCCGATCGACCAATCGCAAGCGCCGATTTTGAACGCCGCTCCCTGGTCTTTGGCCTGGGCCACGGCCGCCAGCAGTGGCGAGACGGCCCATGCGCCCAGTCCGGAGACCGAACGGGTGAGTAACTGCCGGCGAGTGATGGTGTTCATGATGGTTGCTCCTGGGATTGAGAACCGGCGGAGGCCGGCAGGTTAAGGTGTGCAAGCAAACATCATATGTTGTTCCGCAAAAGGCGACAATGCGACACCAATTTGTTCGGCGATCCTTGGGCACCCGGACAGGCAATACTGCCCCGCTGCTGCCAGCACCGTTGACCGGGTCTGCCCTATTCTGGGCTTGCCGACGACAACTTCCCCCTCAAAGCACAAATTTTTTGCCAGAAGGGATTGCGTCAGGGGGCACCTTTAGGTAATTTGCACCTGCCCTCGGAGCTTGTCGAAGTTTCTTGGCCGGATAACCTCGCCGTTGTCTCTCGCCTCTTGTTTCGCTAGTCCCCGGGTTCTGTGGATGGCCTCACATGCGGTGGCACCAGGCCGCTGTGAGGCGAGTTGTTTTGCCTTGGTGTGTTCTGTAGAGGAGTCCCATCGTGGGTAAGAAGTTGTACGTCGGGAATCTGCCGTATACGGTGTCCGACAGCGATTTGCAAAGACTGTTCGAGCCGCACGGCGCGGTTCAGTCGGCACAGGTAGTGGTGGACCGGGACACAGGCCGATCGAAAGGGTTCGGCTTTGTGGAGATGGAAACTGGCGAGGCGGCGCAGGCGGCGATTTCCGCGTTAAATGGCCAGGATTTCAATGGGCGGTCGTTGACCGTCAACGAGGCTCGACCCCGCGAGGAACGCGGCGGTGGCCGTGGCGGCTACGGCGGCGGCGGCGGCCGTCGAGGCGGCGGCGGCGGTGGCGGGTACGGCGGCGGCCGGCGCTACTAAGTCCGTTTTGTGATTCGTCAATCGAGTGGTAAACCAAACGCCCTTCTCCTGCCGTTGGACAGGTGAAGGGCGTTTCCCTTTTTGGCAATCCGGCCAGCCGTTAACCAACGCGAGCGCTGCCCGCAACCCAAATCACTTGACCACGGATGACACGGATGACACGAATAAGGAACATCGGTGAAATCCGTGTGATCAGTGGTGTTCTTGCTCGCAAAACAACAAATCGCGGAATCATGCTCCAACGCGGGGATCGCCCTGTATGGATTTGCTGACATCCATTCTGTTCGTCGTCGGCATCGTCGTTTTGGTTGTCGGCGCCGACGTGCTGGTTCGCGGCGCGGCGCATTTGGCCGCGGCGGTGGGCCTGTCGCCGCTGGTGATCGGACTGACCGTCGTCTCCTACGGCACCAGTGCGCCGGAACTGGCGGTCAGCATCCAGGCATCCTGGGTGGGGCAGGCGGATCTGGCGCTGGGCAACGTGGTCGGCAGCAACATTATGAATGTGCTGCTGATTCTGGGCTTCTCCGCCCTGTTGATTCCATTGACGGTGGCTCGGCAACTGCTCTGGTTTGACGTGCCGCTGATGGTTGCACTCTCGGCGTTGACGCTCGTGGTCGGCCTGGATGGCCGCATCGGCCGTCTGGATGGCGTGGTGTTTGTAGGGATGCTGGTAGCCTACACGGTGTTCTTGATTGGCAAGAGCCGCCGGGAAGTCGCAGCGGAGCGCGCGGCCGCGCCAGAGTTGTACGCCCACCTCGCCGCTGCCACCTTTTCGGGGATCCTGTTG